>DAGF01000031.1 GCA_002495645.1 Euryarchaeota archaeon UBA549
GCAACCTCGGTCTTTCAACGTCATCGTACACACCTTGCATCGTTCGTTTCTGCAGCCTTGAACCCAACCATTTCTGTTTGCTTCCTTGTGGTAGCCGCCTGCACTTTGGAGAGGGGACTTTCCTCAGAGTCGAACTCTGTCAGCGGTCCTCCTACTCCCTCCGAGCAAGGATGTGAACCGCTCTCATTTCAATGCGACCCCCAAGGCCAACCCGTCATTTGTAGGGGTTTTCACCAGGTGAAGCCGTCTGCTGAGGTGCACCATAGGGCCCCGCTGCAGGTGTTGTGGCAGCAGGCTGTTGTCTTGGATTCAACTTAGGAGGACGCTTGTTGACGGGAACCTCTTCACGTCGCAAACCGACCACCAGCAGCCCGATAAGACCGGCCACCAACAAGCAGACAATGAACAAAAGAGCGGGGTTCACGGTGCTGATGGTGCCGAACACACCGTCCGAACGTGGTTCTTCCACAAGCACCGTTTGGGATTGTGCGTTCGGCCCGTTGACGATGCTTAACTCAAGCCATTGCGTTCCGTCTCGGCCAGGTTTCCAAAGGTACTGATAGATCATCTGTTCACCTGCTTGGATGTCGATGACACGTGCATCTAAACGGGTTCGAGCACCACTTGATTCAACCTGTTCAAGGACCATGTTCGCCTCACCATCGGCCAGTCCGTTGTTCGTAATCAGCGCTGAGACCTCTACGAAGTCGCCTTGGTGAATGTCATTGGAGGGTTTCATTTCAATGCCCAAGACCGCGTAAACAGGAACACGCTGTTCAAGATTCCAGGTACGAAGCGGCGCATCCACATCATTGAACACCGAATCAATCGTCAAACCGGCTTCATCTGCACCCGTCACCCAAACACGAAGTTCAACCGCCTTGGTTCTGAACGCTGGCAACATAAGGGCGTCCAAGTCCAACGAACAACGCACGGGTACAGATTCCCCGTTTGTTCGTTCACCCAGGATCTCAAGGGGCAGGCTCCCGTTGTCAAAGACATAGGAATTCAGGCCAAGTCCCGCTTCATTCAACGACCAATGCAAGCGAAGCGAATCCGGGTCAAGACGAGCATTCTCATGAAGGCGCAATTCAAATTGCAAATCTTCCCAAGCTTCTTCGACAAGCATGGTGTTGAATCCTGGCCGGTCAACTGCAGCGACACGAGGGGCTTCGTTGTCGACGATGAACCAAACAAAAGCCGAACCATCGCCTCTATAGACCGCACCATTTGGTGCATCACGAAGGTCGCCAAACAAACCATAGGTGCCGTCGAGCAAGGGTGCGAGAATGCTCCCCGTGAAACTGCCGTTGACGACTTCAGCCTCGAGGCTGTTTTCACCCAGGGTCAATTCAACATCAAGGTTCTGAGAAGGAAGGGTCCCTGTTCGGTACCATACGACATCACCGTGCACGTCGAAGGTGGTGCGGGGTTGCACCCAGTAGCCAAGGGCATCATCATCCTCTCCGGGAAGCGAAATGCGAATGGAATCGTGGTCGATGGAGAGTTCTCCCGAGAACCTCCAGTTAAGCGGGTCAAGGATGAATCGGTTGGATTGTCCTGATTGGTCCAGAAGCGAAATTTCAGGAACACGGACGACCGATGTATCGGGGTCGTAGCCCCAGTTGATCGAGAAATTCACCACATATTCACCGTTTCTGGAAAACAGGTCGTCGGCTTCGGCTGGGACCAAATCGCATGATTCAATATCCACGTAGGGGTCTGAGGAAGTACAGATATCGGTGCTTTGATTCCATTGGATGACGGCCGGGTTTGGCGTATTTGACGCCAACTGGAGTTCAATTTCCGCAAGGTCAAAGATACCGTTTTGTTCCCAAACCGGCACCCGAATTTCGTACCATTCATCGGGATGGAACCATGGGGATTCAACCCCTCCAGGCCAGCCCAAGGACGATGCTCCAAGGGAGGGAGCACCGTTGGCGTTGAGTTGGACATGGAACATGGGTTCAGCGAGGCTTCCACCACCCTCCATGATGTGGCCCGCACTGTCGGCAATCTCGACCCAGCCGACGAAATAATCGTTCTGTTCGGCTGCACTGGAATCAATGGAGAGACGGTATTCGCCCATCAAGGTGGACAGGTTCTCTGGCAGTTCAAGTTGGGACATTTTGACCTCATCGGCGTCCATGACGCCGTTTGCGTTGTCGTCGTCAATCCAGGACTGCCAAAGATAGACATCGGCGTGCGTTGGAAGGTGGGGGCGGTCGGCGATGGTGAACACGATGGGCGTTCGGGGTGCGATGTCTCGACTGTCAAAGCGCTCAACTGAACGGTCAACAAGGATGGGTGGAACGTTATCAAAGAGGAAGGTGAGTGTTGAGGGAAGGTTGCTCACGACATCCTGTCCTCTCAAAGGCACGACCTCAACACCCAAGTCAAGGGAAGGTCGACCGTTTGGCACCGTGTAGGGGAACAAGGCCACACCGTCATCGAGCAAGGTGGTGGTGGCGTATTCATTTCCATCCACGAGGAAACGAACGAGTGCTTGACCCGAACGAGGTACACCTTCGGTCGTGTTTTCAAAGCCCAGCACCACCTCGAGATGAACCACTTCTCCGCCTCGCAAGTAGGGGTATGCTGCGTCTGATCGGATGCCTTGGGTTGACAAAACTGACCACGATTTGATTTCAATGTCGTTTTCAACACCTTGGTCATGACCCAAACCGAAGACTTTGGAGACCGGTAAAAGCGGCCCTGATGATGAAATTAAACTGACAGAAAGTGTTGCTGAGGATTCGTCATCCCATCCATCCGGGAATCTGAAGTGGTGACGGAGTTCAAGGAATTCTCCCGAACCGACTGCAGAAATTGAACCGGCGGTACCGTCATCGAACCAGAGCAGGGCCGTGCCCGAAGCTGTACAAGCGGACAAGGAGGTGGAGGTGATAGGGAGCGAAGCGATGGGGCAACGCAGTTTTGATTGCTGCTGAGAGCCCGAGAGGTGGAGTTCAACCTCCCATCCCGACTGCGTAGCGTGGGTAAGGGCATCGGTGATACCGAGCGGAGAGAAGTCAAACGTGCCCGCAGACTCCACCCAGTCTACACCTGGCACGAAGGTATCAGAGACATTGTGAACCTCCAATTCGATCGCCTTCACCGAAGCTTGGGATTGAACGTCGTTCAGTGTGAGATAGACCGAACCCGTTCCGTCCATGCGAACCGGGAGCACCACGGTTCGCTGACCGGATTGTGGGATGGCGGATGAGAGCGCGTGGTTCAAACCCATGACCAGCGGGTGCCCTGCATTCAACTCAAACGAGATGTCGGCCTCGTAGGGCGCAAAGACACCTCCAAACAACAGGTCTCCAGTGGTGAGAGAGGAACCGATGCGAACCTCCACGGTGGCCATTGGTAGCCCGGATGGACCGTGGTTGTTGGAGGCTTGAGCAAGGGCGTTGTTGAGGGTAGTGAGTTCCGTAGCATCAAGGGACACCACCGACAAATCATCGATGTTTGATAGCGTTCGGCTAAGGATATCTTGGCCGTTGACGGCCATCGCCATGAACGGGCTGGCGATGGTGCCGGTGGGCGAGGCGACAGCGAAGGAAAAGGCATGGACGCCTTGGGTTGGCACGGCAACCTCGAGGGAGGCGGTGTTGGCGGGGGCAATGGCACGCGACACCCAAAGGTCGTCGGTAACGAGGGTATTTTGCAAACCAAACGCTCCGTTTCCACGACGGTCCATGGACCATTCATCGGCACCATCCAGCCCAACGTCAAGTCGTAGACCATCGGGCAATGACGTGCGAACCAATTCAACATCAACCGAATCCCACGTGAACGCGCCACTGCCGGTGGCGCTGACCATTCGCAGTTGGAACAGGTGGGCCGGCATTTCAAGCGAAACATGGTCAACCGAGTCCAGGTCCGTCCAGGATTGGCCTGCGTCGGTTGTGAATTGGAGTTGACCGCCACCCGAATGTGTGCTGTCAACGCTCACGGCAGAGAACCCTGAGCGGACATGATAGACATCGGAAAGGATGGTCCCTGAACTCGAAATGACGCCATTGGACCAACTTCCACCCTGGATGCTCCAGCCTTCATCGGTTGGGTCGGTATCGAAGCCTTTGGCCACGTGTCCGTTCAGCGACCAACTCCGAATCTCGGATGTGCCGCCACCTGATGCTTCTTTCATGTGAACCTTGAATCTGAGAAGCGGGTATTGGTGCGAATCGATCATGCCCAAATCAGCCCAAGTCGAGGTGAGCCGCTCAAAGCCAGGAACTGGGACATTGGTGGAGGCGTCGAGGATTTGCCACTCAAACACTGAACCCGGATAGACCAGCGCATCCATGTGGAGCAATCCATGCATCATGTTCTCGCCCCGCCCAAGCAGCGAAGGACCAAACACCTCCGATGTCCAGTTTCCTTCGCCGTTGCCAGAGCCTCCGGAGGGCGTGATGATGATGTCGTCCACCCACGCCGTATCCGAGCCAGAATTGACGCTTCCGTCCTTGGTGTATTTCCATGTGAGCGTCTGGGCCGTTGCAGGAATGGTGAACTGTTGCAATCCGTTGTTCACCGTGCCCGACCAACGTTGGGTGTAACCGCTGTACCTGCTGCAAGCGGTGTTGTCAATGCAAAAGATGAGGTAGTCGAAACTCCCTTCGGAAGAAACACTGTACCTGAAGGTGCCCGATGAAGCAGGCAATTGAGAAACATCAAGAGTCATGCTGGATTCTTGGTTGTGGCTGATGGTTCCCGCCTTGGCGAGTTGAGCACCACCCAGGCGAGTATCGGCCCGGATGGCCCAATTTGAACTTCCCGAACGCGTCCACTCAGGGGCCCATGTGCTGGACTCAAAATCATAGGTCCAGTCCTGAGGAAGAATTTGAAGTGAGGATTTGTTCACATCCATGCCGTCGTAAACAGCATTCCCATCAAAGTCTCCAACATCGGTCAACACCGATGCCATTGAATTGGTCAAGGTTGAAGCACTGATGTCAAGGTCAATGGATTTGATGGAATGACCATCTGGAACGCTGACTTCAACCCGTTGACTTGCACCGTCTGGCCAGGAACCAATGGTCAATTTTTCAGCCTGACCAAGCGGTGTTGTTTCCTTAAACAGGTCGCCTTTTGGAAGCGCTTGCGGGGCATCATGGGTCACCGGAACGAGAGAAAGAACGAACAAAAGAACGAGTCCGAGCGCCACCGATGCAGGTCGAGCACCCTCTCTCATGACCGTACTACGCTCGGTTCAAGGTCTAAAGGGTTGGGACTTTTTGCCATGGGCGGTCAACGTGAGAAAGTCCATAGATGGGGTTGACAAGGAAGAGCCATGGACGTTGAAACCCTCAAGGAAGAAGCGGGCATCGCTGCATGCGCCTACGTCGAATCCGGCATGAAGGTGGGCCTTGGAACCGGGTCAACCGTGAAATACACCATCCTTGAGTTGGGTCGCCGAGTACGAGAAGAAGGGCTTGAAATCGTCGGCGTCCCCACCTCATTGGCCACCAGGGATCTCGCCACTGATGTTGGTATCACGCTTGTTGACCTTGACGAACTCAATGGATTGGATGTGGTCATCGATGGCACCGATGAATTTGACCCCCAATTCCAACTCATCAAAGGCGGAGGTGCAGCCTTGTTGAGAGAAAAAGTGGTGGCGCAATCCTCTGCCAGCATGGTCGTCGTGGCCGATGAGAGAAAACAAGTGGCCACGCTTGGCGCATTTCCTCTCCCCATCGAAGTCACCCCCTTCTCCTACAACACAACGAAGCGGGCCATTGAGCAAAGCCTTGGTTGCAACGTTAGCATGCGGGAAAAAGATGGAATCCTTTTGACAACGGATAACGGGAATTACATCGCTGATGCACATACTGGACCAACGCTCACCCACCCAGAAGAGACCGAACGGAAACTGCTCAATCTCGCTGGCGTCGTGCAGGTTGGCCTGTTCAACAACATGTGCGACGTTGTTGTGCTCGCCTCTTCGAACGGCGTTTCTGTTTTGGAAAAGGGCGATTGAAGGAATTTCAAATCCCAGTTGCGTGAAGCATTAAATAGACGGGGCAAAAGGCCGAGTTGGGCCTGTAGCTTAGTCAGGTAGAGCGACGGACTCTTAATCCGTCGGTCGCGGGTTCGAACCCCGTCAGGCCCGCCAACATCATTCTGTCCAACGAGCGCGAATATTGCTCACAGCCACCGGGCCAAAATTGTGTGAATCTTCGCTGGATGTTGGGTCGGGTTGGTCGCCGGTCAAAAACAGCCGACCATCTGGCTCGATTCTGTGAATTCGCTTGACCATCAAGACATCAACCTTCAAAGGGTGAAGAGCCAAAACGACATCACCAACCTCGAAGGTGGTTTGTGAGTTCGTTTCCTGAAACGTCAACATCTGGCCATCGGTGAACGTGGGCCACATGCTATCGCCTTGGATGCGGACATCCAAGTTTCGGGCCATGGACCGGCCTCAAGAAGCGCGAGTCCAAGGAACCTCTCGTCCCTTGGCAGCCCAGAACATTTCGTGGATGGCCTCACAGGCATCCATGAGTTCTTGGGCGTGGTCGGCTGAGACTTCAACCTTGCAAGCAGAGCAAAGTTTGGCAGCGTGCCAGAAGGTGTCGTGCAGGTCAGGATTGGATTCAAGATGTTGAGGCTTGAAGAAATCCGTCCACAGAACGAGGAGTTCGTCTTTGCACTTTTGGGCTTCTTCTTCCTTGACGAGGGCGTAGCGAGCCATGGTGTTCATGTAAGCGGCCATGGCCACGCCGTCAGATGTGTCGGGGCAAGTCATGGCGAGCATTTTCTTGGTCATGGACTGGACGGCTTCCGCGGCGATACGGGCGCTGGCAGGGTCGTACACTCCACAGGGAGCATCACAGTGGGCTTCGGCGACGATGGGGGTCTTCATGACCCATCCGAGAAGATGGAACCATAAGAACATGATTCTTTTCCAGCGTCCATCAAGTGGACGTGATGGTGGTGCCTCGCTCACCTCGAAGAGCCAAAAGGACATCGCCGGGTGAGCACAAAATCGCAGCATTGGTCTCGGATTGCTCAGCAAATTGACACAGCGCCTCCACTTTCGGGCCCATGGAACCTTTCGGAAATTCACCCGCTTCGCCCAAAGCACGAGCATCATCAACCATCAATCGTCTCATTGCCTGGGCATCTTCCGTGCCAAAGTTCCGATAGATAGCGTCGGCTTCGGTGCTGATGATGAGCGCGTGTGCACCAAGGTCTCGGGCAAGCAAGGAAGAAAAGTGGTCCTTGTCAACCACTGCGGGCATGCCCTGAAGGTGCTGGTCAAGCCGGGCAGTAGGCACGCCTCCACCGCCTCCGCAAATGACAACGGCGTTCAACTGGACGAGTTGTTCGATGACATCCAGTTCCATGATACGAATCGGCAATGGACTTGCGACAACCCTGCGTGGACCATGAACCGTTTCGGCAATATCCCAATCTGCGGTCATGACGGTTTGTGAGGAGAGCACTGGACCAACCGGCTTGGTTGGCCACGCAAATGCTTCGTCATTTTTGTCAACTTCAACGCGTGTTAGCAAAACTGCCGTACGTTCAGGTCGACGACGACGTTCCAAAATGGCCTGCAGGTGCATGGACAACTCGTGGCCAATCATGCCCTGCGTTGCGGCAACCCATGAATCCAAACCCTGCGTTTGGTGTTCGTCCATCGCAAGGAGGTGCCCCACTTGAGGTCCGTTGCCGTGGGTGATGACCACGCTCCAGTCCATCTCAAGCAGGTCGATGACATCACTCATGACACGAGCAAGGACCTCACTGGCGGTGCTGCGTTCGTCCCCGGGAGATTGCAAAGCATTGCCACCAAGAGCGTAGACGGCTGTTTTTCTCACGGTTGTTGGTTCACTGGGACCGTTTTGACACTTTGCACGATGAACGGGAACTCACCCCGTGTTTTGAGGTTCTAAGAGGGAGACATTCACATAGGCAGAACAGGTGGAACCTTTTGGTGAGAGCATGGTCAAGACCATTTGGATCGGCGATGTGCAAAAAGGCAAATACAACGACCAAGAAATTGAGTTGAAAGGCTGGATTAAGCGAGAACGCGGCAGCAATAAACTCCGTTTTATCGTCCTTCGTGATTCCACTGGAAGCATTCAGTGTGTCGGTAAACTCGACCTACTCGGCGAGGATATGTTTCAGCAACTCAAGGGCATTCTCATCGAAACAAGTGTCATTATGACCGGTGTTGTCTCCACCTCAGAAAAAGCACCGGGCGGACATGAGCTGCTCATTTCATCAATGGAGATTGTCGGAGCCGTCAATTCAGAACGTCCATTCCCCATCACTGAGGCAGACATGCTGGTTGAAGACGAAGATGGCGAACTGACCTATGGAGGGACAGAGCACACCCTAAATCATCGCCATCTCTACTTGCGAACCGCCCGAGCAACCACCATGTTGAAGCTCCGGAGTTCAGCCTTCGGCGCCATTCACTCATACTTTCGAGGGCACGACTTCTTGGAATACCAAGCACCAAATTTCGTGGCGGGTGCTGTTGAAGGCGGGTCCACGTTGTTCGAGGTACCCTATTTTGGCAAGCAAGCCTATCTTACACAATCCTGGCAACTCTACGCCGAGGCCGCCATGCCAGCCTTGGAACGCTTGTACACCATTGCACCCTCATTCCGTGCTGAAAAATCACGAACGCGACGGCATTTGACCGAGTTCTGGCATGCTGAAATGGAGATGGCATGGGCTACCAATAACGACATCATGGCCCATGGAGAAGGCGTGGTCAGGAGCATTGCAAGGGCACTCCTCGATGAACGTGAGGATGAACTCACTTACCTTGAACGCGACCTGAATTTGATTGCCAGGTATGCCGACAACCCCTACCCCCGGATGCGCTACGATGAGGCCATTGAAATTCTTCAAGGCAAAGGTGTGGCCGTTGAATGGGGCCAAGACTTGGACTACTCAAAAGAAAAAGTCCTCACGCAGGATTTTGATGTTCCTCACTTCTTGACACACTACCCCAAGGTGGCCAAACCCTTCTACCACCGTGTGGACCCTGAGGACGAAAATTACGTGCTCTGCCATGACCTCCTGGCCCCGGAAGGCTACGGAGAAATCATTGGAGGCGGTGAACGTACATGGTCCGAGGAGGAGATATTGCAGCGCATTGACGAAGAGGGTACGCCTCGAGAGCCCTATCAGTTCTACATCGATGTCCGATCCTATGGCGGTGTGCCCCACGGCGGATTTGGACTGGGCGTGGACCGAGTTGTGAGTTGGCTCGCAGGTGCGACCCATATCCGCGAAGTCATTCCGTTCCCCCGAACCTCACGGCGCGTTACGCCTTGATCAGAGCAGGATTTCACCGCACATCGGGCACGGCATCCCCGGGATGAATGCACCGAGCAAAAATCCACAGTGCGGGCAGATGGACATCAAGTCGTCAACGACCATGACCTTTGATTTGCCAACTTCTCCATCAAGGTTTGGGAAGGCCGAAGCGCTCGCAAATGAGGTCGAGAACGATGAGGAGGTCCTTCTCCTCAATCACATGATGCGCAAATTCTCTCGGCCGGTCGTCCCAGGGATTGAACAAGACGGCGCATCCACTTTCGCCAAACATACCGACATCACCCATGGAATCACCAACCGATGCAGTGTTGGATTTCTCGACACCAAGACGGCGCTGCAACATCTTCACAATGGCTCCTTTTCCATTCATCTGCACTTGGTACCGTCCATAATCACCGATGCCAGCCGGTGATGAGCCATCGCCTGATTCCATCAGCCATCCGTTGGTGAACACATGGAGTTTTGAGTCAAAGCCGTTGCTTTGTTCTCGTGCGGTATGGCTGTCAATACCACCCCAACGTCGCCTCCATGGCGTAGCACTGGGAAAAGTTGCAGCGATGTCGCGAGCTGTTTTCTGAAGCCCACCGCTCACGATGGCAACGTGAACATCGTGGTCGAGAAGGTGCTGGATAAGGGTCTTCCAACCCTTCATCATCGGCATCCCTTCCATGAGGCCACGGAGTCGTTCGTCGGTTATGTTGCCCCCCGGTGCGGATTTAATGAGAGCCAAATCGAGTTTGATCCAGTCCCATTCATCAAGAAGGCCTTGATTGTAAAGTTCAAACGATTCGTCATTGGAAATGCCAAGTTTATCGTACACAAATTGCCATGTCGAGAGGTGGTCAACGAGTACACGGTCCATATCAAGACATACAAGATGGCCTGACATGAAATCAACTCCCCTTTGGCCAATTGTACTGGTTTTGAATTCGTGCAACTTGCTTCCCCATGATGTAGAGAATCAAGGCGACCATCATGGCGAACAAACCGATGAGGGTCATGGCGATGGTGATGAGCGACACCCCAATGGAGGTTGAATTGAGTTCAGTGAACATGCTTGCAAGGTCGCCAGACAATCGATAACCCAAGACAAAGAGCACCACGCCAGGAATGCCGAATAACAGGAGCGGGTGTTTTGATTCCAACATCCAATAAAAGAGTTGAGCGAAGCGTGATGCGGTGGCCAACGATTGCCGCTGAGGCAAATGAATAGGGACATCACTCTTGACGAACCTTGCTCTGATGTCCTCTGAGATGTCTTCGGTCGTGGCGTCCTCTGGCAAACTCAAAAGGTGCTCAGCCCCTCGCGGACTGAGTACCAAATGGCCCAAATCGGTTGATGAGAGAAGCACGCCTTGCCCCTCTTCATCCGTTGGGGCACCCCTGTAGAGGTGGTGGATATCCCACCCTTCACGGGCACGATTCACACTGAGGGGGAGGTCAGACAATTTCCATTGAGAAGAGATCGGAAGGAACAGCGTCAACCCGTCATAGGTCTCAAGCGACATGAGGGCCTTAGCCAACAGTTGGGGCGTGATTTCACCGTCGTGATGCACAACCTTGCAATCCACTTCATTGGCCAACTCAACGGTTTCGTCGTTCGAACCGGTATCAAACAGGAGCACCTCATTCGCCACTTCTCGGCAGCGCACGATGAGGGATACAATGCGCAATTCAATGTCTCGTCCAATCAAGACAACACGCTCAAGTGGTGCACTCACGGATTGCGGTCTTCACTTCAGGCTATCAAACCTGTTCTTGCAGGGCGAGTGGGGAACCGCTTTCAAGCATAGATTGATTGAGGCGAGACAGCAGGGAAGAGCATGCTGCAGGGTTGGCACATCGGCGTCGTCATCCCTGCACGTAATGAGGAAGAGCATGTTGCGAGCGTGATTGAGGGATTGCCTTCATTCGTGGACATCGCGGTGGTGGTTGATGACGGTTCAGACGACACGACGGCGGCGCAAGCAAAAAACGCCAACGCTCCATGTGAATTGGCCGTCCTTGATGGGGACGGGAAAGGGGTTGGCTCTGCCATCGATATGGGCCATCAACACCTGCTGAGCACGTTCAATTCAATGTTCATCAGCGTGGTCATGGCCGGCGACGGTCAAATGAATCCAAACGATATGGCGTCGTTGTTGGAACCCATTTTCAACAACCAAGCCGACCATGTCAAAGGCAGTCGTTTGCAACATCCCGAGGGATTCAATCGCATGCCAACATACCGACAGCGAGCCTCAAAAGTCCTCGCATTTTTCACGACATTGGCCGCTGGACAACCCATCAGTGACCCTCAGTGCGGCTACACGGCAACATCCTCGGAGGTGCTCCGCAACTGGAACTGGCAGCGGAGTTGGAGCGGTTATGGCTACCCAAATTTTTGGTTGGTCAACCTCGCCACTCAAGGCTACAGAATTGCTGAGCGCCCGGTTCAATCCATCTATAGAAATGAGCGAAGCGGAATCAAACCAATTCGTTTTTTCCTCAGTGTAGGATGGATGATGGCGGTGGAACATCATCGAAGAAACCTCGCTTGGTTGAAGCCAAAGCGTCTTACACCCCACACGCTTTTTGCATTCTTTGCTTATTTTTTGGGATGGTCCGCCCTGCTTCCGTTCCTGTCCAACGACCTTGAGCAGGAACTCTTTGCCAGAGGCGTTCCAGCCATCGTGATGGGCCTTTTCTTTTGGACGATGGCGCATCTTTTTGACAGAGCCGCTACACGAGTTCACAAGGAGTTGAGACGCAGTGCGCCGCCATGACCGACGACGAAAGCCCCGCAAGGCTCACGTTCGCCATATCCTGGTGGCCAATAAGCCTGAAGCAAAACTCATTTTGGACGAGTTGAACGGGTCAAAGAAGCCTCTTCGTACATTCAAGAAATTGGCCAAGAAGTACTCAAACTGCCCGAGTGGGAGCAAAGGTGGTGACTTGGGTGAGTTCGTTGAGGGTCAAATGGTGCAGACCTTTGAAGACGCTGTCTGGGCCAGTGAACTCGAAGTTGTTCCCGAGACGTTCATCAAAACGCAATTCGGATTTCATGTTCTCTGGGTGCACAGCATCACGCACCCGGAATAATGGTGGGCGTACCAAGATTTGAACTTGGGTCCAAGCGTCCCAAACGCCCGAGTATAGGCCAAACTAACCCATACGCCCTTGGTCTGTGCCACGGCGTCTCACCTATGAACTTCACTCAAAGAACATCCAGCGCCCATCACTCAGCCGAACGACCACACCCTCAACTTCAGCCTGCTCCATGAGGGCATCAGCAGGAATCTCAACATCCCTCTTATCCAGAAGCGTTTGGACCTGAATCCTTGAGATATGGCCTTCTTCAGAAGCCAGTGAACGAAGTTCACGCAGCAGGGCTCGGGGAGAGACCTCCTGCGGTTCATCGTTGAACGAAGCAGAACGTAAGAGTCGAGTTCGTAATTCATCCTGAAGTTCAGTGGGCGTATTGGCCAAAGCCACTTCGAGATGAAGCATCGAACTGGATGTGCATTCCTTCACGACCTCTGCATCCGTTTGCATGGTCGTGCCGCAATGCGGACAACGACCGCCTTGGCGACGATGCCCGGAGCACTGGTTGCAGGCCGAACACCGCAGAACAAGCCAACGTTGTTGGGTCAACTCATCGCCTCAGAGCGTGAAATCGTGTTTGCTTTGCGGCTGACCAGGACGTCGTGCTGGAGCTGCAGGTGCCTTGGTGTCAACGCGCTTTCGGGGCTCAGGGGCAGCCTTTCGTGTCAGCGCTCCTCGAATTGGGCCCGTCTTGGTTCTGGCGCCAAGAGAAAGAGATTCGGGCAAGATCAAGGCGGCAACCGCCACACCGTGGTGGTCTTGACCGGCCGTGACCTCATCAACAGCCACATCGAATTCGATAACCTCAAGGTCACGACTCGCCAAGCGCCGTTGCAAGTTTCTTCGCAGGAGTAAGACCGTTTCTTCGTAGTCACGGTCGGTGGTGATGGTAGCCACGATGGCGCACTCATCGCCTTCGGGGGTTACGCATGTCGCCCAAGCGACACCGGCTGAAGCCGAAGAACCGTTCCAAGCATAGGCTGTGGCCAAATGACACTCGACCAGCGAACCCATCGGGAGCGAGCGAGGTGGTGTGGCGCCAAAGCC
>DAGF01000019.1:0-15418 GCA_002495645.1 Euryarchaeota archaeon UBA549
GCGAGGTGGTGTGGCGCCAAAGCCAAGAGGCAGCATGGCGCCCTGGGCCTGAATCAAGCGAACATCGCCCAATCCAAGTTCAACAAGACCTTGGTCAAATGCATCCTCTGCATTCTCGCCCCATGGGGCGACTGCGGTCATGAGCCAGCCTGGACACGAGGGCGTGTTTGAGGATTGCATGGTTGGCCCTGTGTCGCAACGGGTTCATGAACAACTTGGTGGTGGGCGTATGCATGGCACAAGCCACACGGGGCCTGCTCTTCACGGCCTTTGGGCTGGTTTTGGCAGTGGCCATGGCGGCGGGCATCAACGCTGGTGAGTACACTCTTACATTGGCCCTAGGAGCCATGACTGCCACCTTGATTGGGATTGGATTCATGATGCAGGCAGGTTCATCTCAGCCCTCAAAAACAGGTGGAATTGGCGTGCAAACGTCAACGACTGGAGTCAGTCAAAACATCGAGACTGAAACTTCGCTTCCCGACCCGATGGCCCAAGATTTCGATATGCCGCTTTGATCAGAAAAGGCGAACCGTTTCGAGGTTGCTCGGGGCAAACGTCAGGCAGTTGTACCGTTCTCGCAGTGTCAGACCGAGTTCGTTGCATTTCTGATAGTCGCCGTGGTGGCAAATGATGTTCTTTGGCGGCGGGTTGATTCGGTCAACGAAGTCAAGCAGTTGCCTTCGATCGGAGTGCCCGGAGAAACCGTCAATGGTCACCATCTCACAACCGATTTTGACAATCTCAGTCTTTCCGTTGATGAGCATGGGGACTTCACCAAAGCCCTTCTGAAGACGACGCCCAAGTGTTCCTTCGGCTTGATAGCCAACAAAACAAAGTGAATTCCGCTCCTCGTGCGCCCAGTTCTTGAAATACTCCATCACGGGACCGCCATTGAGCATACCCGAGGTCGCCAAAACGATGCACGGCGAGGTGTCCATGACGATGCTCTCTCGGAGTTCCCTGCCCTTGACGGGCCGGAACCACTCGCTCGTGAACGGGTTTTCTCCGTCGTCTTTCAGAAGCGACTTGCTGAGCGCCTTGGTCAAATAATTTGGATGAGAGGCGTGAATGGCCGTAGCTTCCTGAATCATACCGTCGAGCCAAACGGGCACGGGCTTGACCGTTCCTGAGCGGAAGAGTTCGTCAATGGCGATCATGACCTCTTGGCTGCGGCCAACAGCAAAGACCGGACAAATCATCTTCCCGCCACGCATCAAGGTGCGGGAAACAATGTCTTGCAGTTCCTGGTTGGCCTCTTGGCGAGAGGGTTGATAGTCTCCTGAAGCACCGTAGGTTGATTCAATCACCAGCGTTTCGACACGAGGGAACCGGGTGTTGGCGGCGTCAAACAACCATGATTTCTCGTACTTCTGGTCCCCGCTAAACACGATGTTGTGCTTACCATCAGCGATGTTAAGGTGGACGGCGGAGGAACCCAAAATGTGCCCGGCGTTCGAAAACGTCAACTTGACATCCGGAGCGATATCGGTGGTTGAGTCCCAATCAACATCGACAACGTGCTTCATGCACATTCGGATGTCTTCCATATCGTAGGGTGTTCGCTTTCCTTCGGCTCCACCAACCTTGAGGTAGTCCGTTTGTAGCAAGAGCATCAAATCACGGGTTGGCGGCGTGCAGTACACAGGTCCGCGATAACCGTACTTGAACAGCACAGGAAGCATGCCTGCGTGGTCCAGGTGAGAGTGCGTCAACACCACAGCGTCAAGCTTGTCCAAAGGAAGGGCTTCCGGGGCGTTGAAAAATGGCATGGGGTCGGTATCCGAGGCGATGTTTACCCCGACATCGATCATAATTCGCGACTCGTTGGTGGTCACGTAGTGGCAAGCACGACCCACTTCTCGGTAAGAACCGAGGGCAGTTACTCGAGCCCAGGTTCCGCCCGGACGTGTTGGGCGGTGGATGTTCAAACCGAAATCCTTCAGCAACTTTCGTCGCTCATCGCCGTGGGTTTGTCGGTACATACGAATGTCGTGAACCGTTTTCGAGAAGAGCGGCGGGGTGCGTTCAACCTTGACCGCCCATCCCGTTTTGTCGCGAATCGCATTGCTGTTTTCGCCCCGTCGTCCAATCGCTGTACCTGGCTGCTTGCACTGGATGATGACTTCTCGATAACACGCGTCAAAGTACATCTCCGTAATGTCGGCCTCCTCAGGAATAATGTCTCGAATCACATCTTGTGCTTGGTCCATGTCCATCATTGAATCAATGGGCGTTCGCAAGACAATCTTGCGCTTCACTCGACGAGCGATTTTGCCAATCAAGCCGTCTTGGCCCGTGAAGGGCTTCATGTTCTGCGTGATGATGGCGATGTTGCCGGCCTCAAGGTCAACCTCGTATTCGATGTTTCGAGGGATGATCTTCGCAATCTCGTCTTTCAGTTCTCTATACGTCATTTGCATGATGTTCACCGCATGCTCCCGCAGTCAACATGGACCACAGCACACCCGAAGGTGTAAAGCGGCAAAGCCGCGGGAATAGGAACCTCACTTCAGAAGTTTGGCAATCTCGTCTTGGGAGACTTGTTGGTAGCCAGAACCGGGCGTAATGATGGCCAAATCCATGCCGTTGCCGGAGGCCGCATCACGCTGTCCTGATGCGTGAAGGGCTCGTGCGGCCAGTTTTAAGGCCTCCGCCTGGGTCATGTTTTCCTTGAAGCCGTCCTCCAAGACACCGTACATGTAGGGAGACCCAGAGCCCGTTGCGCAGTAGGCGTCGGGAATGGAACCGCCAGCGGAGTCGATGGAATACACGTGGCCGCCGTCGTCATCAACACCGACGATCAAGAGTTGGACCCAATGTGGGCGCCCAGAGAGGATGTTCGCTGTGAGCGTGGCTGCACCCTTGACGGTCATGGATTGTTGCCGGCGGAGTTCAAACAACGCCACTTCAGCAGCCAGTGTTCGTGAAAGCGATTGAGCGTGGCCAACCAAGCCCGCTGTGGTCAGGGCAAGGTTGTCACCGATTTTGAAGAGCTTTTGGACGCTCTTGTTGGCGATAAAATGCCCCATGGTGGCACGGTGGTCTGCACCAACCACGACACCACCCTTGAAGGTGATTCCAACAGTACTGGTTCCGGTCTTCATAACGGTCTGGTGTTCTTGCATGATATCCTCTCCAACCCGACACTTCTTGAACCTTGGGCATCGGGGGCATGGTCTGTTCTCGTTCCCATGGCGGCGCTTCCAAACGGCCCCGGGAATCAACGCTCTCACATGAAAAGAAACGGAGTCTTGAAGAGGCCTCGCAGAACCTCCAAGCCTATGCGGCGCCGACGGCGAAAGGTGAGGGACGAGGCGCAATCCTCTCTGGATGCGTTCAGCCAGTCCACCCCATCACCGCAGCCATCCTCCGAGCCGCGCGTTCCAGAGATGCCAGACCTCGACCTGCTCGAGGCGGCTGAAGCCAAACTTGAGCAGGCGTCTGAGCCCGTAACCCCTGATGTCAGCACAGAAGCAGCGGGGCCTCGGAGTTTCAGCATGCCGAGTGCGAAGCGCGCTCCTGCTCAACGAATGCCCCGCGGAAAGGTCACCTACCACAACCTCGAACAACTCTACCCAGACGCTCCCGTTCCACTTTACGAAGGAGAAATGGTGCTCCACAATTCAACCCTGTTGGATTTGACTGGGTGCGGGACGTTGATGGATTGGGTGGCGGATGGCCACGGCTGCATCGTTGAAATGAAGCGGATGATGAAGCGCAAAACCGAATTCAATCAAGCGATTAGCATGCTCAGTCAATTTGTGGAAGGCGATGTCCAAGGTCAAATCATCCGAATCACCGACACCCGTTTGCTTTTGCTTCCTCAAGGTTGCCGAGGCATCAAAGGCACCGAGATGGAAAGTTTCGCCGTCTCGCCCGAGGATTTGACGGATGTGTATGAATGAACGAGCAACCCATTGACCTGCCGTGCCCCATCTGCGCATCATCCGGCAACGTCAACATGATCGCTCACGTTGACGAGATCCCCTATTTTGGCGAACACACCCAGGTTACCATCCTCTGTCATGATTGTGGTTGGCGTCAAACAGATTTCATCCCTGCGGAGGGGAAAAAAGCCGGCGGTTGGTCCATGCTCATCAACACCGAAGAGAAAATACGAGCCAGGGTGGTTCGTTCTTCCTCATGCACGGTTTGCATTCCCGAACTCGATTTGGAAGTAAAGCCTGGGAGCAACGCCACCGGTTATGTCTCAAACGTGGAAGGTGTTCTTCATCGATTTCAAGAGATCATCAACATGGTGGAACGGGACCTTTCTCAGCAATTCTTGAACGCAGATGGTGAGGCTAGAGCGGAATTGATGGAGCAAATGGCGACCCTCCAAAACATGACCCTGACCCTAGCAGAATTGGGTGGGCCCGATGCAACCCCCATCACCCTCGTTTTGCTCGACCCTCATGGCCACTCGATGATTCTCCATCCAGACGCAACAGAACGGGCATTGACCGAAGAGGAATTGCGAGAACTTCCCGTCGGCCCGGACCCAGCCGTGTTTTCAACCGATGAAGCTGGCGATTCAGTGTGAGTCGTCAGCGAGGAAATCGTTGACCAAATGAGCCGTTTGATCGCGCATTTCGTGAAGTGTACCCATCCAATCCGTCGCTCGTTCAATGCAAAGTTGCTTCATCTCACCGGCGAGGAGTTTGCCAGAGCGGAAAGCAGCGTTGACCTCTGCGAGGTAGGCATCGTCCTCCTCAAAGAAGTACATCATGTACTGATAAGCGACATCAATGTCCGGATTTCCACCCAACCGGCGATGCTCTTCCACGGTTGGCTGACCTCCCGAAAAGGCTCGCTTGATTTTCTTCTCAACCGCTGCAAGGTCGTCTCGAAGAAAGAGCGTGGTTTTTGGCTGACTGCTGCTCATCTTGTCGCCGGTCATCCCCACCGCAAAATGGTGGTAGGTGGAGGCTGGCGCCATGAGCCCAAGACCGCCTAAGCGGCGCTCTAACCTCAGCAAAGCCATACGAATCGAATGTTTGTCACGTTGCGTTGCCGAAGGCACATGGACATGGCCTTGTTTCGGGCTTGACATGATGTCGGAAAAACCGAGTTCGCTCAGTGCCTCAACAACGGAATCAAACACAGCAGCGACTTTGGCTTTGTCCACACGGCCGTTGGGCAGTTGTCCAAAAGCCGCCGCATTCTCATCGTGGACGGACAGACTTACCAACAACCCTCGGGAAGAAGCATCCCTGAGGTTGAACCAGTTGGTCTTCGCCGCTAAGCCTCTGGTCAGACGAAGGTGTGGGTCTTGGTCTACACCGACTGGAACAACCACCGGGCGTAGGCCACCAAATTCCTCCATTTGCGGATGTAAGATATCCCCTACTTGGACCAAAGGCGCTTGAACGTGGGCCAAGTTGGTTTCTCCGGAGAACCCGTAGATGGATTCGAATTCGTTCAAATTGGTCCGCTTGCCGAGTTGGAACCCAAGGCGCTGCACAACAGGGCGAGTGGATTGAAAGTAGACATCGGTCTGTTCAGGGTTGAGACCCAACGCGGCGTAATGGGCAATGTACTCCTCAAGCGCTACACGACGGCCTTTCTCAAGCGAAACGCCACGGGTCGCCTGACTCTCAAGGTCGGCCACGGCAATGGTGACATCGCCGCCTTGCTGTTGGAACCACTTGACTTGTTCCACCACCATGGAATGCCCAAGATGCATTTGTCCACTCGGCATCAATCCGGTCAACACGCCAAATGGAGAGCCTGTCCGTTGAGCTTCAAGAATTTGGTCTACATCTCGATGAGCGAAGACAATACCACGCCGATGAAGTTTGGACGGGGCGTCCAAGGCGACACCCTCCATTGAGGACAAGCCGAATTGATCGATAATCCGGTCGTAGTCCGTGGATTGCGCACTTCCCCAGGGGTCGATAACGAGGTCGTCGTTGGCCATGATCTCTCCCCTTGGTGCACTTCACGCTTCCTCGTCGGCATCAAGGCTTCGCTTCTTGAGGGGCGGCTGGTCCTCGTTATGAAGGGTTTCTTGCCCCGCCAGTCCAGACCATGGTCCGAGGCCTTCCCGACCCAACACGCCCAGCATGAGGAAGGTGGTGAACACGCCAATACCGACCACCGCATACGGAATCCAAGCGTCTTGCCCATCGGCTGGACGTGGTTGCACCAACCACGTGAAGCGAACATCGGTATCGTCAACAAATCGCTTCGACCACTTGAACAGGTCCGTCGTTTCGTGGCCTGCAACGGTCACTGCAGCTGAGTGATTGTTGAAAAATTCGGCTTGAGCAAGAACATCATGCTCCACGTTTGAGCCGTTCAAGGCGATCTTGACTTGGTGGCCGTTGACCACTGAGAGCACCAGCCGGCCATCCGACTGTTGCCACCAACCTTCCATGGTGTTCTTCTCTCCCTCTATAGAAGGAAGTATTGTATCGCCTTCTGCGGAAGAAACTGAGCGAACCTCCACACCCTCAACATCAAGTATCCAGGTCAAGGGAACATTCCACGGCCGATGGTCGGAAACCGCTTGACACGCTTCGGTGAGCAAGGATTCGAAGGTTAGCACCGAACCGTTCTCGCTCTCGTTCATCTCATGCGTGAACTCGTAGCAGCGCTTCCCAGACCATGAAGACCAGACCTCGCCCCAGGTTGTCAGCCAGATGCCTGGTGTTTGGTCGAGGTAATCGAGGACATCACCGTCATGACGAACCGTGGCGTCGTTGACACGGCCGATCCAATACATGTTGACCAACCCTCCGGCTTCGACTTCCGATTGAAGGGCATCCAAGGAGGCGATGCCCTTCTCCAAACTGCCCCCACGTCGGCCAAGATTGTACCACTCCCAGAGGTCAGTTGGTACATCAGAGGCATTGTGCCAAGCAGAGTCCTCCAGTCCCGTCATGTCGCCATGAACAGTGAATCCTTGGCTCGCCATCTTGCTGTGGTCCGCCATCGTCAACGTTGCCGGTGAAAATGACGACAAGGGGGATACGCCCCACTTGCTGGCGTTAATTCGCTCTTCGATATAGGTCCTGCAAGCCTGTGCAACCGCCCCCGGATCGTTCTGCCACGACAACCCTGGCATGCCGTAGCAACCGAACTCATCACCGGCGTCAAGCCGTTCCTGAGCGAGGGAGGTACGCAACCAACCATCTTCTTCCCAAGCCGATTGTGCCAAAGCCACTGGATGGAAGACGACGGCGAGGATGAGAACCACAAGAAAACCCGGCAAAGCAAGGCGCGGACGGGCTCCCATAAGCGGTGCTCTCTTCGGTGCTCTTTCACGGTTGTCCTCGGTCCGCCTGTCTCACCGTTCAAACCCCGGCTTGCGGGCAGAAGTTGGAGCAAGCATGAAAACAAAAGACAGTACAACCCGGTGCGTGAGCGAGCATCAGGACCTTGAAGGTGCGTGGTTGACCCTTCAACCTCACTGGGTGATTCAACCAAGTTCTCGACCCCTTCCACGCACACCTGTTTACGCTGCCCTGCGGATGTTCCTCTCTCCTCTTCTACGCCCATTGCTTCGGTGGCGAATCCGTGGAGCGGAACACATTCCTCGCACCGGCGCCACCATCCTCGCTGCCAACCACCTGTCCCACGTTGACCCCATCGCTGTCATCGCCGCTGCACGACGAACAACGCACTACCTCGCCAAAGACGGTCATTTCAGTAATCCACTCACGAGTTTCGTGATGCGGGCCACCGG
Organism: Euryarchaeota archaeon UBA549; assembly: GCA_002495645.1. Classification (GTDB taxonomy): domain Archaea; phylum Thermoplasmatota; class Poseidoniia; order Poseidoniales; family Poseidoniaceae; genus Poseidonia. The sequence goes on from DAGF01000019.1 coordinate 7,694, forward strand.
CCAAATTGAGACCCATCGAGAAGCAGGCGGTAGCGATGCGCTCGCCAGTGCGGCCAGCATTCTGCGCAACGAGTGCGCCCTTGGCATCTTCCCTGAAGGCACTCGTTCGAAGCGAACAGAAGCGCCCTTTCTACTCCCCGGAAAAACAGGTGTTGCCCGACTGGCTGCAGCCCATCCACGAGCAGTGGTTGTTCCGGTGGCGCTGGTGGGAACGCGAGATGTCATGCAGCCGCAGCACCACAAATTTCCGAGGTTGTGGCGACGGTTCAACGTGAACGCTGCCCGTGGAGTGACCTGGTTGGATTGGCTTGCCTCCGAGCAAGGAGGAAATCAAACCGCATCCTCCTTGTTGGCACTCGCAAAATCCGATGAACATGAAATCAGAGCAGAACTTTCCAGATTGTACCGCCAGTTCACCGACCAGTTGATGGGGACTCTCGCCGCTGCAGGCGCCCCCTGATTCTTCTTATAGGCTCGCAGCACAAGGTTACTGTGGCGGTCTATCCTACGTCCTTTGGTGTGTTGAACGAAACGGACGTCATCATCGCCCCAGACGAAATGATTGAGGCCGAACTCCGTGGATTGGAACTTCTCCAATCCATCGTTAAGGATGCGAGTCAATGGAAGGAAATGGACTGTCCCGTTTCAGGTAACACGCTCTTGTCCACCTCAACCGACGGCTACGAACTTCGAATTGATGTGATTCGCACGGTTGAATCCTTTTTGATGAACGGCGACGCTCACCTTGAGGTCTACATTCTAACGGGACGCAACCGAACCGTTGGATCGGTCGACAAGGTGTGCATCCTTTTTGACATGAACTACCCCGGATGCGCCATTGCTGACGCACTTGTTTCGCTTGTTCTACTCGGAGAGGCCGAGTGGCCAGAACAATCCACGCCCACCACGCTTCGGGTGTTCTCTCACGCTGCCCGGAGGCTTGCCATTGCACGACGATACAAACTTGGCATCATCGAATTGACGCCAGAAGACATTGAAGAACTTCAAGACATACGGGAGGCGATGGAATTGGGCATCGCCCACGCCGCCATCGACATGCTGTGCGCTTTCGCCCGGAGGTGTTACACGTGCAAGGGCATGGAAATTGAGGATGTCCGTCTCAATACGCACGCATTGTTTGACGCCATCGACCGTGAAGACATTCTTTCTTATGCGGCCAACCCGAGCACGCCAAGTGACCTCTTGTTCCTGCCAACCTACGTGCAAGCCGAGTGAAGAAGGCCTAAGTGCTTCCTTGTCCGCCTTCGGACGGGTGGACGCGTGGACGCTTACTTGGACTTGATGCGGCACATCTTGAAGGAAGGGGCGGACAAAGGAGACCGTACCGGCACAGGGACAAAATCCGTTTTTGGCTATCAAATGCGATTTGATTTGGCCGAAGGTTTCCCGATGGTCACCACCAAAAAACTGCATTTACCGTCCATTGTTCACGAACTACTTTGGTTTCTCAAAGGTGACACCAACGTCCGTTATCTCCAAGAAAACGGCGTGAGAATTTGGAACGAGTGGGCCGATGAAAACGGAGACCTTGGCCCGGTTTACGGCAAGCAATGGAGGAAATGGGAAGCCAAGGACGGGCGTATCATCGACCAAGTCCAGCAGGCCATTGATGCCATCAAGACGAACCCGAACAGCCGTCGAATCATCGTCTCAGCCTGGAACGTGGGCGAACTGGATGAGATGGCCCTCATGCCGTGCCACGCCTTCTTTCAATTTCATGTCGCCGATGGTCGTCTGAATTGTCAGCTCTACCAGCGAAGCGCCGATGTCTTCCTCGGCGTTCCGTTCAACATTGCCTCCTATGCGCTGCTCACCCACATGATGGCCCAAGTTTGCGACTTGAAACCCGGCGTCTTTGTTCACACCCTCGGGGACGCTCACCTCTACAACAACCACCTCGACCAAGCCAGGCTCCAGATCACACGAGAACCGCTGCCCCTCCCAACCCTCAAACTCAACCCGAGCATCACAGACATTGACGAGTTTACGTACGAAGATATCGAAGTCATTGGATACGAGCACCACCCCCACATCAAAGCCCCCATTTCCGTCTGAGGCATCGCCTATGCTGTCCATGATTTTCGCTTGCGATGAACACGGCGCTATTGGGAAGGAAGGTGATTTACCTTGGCGGCAACCAACCGACCTGCAACACTTCAAGCGAGTCACCCTGGGCAAAACCGTTGTCATGGGCCGGAAAACATGGGAGAGCCTTGGACGGCCACTCCCGCAGCGTCGAAACATCGTTATGACACGGAAAGGGCTTGACGATGACGTGGAAACCATGGATTTTGATGAAGTTCTGTCGCTCGCTCAATCCGATGAGGTGATGATCATCGGGGGTGGAGAAATCTACGCCCTCTTCCTCGAGCACGCCAAAGAGGTGCATCGAACCATCATCCACACCGTCGTTGAAGGTGCCGATACCTTCGCACCAGAAATAGAGCCTGTCGGTTTCTACCTCATGACCGAACGAACGGTTCCGGCAGGTGAACGAGACGACCACCCCATGACCTTCCAGCACTGGATTGTGTAGGCATACACTTACTCGGGTCGATACTCTGTCACGCGAACGCCGAGGCGACCTTGCAGAGCCTCTCGCTTCATGATGCGTGCATATTTCTTTTCGAAGGCTGCCTTCAGGTCAATTTCCATGGCCAAACTGTGCCCCATCAGCAGAATCAGTACATCAGCCATTTCCTCAGCGCATTCCTCGAGAGGTTTGCCTTTTGTGACCGCCGCCGCCAGTTCTCCCAACTCCTCGATGGTCAGGGCAAGCCGGTAGCCCATATCGTGCCCGTTTTGGCCCGCAAAGTCGTGTTTGGCGTGGAAGGCTGCGACCTTTTTCATCATCTCTTCCCATTCGTTGAGGGGCTCGTGGTTCATCCATTGTTCAACGGAGCGACCGTTCATGAACAGAAATACCAACGGCCCGTGTATCATGTTTGTGTCACTCAAGCATGCCTAGGATGCATGCCCAAACGGGGTCCAAACGGTCGTTGGCCTGGGCAGAAACGGCTTGGTGGTCAAGGGCTTTGGCGTCGTCTGCTGGGTCGCGCCCTGCCGCCCAGTTTGAAGAGATGCAAACGGCAGCGTAGGGGAGGTCCAATTCTGCCGCCAATTTTGCTTCGCGTGGCATGGTCATGCCAACCATGTCCCCACCCAAACGTTCGATGGCGTTCACTTCTGCCACCGTTTCAAATTGTGGCCCTTGGGTCAACCAGTAGGTGTAGCGCATCGGTTCATCCTCGCTGTAGGCTTGAACTGCGCAGAGGATGGCTTCGAGTTTGGCGTTCATGTCCTTATCAAACGGCACGGTTACAGAAGTAAACACGGCCTCATCATCATGGAAGGTGGCTTCTACACCGGTGAAATCAACGTACTGCTCAGCCAAGGCCACTTTTCCTGGTGGAAACGTTGAGGCAATGGCGCCAACGGAACAAACGGAAAGGACAGCGTCAACATTGGCCTCGTGAATGGCCATCATGTTAGCACGGTGGTTGATTTTGTGAGGAGGGCATCCATGCCCCGAAGCGTTGTGGTGGCGTTGAAGGAAAATCAATTCACATGTCCTGCCATTGACCTCAAGAGAAAAAGTTCGCAGGGGGACGGACCCAAACGGCGTTTCCACACGCACGTCGTCTTGACGAATGAGGGAGGCATGTCGGTCGTCAAGTCGTGTTGTCAAGTCCATGTTGACAAGACCCGTTCCACCGATCACACCCAGTCGCATGGTTGCCCACATGCCCTTTGACTTGTCAAGCCTGCGGCCAAACCAAGACGAACGAGGTCGTTCTTCACTCGTTGAGTCGGGCGATGAGGTCTGCCTTCTTTCCTGAAACAGGCTTTCCAGCTGCCTTGAGCAATTCCTTGAGTTCAGCAACCGTCATGGAACTGTAATCCATATCATCGGAGGCTGCGGGTGCTTCCTCAGCAGGGGCTTCTTCCTCAGCGGATTCAGCGGCGGCTTCCTCGACAGGAGCTTCCTCAGAAACTTCAGGCTGGTCTTCATCTTCTTCATCGTCGTCAACGAATTCGCCGGCTTCCTCAGCCATAGCTGCAGCGAGGGCTGCGGCCTTCTTGGCCTTCATTTCAGCGGCTTGGCGCTCTTCTTGAGCGTGAATCTCGTCAAGGGTTGGGCCGTCAGAAGCGACCACACCTTCCTGGAGCAACTGGCTCTTTCGGATAGCGACTGAACGAACGGGGTAAATGGACTTCACAGCCTTTTCAATCTCGTCCTCAAGTTTGCCATCGAGCAAAGCACGTTGCATGTCTGCGAAGGTGTTCTTCGCAGCAAAAGCGATGATGAGGTCTCGGGTTCGGGTTCGCATGTCTTGCTTCACTGAAGTTTGAACGCGCTGTTGTGTGATGATGAGCGGCTTCATTCGAACGAGATAACCGTCGGTGGTGACCACATCGACCACATCGTCAACCTTGCCACGGTAACGGCGGATTTGCCGCCGGGTGTGGTCGGTTTGGTGGTGGTGTCCGATGAAGGTGGTCAACGCGTCTTGACCAACACATTCGGTGACACGGAATCGCATGACCACGTGCATCTTGGAAAAGTTTCCATCAAATTCTTGCTGTGTCATCTCGTAGACACGGCCGATGATGTGTTCATCAGACTCACCGATTGTTTCGCCAATTCGCTTGAAATCCCATGGATGACGAGGTGCTCGGATGGTGTACCATCGCTTCATCTTCCACTTGTCACGCTGTTTACGCGCTGCCGCGCGTGCCTTTGCACTGATTTTCTTCGCCATGTCGATCCACTCGGTGTGTCTTGCGGGGGCTACCCCACTTGCAGGTTGCCGACAAACCTCCCCTATTTGAAGAAGCCTCATGAGCATATGAGGGCGAGTGTCGCAGATTCGGCAACCTCATGACCCATGCCCTCCACGGTCCATCCGTGGGACTTCATCACATCACGTGGAGGGCAACTGGCAGTGCCGTGTCCGATGTTGACGTGCTGGTTGAGGCGCTTGCGTGGCTGATTGGAGACCCTGAGGCCGTAAAGACGGACAAAAGTTCGTCCTACCACGGCCCCGAGTTGACATTGCTTTCAGCCACCACATCAAACAAGCGAAAGGCCCTGCGTTCCCTTGCACGCTTAGGAGGGAACAACATCCAAGCCCTCCTCCTGGATATCGAGCAGCGAACCGACGACCAAAACGTGTTGCATCTCCGGCTTAACCTTGACGACCTCATCGATGGCAAGGTGGTTCTGGCATCCGATTTCGGCGTGGCCACCATCAAAGGCCAAGCAAAATTTGAGGTCTATTCGGGCCAATCAGCAGAGGAACAGCGCCTCTCCACCCTCAACGAAGCCTTGGAACTTGCAAAGGAGAACGATGCGGCATGAACATGCGCTGGTTGTGGACGCTGGCCTGCACATGCATGCTCTTCCTCTCTGCAGTACCGCTCGCCCAAGCAACAATGGACGATGGCGAACCATGGCCTACGCCAACCTGCAATGCTGACCGCCAGAATTGGACCATGGGCCTCATTTATTGCACCGAAGAAGCATCGCTTGGCTACACGCTCTTTTCTCCCATTCCTTCGAACACGACATACCTCATTGACCACGAGGGGCGTGAACTTCACCAATGGAGTTCACCTGGAGAACATCGGCCAGCCCTGTCGGCCTACCTGCTTCCAGACGGGGATTTGTTGAGGACCGCGAACATCGCACAAACCGCCGTTGGCAATTTTTCGGGTGGTGGAACCGGAGGTAAGGTTGAGCGTATTGCATGGGATGGAACCTTGGAGTGGTCGTGGGAATATTCCTCTACACTCCACATCTCACATCACGACATCGAGCCCATGCCCAACGGCAACCTCCTCATGATCGCGTGGGAAGAGCGAACAGAAGAAGAAGCGCTTCAAGCGGGACGAAACCCTGCGATAGCGAGCGATTCGCCCGGTGGAGAAAACAACGTCTGGCCCGACCACATCATCGAAGTCAAGCCCGTTGGTTCAGACGATGCAGAGATCGTCTGGCGCTGGTACGCATGGGACCACTTAATCCAGGATTACGACGAAACCAAAGACAACTACGGTGTGGTCGCCGACCATCCAGAACTGCTCAACATCAATTATGTCGGTGCCACGGGAAATCAAGCCGGTCGTGCTGACTGGATGCACTGCAACGGTTTGGATTACAACAGCGCTCTGGACCAAATCGCCCTCTCGTGCAGAGGCATGAACGAAGTGTACATCATCGACCACAGCACAACCACAGAAGAAGCCGCAGGACATACTGGAGGAAATGCGGGAAAGGGTGGCGATATCCTGTATCGTTGGGGAAACCCCCAAGTGTACCACAAAGGCCTCTCCAGTGACCAGCAATTCTTCGCTCAGCACGACGTGCAGTGGATTGAGGCAGGCCACCCTGACGAAGGTGGGCTCATCGTGTTCAACAACGGCGTCGGACGCTACCCTGCTTACTCATCGGTGGACATCATTCACCCACCGAAGGACAACGGCACCTATGTGCTTGAGGCCAACGGCACGTTTGGCCCGAATTTACCCGCATGGACGTGGGACCAAGGTGAAGCCATGTATTCCGGTGCTATTTCCGGTGCGCAGGCTTTGGCGAACGGCAACATCCTGGTCACCCACGGAACCCAAGGAACATTGTACGAGGTGAACCGAGTCGGTGATGTCGTTTGGGAATACATCGGACCGGTTGGACACGATGGCAGCTATGTGCAAGGCGAACCACTCCCCGAAGGGAAACGAGCAGGAACAACGGCAAACGCCATTTTCAAAGCGACACACTACCCTGTTGACCATCCAGCATTCACCAACCGAACATTGCTCGGCATGGATTACATTGAGCACTGGAACGATTCGTGCCCCGAAGAGGAGGCATGGGGTTGGGACAAGAACGGCGATGGTTGTGTTGACGACAGCGACGACGACGGCATCACCGACCCCTACGACCGTTGCGGTTTGGGCGATGACTCCGTGGACGAGGACGACGACGGCATCATTGACGCCTGCGATGCACTGGTGGACAGTGACCGCGATGGTGTAGCGAACAGCGTGGATTTGTGCGAAGGCCACGACGACGCATTGGACGAAGACAACGACGGCCTGCCCGAGCCTTGCGACACATTGGTCGACAGCGATAACGACACCGTTCCCGATAGCGCCGACCTCTGTGAAGGGCAAGACGACCTTCTTGATGCGGATAACGACTCGGTGCCCGACGGGTGTGATCCGCTGCTCGACACGGACGGTGATGGTGTTGCCGACAGTGAAGACATCTGCCCAACAGGCGATGACAAAGCCGACGCTGACGTGGACGGCCTGCCCGATGCGTGCGATGATACTCCACAACCAGTGGAGAACACCACCGTCGTGGAAGAAGACCAAACGAGGCCAGCCTCGGACTCAACCGACCAGACTGACAACCAAGCATCGCTGCTCACACGTCACCCGATTGAGGTTCTGTTGGTGGGAGGCATGGTGCTGGTGGGACTTCTACGGATGTACACTCGGTCTTCCAAGCGCTGAATTTTCGTGCCCCCGAAACCCAATTCCACCGTTGACAAGGAATTAAGTAGAGCATCCGACAAGGTCTTACTGAGGAATCCAAATGCCCCACGTCGTAACCTCCCCCTGCGTTGACCACAAGTATCAGGAATGCGTTGCCGTTTGTCCGGTTGAAGCCTTCCGTGAAGCAGAAACCTACCTTGT
>DAGF01000019.1:15805-28135 GCA_002495645.1 Euryarchaeota archaeon UBA549
GACGCCATCTTTGCAGACACTGATGTTCCAGAAGGCGAAGAGGCTTGGATTGACCGCAACGCCGAAGAATCCGTCGATGCCGAGATCGCCGAAGGCGACTCTCCCGTTCTCGCTGACTGAATTCCCTCATCACACGGACACGAACCAACCGTCATAAGGGAGGGCGGTTAGGGAGGCTTGAGCACCATGAAAACTGACTTTTCACAACTCCGAATGGGCAGCGACCTCCTCAAGCGTGGCTTTGCGCGAATGCAGCAAGGTGGCGTCATCATGGATGTGGTCAACCCCGAGCAGGCTGCCGTCGCTGAAGACGCTGGAGCCGTGGCTGTCATGGCCCTTGAGCGAGTTCCTGCTGACATCCGAAAAGCTGGCGGCGTGGCACGAATGAGCCACCCCGACATGATTCAGGGCATCCTCGACTGCACCTCCATTCCGGTGATGGCCAAGTCCCGAATCGGACACGACGGTGAGGCCAGAATCCTCGAAGCCATGGGTGTTGACATGGTCGACGAAAGCGAAGTCCTAACACCTGCCGACCCCTATTTCCACATCAACAAACACGAGTACGACATTCCCTTCGTTTGCGGTGCGACCGGACTGGGTGAGGCCGTCCGACGAATTTGGGAAGGGGCGGCCATGATCCGAACGAAAGGAGAAGCCGGCACCGGCAACGTGGTTGCCGCCGTCACCCACGCTCGCCTCATCGACCAGGAAATTCAGCAAATTCAATCCCTTGACGACCACGGCCTTGACCTCGCCACGGAGAAAATCATGGAGCGCTACCGAGTGCTATCCTCACATTCCGAACTCCCCGGCACGCACCTCATGACGCCGTTCGGCGCCATTGACGAGGAGATGCACAAGGGCGTTCGTGGGGTTCTTGATGACGTTCACCGACTGGGCCGACTGCCCGTGGTGACCTTTTCTGCGGGTGGCATCGCCACACCGGCTGATGCTTCGCTCATGATGCGCATGGGAATGGATGGTATCTTTGTGGGTTCTGGCATCTTCAAATCCAGCGACCCGCCAACCATGGCCGACGCCATTGTGATGGCCACTGCTCATTATGATGAACCCAGCAAGGTCGCAGAAGCCATGGCCATGATGGAAGGTATTCCAATGAAAGGCGATGAACTGGAAACACTCGAGGTCCGCCTCGACCAGCGTGGCTGGTGAATCAATTCAACGGGTCGGAAATTCCTTCCTCGCCCAAGGTCCACTTGAGTGTCTTGACCACGCCCTGCAGGGCTTTGTGATTTCGGGCTGCTTCCTTCATGCCCTCTTTGTCGTCCTCGTCTTTGCACGCTTCGTACCAGGACTTCCAATCGTTCATCTTGGTCGTTGCTTGCTCGAGCATGTCTTCAATTTCTGCCCACGTTCGGTCATAGGTGCGATGAGGTGTTTCGGCCATGTTATCATTGGTGTGCGAGAATTTACCCTACATAGGGTCTTGCACGACGCTCATGAAAAATGCTCAACTTTTTCTCCGATGTAACGGCGTTCCGAGTCAAGGACGGCACCGTCGCCAATCACGCAATCCTCAACGATACAGTTGGATGGAATAACGACACCCACACCTAACACAGAGTGTACGACTTGAGCACCCTGGCCGACTTGGCACCCTCTCATGAGAAGGGAGGCTGATATCTTGGCGGCCTCACCGACCTTGCAGTCTGGGCCGAGAACGGCGTTGTCAACAACGCCTTGGCACACCACGCTCTGCGCCATGAGCACGCCGTCATTCTCAGCGAACCCTTGGGGGTAGGTGAAGGGAAGTTCGTCGTATCGGGACATCAAGGTGGATTGGGCCTTGATGAGTTCAAACGGCTGACCAACATCAAACCAAACGCCGTCAATGGTTTGCGCATACATCGGCCAACCGAGTTCAAGCAATGTTGGGAAGAGTTGCTTACTAAAATCAAATTTTTCACCGACTGGAATGTGTTCAAACACCTCGGGTTCAAGAATGTACAAACCAGCGTTGATGACATTGCTAAAGGCTTCTTCGGGACGTGGTTTTTCCAAAAAACGACGAATGAATCCTTCTCGAAGTCCACCGTCGACCTCACCCTCTGGGCTCGCCGATAATCCGACAATACCGAATTCGGAAGGGTTCTCCACTTCCCATAGCGCCATGGTCACCTTTGCGTTGTTTCGCCGGTGAGCATCGAGCAAGGAAGCGATGTCAAAGGAAGCCACGGCGTCTCCTGAACCCACCACGCAGGTGGATTGAATGGACGCCCTCAACAGGCCAACGCTTCCAGCCGTGCCCATCGGCGTTGCTTCTTGATTGATGCGGGCTTTCACTGGGCCAGATGGGTCCGACCAGGATTCAACATGGGACTGGAGTTGCTCACCACGGTAGCCGGTGGTGACCACAATCTCGTGAATACCAGCTTCAACCATGGCGTCCTTGACATAGTCAATCACCGGACGGCCAAGAACCTCCACCATCGGTTTGGGGCGTGTAGCGGTGAGCGGCATCAAACGAGAGCCTTGGCCGCCCGCCATGATGATGCCCAACATCGCAGGCCCTCAGCGTCGTCGAATGGGACCCATGCGGCGCATGTTCTTCTTCTTTGAAGAGCCGGACGTTCGCTTCTTGGTCTTGGCGCCGTCATCTTTGCCCACACCACCGAAGACCAACTCGCCGTCATTGAGCAGGGATTCAACGAGCATATCCGCCACTTCATCGGATTCAGCACCCGATTTCATCTCTGCCTTGACCGCTTTGTTGTGGTCGGTGATCCAGGACTCTCGCTCTTGACGAGCCATGTTCAACTCGTCTCGTGCCTTGTTGACGTTGACCATCATCTCCTCAATTTTCTCGTGAACGCCGTTCGCCTTCTCATGGAATTCCACCGATTCGGTGTGATGACGGTCGCCTTCTGCTTTCAAGAAATTGCGGTGGTCGAGTGCTTCCTTGTATCCGGCCCACTTTTCGTCGGCACGCTTCAGTGCGTCAACGAAGAGGTTGTGTGCATCATCGGATTCTGCTTTCAGTGTTGCAATGGCTTCGTCGAGGTTGGAGAGGTCGACTGAGACCATCTCGAATTTGGCCACCTCGGGTTCCAACTCATCCGCTCGGCGCTTCATTCGCTTGATTTGTTCCATCGTTTCCTTTTCCTTTTTCGTGCTGGAAGACGTGGTCTGAAATTTTTCTTCAAGGTTGTTGATTTGACTGATGAGGTGAGAGTATTCAGCCGTGGCTGATTTCTTTTCCCCGTGTTCGCCACGGCGACCCTTGGCCTGAGAAAAGAGGTCTCGTAGCTGTTGATTGATGGCGTCTCGCTTGGCCTTGTGGGCGTTTCGTTCAGCGTGAATGGCGTCCAACTCTGCCTTCATGAGGTCGAGTTTCTCTCGGTGTTCCTTGTATTGGTCTTGAACAGCGTTGCGCTTTTGCGCCATTGCTCTGCCTTGGTCGCGCAGATTATTACGCGTTTCTCGTAAGCGACGAACCTTGGCTTCCATGTCCCGAAGTTCCGATAACTTGTCGGCGTCTGGGTTCGGCTCAGCGTCCCTTGGCATCCCGCGCATGACCTTGTCCACCACCTACACCATTTCAAGGCTGTGGCTCGCCAAAAACTTGGGATTAAGCGGTAAAACCGCCAAAGACTTCCAAAAGAAGAAGAATCCCAGCTGAGACCAATCCTAAGCCTCCGAAGAGGTAGGCAACGTAAGTGCTGGTGCTCCTCAACCACTGGCGGAACTCAGCTCGGACACGGACATTGATTTGTCGTCCAAGAAGCAACTCACCGTTCGTCTCCTCTAAACGGACGGAAACCGTGGCATCCCCTGTGGTGGTGGGAATCAGCGTCTGCCATGAGACCGTGCTGTCCTTGAGCAGACCCGACATCTTCCCAAGAACATCGTCGTTGCCTTCCGTAGCCAGAGGGAGAGCCTCAGCCGACCACCAGTACTTTTCACCAGGCTCAAGGCGGTATGTCAATGCCAAATCCTTCGGCTCAAAATTCGGCGTTTGTACGCGGAACACCACGGTCCTGGTTTTATCTGAAAGATTGTGAAAGAGCGTGAAGAGGTTCGCTTTGTCCGTGACGACATTTTCCATGTCAACTTCAAAAATCAAATCCGACATCGCCGGCTTTCGCCCGCTTTCAAGGTCTTGCTTGAGGCGGTCGACCATGCGGAAGAAGGCAGGGCAACGCTGATTGATGAGCCCGAGCAACACCAACCATGCTTCAAGGGTGAACGTCTCATGTGAAAACACGTGCTCCATCCCTTTCTTGGTCAAAATTTCGCTCATTTCCAATTCCAAGGTCTTCCGGTCGAGTCCTGTTGCATGCCGATACAGTGTCATGAGAAATTTCTCATGCGCAAAGTGTCGGTTGACACCCCGCTTGAAACATGCTTCGAGGACCTTGGTGTATTCATCGTATTGCGAGCGGAGAAGTGGATCCATGTGCGTCTTGATGAGGTCGCTGAACACCATGTTCAGGGTTGAGGGATGGACCGGAGGCGTGTAGGCTGGCAGCAAGCCCGTTTGCTCAACCATGTTGAAGGGTGTGGAACGGGTAGGAAGATGCTGACCAAAAGAGAGCAGCAGGAAGGAGGCAGATATCAACAAAAACAAGTTCCCAAAGATGCTTCCCGCACCGTACCAGAACACGCCGATGAGCATCATGGCCGCACCGAAAGCGAGAATGAGGGATTTGGTGTGATGAGCCATCGAGGTTTGGAGTTGATACAACAGACCGTCGTAGCCGTGAAGGGATTGCACTGAGCGATGTTCGCTGTTCGAGGCTTCAACGCGCTCATGGAAGGTGGACAAGGAAATATTCACGCGGTATCGGTGGAAACTGACCGCAAGGATGTAGCCCAAGACCACCACAAAAGAAAGACTCGCAGTAAACGTGGCGAATCCCATGCCGAGGTTTGGCTCGATGTTGTCCAGCCAAAACGTGGGCGATGATTGAGAAAAGGCCCATGTTGAGAAATACATCAACGCCCCAAACGCTGGAAGGAACATGATGAGTCGCAGACCAGAACTGACAATTTGTCGGTCGATGGCATGGACAATGGATTCCGAGAGCCGAAAACCGAATCGCTCTTCGCTCGCAGATGGAGGAGTTTCTTCACCGTCCAGTTCAGACGGGGCGTCTTCTGCCATGGTTCGGGATGAATTGCTCTGTTCTAAAGTGTTCACACCGTATCGTTGATGATTTCAACAAAAACACCGTTCATCCAACGCTCCGAAAGAATGGCTTCCTGTCCGTCGGCAACAAAGGAATCGGGACCCGTTCGAACGATGGAGGAACCGACACGAAAACCTCCCGCATCGAGGGCTTGTGCCTCATCCGCCGCCATGAAAATGGCTGAAAGCGTCGCCGGCGTGTCCGTGTTGAGGTTCATCAACGAGACCGATGATGGGCGCTTGGAAAGACGTGCAGCAATGTCGGGCGTGGGTTGTGGAATATCTCGTCCGCTGGGGTCTTTTGTCTCTGGTGTTATCAAGCGAGAAAGCGCTACCTCCATGTCGTCATCAATGGCGTGCTCGAGGCGACAAGCCGTCTCGTGGGGATTACCGTCATAGGGCAGGATCTCGAGCAAAACCTCTGCCAATCGATGCCTTCGCTTCATTTTCTGCCCGTGCACCAAACCTGCTTCTGTGAGTCGTGCCCCCTTGTAAGGGATGTACTCGAGGTAACCGCGCACAGCAAGGCGCTGGACCATCTCAGTGGCCGAGGCAGGGCTGACGTCCAACTTTGCGGCGAGGTCGCCTGTTCGCACAATGCCCCCGGGTTCGGCCTCGTGAAATTCGTACATCATCTCGAGGTATTCATCTTCAAATTCTTGAAAATGGCCCACCATCGCTAATCCCTCCTCATCAACTACTTCCCTTCATGTGGTTTGAATATTGTGGTACACGCTGGACATCGAACCGAGCCCTCATAGGACGAAGGAATACGAAGCGATTGGGAACAATTAGGACAGGAAATCTCGACCTTTTCACTCACCGGTGCCATTGATTCGGGTTGGACCTCCACCTCAGGATCATCCTCTTCTTCCTCACGGGGGCGTTCGATTTGTTCCGGTTCGACCCTGAATTTATGGGAACAATCGGGGCACCCAACCGTGCCCTCATAGTCAACTGGGACACGCAGACGTCGGTTGCATTCTGGACATGAAACCTCTCGCTTTTCTTGGTGTTTCGATGCCGGCTTCGAGGACGTTTTCTGAACGGATGCTTGGCTGGTAGAGGGACGGTTCGGTTCAGCACTCTTTTGGGCCCGAAGGCGAAGAACCAAGGCGACTGCTCCACCCAATGCAAGCCCCCAGAGCATCGCCCCGATGGGCCATTCGGAAGAGGTCTCAACCAAGGCTTCACCCGAGACATAGGTGGTTTGGGCAGAAACCACTGTTCCGTCGATGTGCCAAAGAGCTTGTATGGCTACATTGCTGCCTTTTGGCCAAACCACCTCCACCTCCAATTCAGTGGATGATTGACCGTCCCAGTCAGGAGAGGTGGTCTTTGCAAGGCGAGTGCCGTAAGCATCCATGAGCCAAACTTCGCCTGAAAGGTCAAGGGATGGCCCGGATTGTTCGAAGGTCAACTGAACGGTGGTGGCCTCGCCCTCAATTGGCCGAATGGGGTCTGTTGTAGCGGAAAATGCCAACCAAAATTGCGTTTCGTCGCCTGGCAACGAGGCGGTTACGGCGAGTGGACCTGGCCCAATCAACCAGTCAATGGGTGAAATTTGGGCGATGAGGCGGTCTGCCGGAATGTCGCCAAACACCATGGACAATTCCATCAGACCTTGCTGGAGTTGGAGGTCGTTTTCTTGGAGGAAAATCGTGGAACCGCCCGCCTCATAACCAACCTGGAGTCGGATTTCCCTGTCCTTGCCTTCGTCAAGGTCAATGTGCAAGGTCAAGTCAATATCAGCGTTCTCCGTGCGACTCACCTCTGCAAACGAAAGTTGAACGGATTGTTGTTCCTTGATGACAAAGGTCGTCGACCCTTGGTCAAGACCATCAACGACACCGTTGTCGCTCTCGAGTGTCCACAATAATTGCGTTTCACCCACCTCAAGGAACTGCAGGGAGGCGCTGATTTCACCTGCTGCGCCCTGCTCCATCTCAACCCAGTCACCCTGTGCTGTGGATGTTCCGCTTGACAAAACGAGGCGAACACGACCATCAACATCTCCTATATTCCTCAGCAACAAATTGGCTTCGACGCGGTCGCCTTTGTGCCAAGGACCTCCGTTGTATGTGGGCGTTGTGGTTCCTGCGGATTGGAAAACAGCTGAAGGCATTTCAACGGTTGATTGGAACGGAGTCGTTGATGCATCGCTTATGCGGGCACCTCCAGCATCGCATTCGAGGAGCATCGGTTTGGCAGAGAGCGTGAAGGACCACGATGCATTGGAGGCTGCATTGAGTCCAATGGAGGATGAGTTGAACACTTCTACACCGTCCGCAACGCATGATATTGAACCCGTAAATGGTACAGTGCCGTTGTTCCAAACCATTACCCACACCGTCAAGTCATCACCTGCTTGCACCTCGTCGGCGTTGGTGTCAACGACACCTTCCAGCGTTGGAAGAGGTGGAGGGCCTACATCCCATGAACCGTTCAGCGTGTGAGTTCCCGTCTGGCTCGTGCTGACATTGGTCAAAACGACGCTCCAATTCAACAGGCCTTCGGCCAAGGTCATCGTCGGTGCCAGCGTCACAACCTGAGAGGTGGAGGCTTCAACAGCGACGTCGTTGAGCACAACCGTCTCGGTTGCGACTTGATTTGTCAGATGGAGTTCCACCGCACCGGTCCAGTTCACATCCCCGTCGTTGATGATGGGCAACACGACTTCGACCTTGTCCCCATCATGAAGGGTCAAATTCCCTGTTGATTCCCCTGCGGCATCAACGGGGTTGGCGAGAACACTCGATGCACCGCCGAGGCTGATGGCAAGAGGGCGCAGCCGTTGTACGGTGCGGGACAACTCAGATTGATGGGTGCTGGTGTTTGAACCAACATCGCCTTCTATAGAAATTGAGATTGTACTGAATCCAAAGGGAAGACCGACGAATGTTCCGGTGATGTTTCGCTCCTCAAGTGCCTGAAATTCACTGAGAACCTGACTCGTGTTTGAGAGTTCAACACCCTCAAGGGTGGCGACCACAAGATACAGCGTAATGTTTGCAGCCCCGCCGCTCAATTCGTGGAGTTCCACCGAAAACGACAGGTCCTCTCCTTCAAAGCTCGTGTAATCCACAATGCTCAACGAAGCCTCCTCGAAGAGAACCTCGCCCGCTTGGGCTTGCACACCGGGAAAAGTAGAGAATACAAACAGCATTGCAAGGAGGAGGCTGACGCCCCGTTGTGAACGGCGTTCCCCCTCCATGGTAGGGCGTGAATCTCGTGGTTCTTCACCTTCGCGGCGGTAGAAGGGGCAAGCGGTTGATTCTTTTACATTGAACCAACCCCCAAAATCCATGCAGGCACGGGAATTGTTGTCCGTTTTGCCTGCCGACCTCATCAAGTCAATCTTGGCACGACGTGAAAAGCTGGCGGCCCAGCTCCCGAAAGAATTGGAATTGCGGCAGGAAGAAAACGATCGCGCCTTCCAACTCGCCAAGACCTCACGTGAGGAACTGAAGGCCCTCCAAGCGGACAGCAGCGATTCAAATGTTAACGAAGAGGACCTCCTCAAAGCCCAACACACCTATGACGAGAACGAACGATTCCGTCGGCGTTCTGCCTCGCGCCTTCAAACCATCAAGAACAACATCAGCGATTGTCAAGAAGCGATTGGGTTTTGGCAGCAGTTAGCGGATGGTGAATGGGGGCACCTCCTTGAGGATGCGGAACGTCTTCGAATCGGCGGCGCCTCAAGTTATTCAGAAGCCAAGCGACTCAACTCAGAAAAGGAGGAGCGTGCGTGAGCGCCAAATCATCCTCGCTTTTTGCTGATTTACAGCAAATGGAAACCGCAGAGGTTGAGACCATGTACGAGAACGCATTGGCTCAACTCTCTGCCACAGAAAGCCAACTTCTTGAATTGTATAAGAAGAAAAAAATTCACTCGGAAACCATCAAATTCGCCGTGAACAAAAGCACTCAGGCCCCCAAGTTGGACGAAGATACCCAAGGCGACCTCGTTGAACTTGCCATTGAGCAAAAAGCCGATTTTGACGCTTGCCTCGCCCGCAGGGATGCCCTTGTGGAACGATTGGTTCTACCCCGTCACCGCGTGGTGCACACGATGAGAGATTTTTACGAGAAATTGACTGCTCCTCTTACCCCCTCCGATTCAACCAGTTTGGCCAACGAGATGGAATACTTTTCACGCTTCTTCGAACTTCAGGCTATTCTGGAAATTTATACCGAAGAGCAGGATGTCCAATCCTCGCTTCATCGAGCGAGGACCAACCTCTTGGAGACCGTTAAAGCGGTTAACAAAAACGACCGACGCCTGGCTCAACTCATCAATCAGCACCGCTCAGGCGCCAAAGCTCAGCGAACGGAGGCTGGACGGCTCAAAGCCTACTTGGAAAAGGTGAACGCCACACCGGTCAACCCGGTACCGGAACCCAATCCCGAAGTCAATGAACGCTTACTTGCAGGTGAAGCCTTGACCATGGAGGAATTTGCGTCCATGCTCGAACACGGCGGTTTGATGGAACTCGAGACCGACAAGGCCCCCTCAACAAAACCAAAGCAGCGGAAAAAAAAGTCCATGCGGACATCACAACCCCGCCGTGGCCAGCGGCAGACCTCCCCCCGAAAGCGAGACTGATCGGCATGCCGAGAATGGCTTGGATACCCGGAGACCGGCCGCTTGATTTCCCCGAAACAGCCGTCCGGGATGTTATCCGACTCTTCAAGAATGAGACGGGTGAAATCTACGCCGAGCCATCCGTGCGCCATCTTCCCATCCCTGTTTGGGACGCGAACCTCTTGCTCGTCGACCTGGACGAGGCGCCCCCGCGGGCCGTGCAAGGCGTCATGTGGGCAACCCCGTTCAAAGACGACATCGTGAGGGTTGCAGCCTTCGTGATTGGGGCCCAACATCAGGGCCAGAAAATGGGCTCACGTGCATGGGACCGTTTTACTGCGGAAGCATGGGCCAAGGGGTTCCGCCATGTCCAACTTGAAGTCAAAGCAGACAATGTTGCCGCCCAGCGATTCTACACACGCCGAGGATTAACGGTGCAGCAAGAGTTGCACGGCTACTACAAATCGGGATTGGGCTACATGATGCGAGGTCCCCTCGTGCCTCCTTCGGATTGAGAAGGACTATTCACCGAGGCAAGGAGTTGGGGTCATGATTGAAGCCGTGCTTCGGGGGTTGACAGACCTCGATGGCGTACGGACCGTTCTTCTTGTTGAGTCCGATGGATTCGTTGTGTTTTCCCAACCCTCGCCAAATGGGATTGATTCCGCCCTTGTTGAATCGTGGAATGCATTGGCCAACCAAGCACCCAGCGAAGCCCTGACCACCGTGGTGATGGAATCGGGCTACCTTATACTCAAACCGATTGAAGAGCGCGTCCTGATGACGGTTTGTGAGCGCTCATGCAACCTCGGGAATGTTCGTCATGCTTTGCAAAATCTCGAGTGGCCAGCCTAAATCCGGGACGAAACGGGTGCAGACCCGCCCGTGAAGGATTAAATGGGGGTGGTTGGTCGCCAACTTGCGGGAGGGTGGGAATCCTCCCCAGACCAGGTGAGATGAAGAATGGCAGAACTCAAAGATCTTCTTGACGAGCGACGAAAAATGGTTGACAAAAAAGCAACGCAACATCGCGAAATTCGAGACGATTGGAACGAGAAAACCAAGACCTACACCTCCACCCGAAACGAACTCAACAACGAAGTTCGCGAACTCATCGTCCAGGTTCGTGAACAGCGTGACCTTCGAGACCAAATGAACGAAATGGTTCGAGAGAAGAAGAAGGAGCGAGAGGAAGCCAACAAAGCTGTGCGTGAAGCAAAGGATGCCATGCGAGCCGGCCAACCTGAACAACCTCAGCAATTTGACCGACGTGGGCGTCCGATTCGCCCTGACACCGTTCAATCCTTGACCCGAACCATGGAACGCTTGGAGCGAGAATTTGAGCAAGGAAAGCACCAGGGCAAAAACGAGCGAAAATACTTCAAGAAAATGAAGGAATTGAACGCCAAGCGAAAAGCGCTGAAGGAAGCCCAAGTCGCCACCGAGAGTGCCGAGGGAAGCGGTGAACTCCGAGAGGCCATGGCCCTCCAAGAAGCCGCTCACAACGCCGTCAAAGAAGCTGCTGAAGCCGCTCAAAGCGCCCACGATAACATGCTTCAATGGAATGCTGAAGTTGACCGCCAGCGCGAGAAGGCCGAAGCAGCCCACCGCAAGCTCCGTACCTCAAAGAAGGAAGCCGACAAAGAGCACAGCCTCTACATCGTCTCGCTGCGATGCTTGCACTCCATCCAGGACATCCTCCGTGCCATGCGAGGTGCCAGCGCAGGTGAGGGCCAACGCCCAGCAGCCAGCGACCAAACGCAAGATTTGATGGCCAAGTTGCTCGCTGGTGAGACGCTTTCGACTGAGGAATTGATGCAACTCCAGCGTTTTGACTGAACAAAACCGTGCGGATACATCAAAAACCTCCAACAACGGAAGTTAACTGGACGTGGTTGTAATGATTGGTCAATCCGACATCGCTGAAATCGTCGAAGAGTATGACCGCCTCAAACTTCGCATCGGTATGACGGCCTCCCACTCAGCGCTGGACATCTGCGACGGCGCCATCGAAGAGGGCTTTCCAACCGTCGCCTACTGCAAGGAAGGACGGCACAAAACCTACGCCAATTATTTCAAAACGCAACGAAGTTCATCAGGACGCGTTGTTCGTGGCATGGTCGACAAAGCCATCGTGCTCAACGAATTCGACGATGTCCTCGCGCCTCAGATGCAAGAAGAAATGCGCAAGCGGAACGTCATCTACATCCCAAACCGCTCGTTTACATCCTATTCCTCCATCAGCGACATCGAAGACAACTTCCGTGTGCCCATGTTTGGCTCTCGTAATATGCTGCGAATGGAGGAGCGAACCGAAGACCAAGACTACTACTGGATTTTGGAAAAGGCCGGCCTGCCCTATCCCGAAAAAATTGACAACCCTGAGGACATTGATTGCCTCGTTATCGTGAAACTTCACCACGCCCAAAAGAAACTCGAGCGCGGCTTCTTCACCTGCGCATCCTACAAGGAGTACCAAGAGAAATCCGCTGCGCTCCTCGCAGAGGGCGTCATCGACCAAGCCTCCCTTGACGGAGCCCGGATTGAGCGCTACGTCATCGGCCCCGTGTTCAACCTCAATTTCTTCTAC
>DAGF01000019.1:28433-48795 GCA_002495645.1 Euryarchaeota archaeon UBA549
ACGCTACGTCATCGGGCCGGTGTTCAACCTCAATTTCTTCTACAGTCCCCTCGCTGAGGAAGGCGAGCGTCTGGAGTTGCTTGGCGTTGACTGGCGATTTGAATCCTCACTCGACGGGCATGTTCGCCTCCCGGCGCCGCAGCAAATGACCATGCCGATTCACCAGCAAATTCCCGAGATGACCGTGGTTGGCCACAACACCGCCACCATCCGAGAATCCCTCCTTGAGAAGGCGTTTGAGCTCGGAGAGAAATTCATCAAAGCCAGCAAGGAACACTACGACCCGGGCATCATCGGTCCGTTTTGTCTCCAAACGTGTATTGACAAGGACATGAACTACTACATCTACGATGTCGCTCCTCGCCTCGGCGGCGGCACCAACGTCCACGTCAGTGTTGGCCACCCCTACGGCAACGCCACCTGGCGAAA
Organism: Euryarchaeota archaeon UBA549; assembly: GCA_002495645.1. Lineage (GTDB taxonomy): Archaea > Thermoplasmatota > Poseidoniia > Poseidoniales > Poseidoniaceae > Poseidonia. The sequence goes on from DAGF01000019.1 coordinate 28,863, forward strand.
ACCAATGTCAAGCGGCCGCCGTATCGCCATGGAACTGCGCATGGCTGCAGAGCAAGACCGCCTGCTCGAAGTGTTGACTTGATCGGCTCACGATTTATTCTTCAACGTCGTAGAAGGCTTCATCCGTAATCTCGTACCAAGGGTTGACGCCGATATCGCTTGAGCCTTCATAATAGGCGGTAGATTCCACGAAATAATAGGTGAGATTGGCCTTCGCCCCCACGCCGTTGATGCTCCAACCTTCGTGGTTGTCCAAAGCGACCACGGGCCAAGCATGGCCGCCCCATTCATCGTCCTCGGTCGCCTTGACCATACCCAACATCAAGCCAGCGTCGTAGCCAAGGTACTCAACCAAACTGATGAACAGCGCGCTGGAATCCTCACAATCGCCGCTGCGGTCGTAAAGCATCTCCAAGGGGTATTTCGGATACTCTGAGAAATTGGTGGTGTCAAGGTCGTATGCGTACTGGATTTGCCCAACAAAGGCGTAGATATAGCGTAGGATATCGATGTCAGATGTATAACCTTTGGAGATGGCATCTGCCCTGAGTTTGTCGGCCGTGGCCATGACCGTCACATCGTTTGGTGTTGAGAACGCCGCATACTGGGGAATGATGTCAGCATAGGTGACGGCGTTCGTCCAATCGATGGCGTGGTTCATGTTTCGGTACATGAGATAGTCAGCATACGTGGTGTCAATCTGGATACTGTGGTACTCGCCACTAAACTGCCAGTACAGGTTGAACGAGGTCATGCCAAGATAGTCCAGCGGTTCAAGAGAAAACTCCAGTGAACCTGCGTCACCATCCCCGCTGCCATTGGCCACGAAGGAGAGGTTCTGCTCAAGAGCAAGACTATCATAAACCACGGCATACCTGAGGGCACCTTCATCAGGATGGATATCGACATCATCATCGATCAGAGGGTCCTGGTCGAATACAGATAGTTCAATCCAGTGATAACGCAAGGATTCATCGAGGTTGATTGAAGCGTTCACACCGACAAACTCCGGCTCTCCAACGGTGACGGTCAGCGCCCCGTTTCCGTGATGACAAATGTCGCTTTGATTGTATACGGAATAGCAAAAATACATGTCGCCGCGGTCCGTTAGCCAATCAACCGCATCGAAGAGTGTAAAGCGCTCAAAACGAATCCTGACTCCGATGTCCTTGCCAAGGTGAAGGTCATCCTCATCCAAGGTTCCGTCGTTATCGTCGTCCGGGTCGGTGTTATCTCCCAATCCATCACCGTCTTCATCAGCCCATTCAGCGCCGTTCCACGGGAAGACATCGCTGTTATCGCCCCAACCATCCCCGTCCGTGTCCAATTGCTCAGATGGGTCTTCGGGAAAAGCGTCGCCATTATCGCCAACACCGTCCCCGTCCATGTCCTTCCATTCGCTCGCATCAAGAGGGAAGGCATCGAGTTCGTCGGATACATTGTCATTGTCATCGTCGGTGTCCTCCATGACATCATGACAGCCATCAGCGTCGTTGTCCGTTTCTGCGGTCGGCAGCCAATCGATGCCACCCGTTGGACAGGCATCGGCATCGTCGGGAACCGTATCGTTGTCGTCATCGTCATCTTCCTCGCCATCGTGGCAACCATCACGGTCGTGGTCCAGTGATTCGACAGAGGTCCATTCATCAAAGCCGTCAAAACAATCATCCAGGCCGTTGGCGACGCCGTCGCCATCAAGGTCGTTGGGATCATAATCTGAAAAGTTCCAAATCACCACTGCAATCAATGAGGACAGGAGGAGGATTCCAACCAACACGACGCCCACGATGAGGCCTGGCGAGCCAATCGAAGCACGCTGGGCGGTTGCTTCAACCTGAACCGGTTGTTCCTCGTACGCAACCTGTTCGCTTGGCACCTGCTCTTGAGGTGGTGCCTGCGCTTGTTCATCCCCGAGCAGGTCTTGGGCCAGACTCCAGAACTCGTCTTGACCCACCATGGTAGGGAAGACTGCACCTCGCTCCTATAGCGATTATGCCGACGGAAAACAATCTCAACCTTGGTAGGCAACCCACTGGCCGGACTGAGCATCGTAGTAGGAGAGGTTGCCATTCGCATCTCTTGACCAGTGCACACCGTTCTCTTCCCATTGCTGAGGTGAAGAGGCGTCAAGGTTCGGGACATCCTTCGAAGCCCCCGCCATGTTCTGTTCCGTTGCAGAATCCATGGCATCCATGGCATCGCCGAACGGACTTGTCGCTGCCAATTCGGGCTTGCGGGTGTAGAAGTACCCGCCGCCTCCGAGCAGGCCGACCAAGAGCAGGGCGATAATGGCGTACAACATTCCGTTTCCTGATTCCTTCACGGCGGCCTGGGAGCGAGTCGGGTCTTCGGGATAAGCATCCCAACGGTCGGCGACGCCGTCGTTATCGCTGTCAGCGGATTCATTGGCATCGAACTTGAAGGCGTCCTCGGCGTCGTTCACGCCATCACCGTCTGAATCAAGTTGAATCAGAGCACAGCCAGCAGCATCGATCAATTCACCCTCCGGGGTGTTGGGACACTCGTCCACGTGATTCTTGATGCCGTCTTCGTCATCGTCCTTTTGCTGTTCAGAACAACCGTCCACGTCCACGCTTTGCGTGACCGGGGTGTCCGGACAGAGGTCCATGTTGTTCATGATGTCATCGAGGTCCTCGTCCTTTTGCGATTGGGAACAACCTGCTGGGTCAACTTGCTCCTCAGCGGGCGTGACTGGGCAGGTGTCGTCTGCATCCGAGATGCCGTCGCTGTCCGCATCACGCTGGTTGGTGGCGCAGCCCAGGAGGTCAACGCTCAAACCGTTGCCCGTTCCGGGGCAGTTGTCAACGTCATCGGTGACGTCGTCCCCGTCGCTGTCCTTCTGAGACGGCGCACAGCCTTGGGCGTCGGCCGTTTCGGAGGCGGGCGTGAAGTCACAAACATCGTTGGCGTCCACGACGCCGTCATCGTCAGTGTCTCGTTCTGAAGCTGCGCAGCCCACGCCGTTCACAGGTTCACCCGCTGTGGTGGTCGGGCACTGATCGCGGTCGTCCGTGATGGTATCACCGTCGGTGTCCAGTTGGCTGGTAGCGCATCCTGCAGCATTGACCACAGCGCCCAAAGGCGTGTTGGGGCATGCGTCGAAAGCATCCATGACACCATCGTTATCGGCGTCTTCCTGACTGCTTGAACAACCGACACTGTCGACCGTTTCGCCTGCTGGCGTGTCGGGACAGGCGTCATCAGCATCACTGACGCCGTCCATGTCAGCGTCAAGTTGAGAGAGTGAGCATCCGTTACCATCAACAGCTTCACCGGCAGGTGTATCCAGACAGAGGTCGGGGTTGTTGCCGTTGGCGTTATCGCCGTAACCATCACCATCAGCGTCCCTCCACTGCGTGGCGTCGTTCGGGAAGGCGTCAGCGTTCAGGCCGGCTTGGTTGTCACCGTAGCCATCACCGTCGGTATCGCTCCATTGGGTGGAATCGTTGGGGAAAGCGTCGGGGTTGGTTCCTGCTTGGTTGTCACCGTAGCCATCACCATCGCCGTCAGACCATTGACTTGAATCATCAGGGAACGCATCAGCGTTGTCGCCTTGTGGGTTATCGCCATAGCCATCACCATCGCTGTCCTCCCATTGCGTGCCGTCTGCAGGGAAGGCGTCGGGCGTGGTGCCGTTGGGGTTGTCGCCGTAGCCATCACCGTCAGCGTCCGACCATTGGCTGGCGTCGTTGGGGAAGGCGTCTCCGTTGGTACCCGTTGGGTTGTCACCAAAGCCATCGCCGTCGCTGTCCTTCCATTGGGTGCCATCGGATGGCCATTCGTCAGGGTTGTTGCCACTGGCGTTGTCGCCGTAGCCATCGCCGTCAGTATCCGACCACTGAGTTGGGTCGGTAGGGAAGGCGTCGGGGTAGTTTCCGTTGGCGTTATCGCCGTAGCCATCGCCGTCAGCATCCGACCACTGTGTTCCGTCGGTCGGGAAGGCATCGGCCATGTTTCCACTGGCGTTATCGCCGTAGCCGTCACCGTCCATATCGGACCATTGTGTGGCATCGTTGGGGAAGGCGTCAACATCGTCGTTGTACCCGTCATTGTCCGTATCCTTCTGCGAAAGAGCACACCCGTTCTGGTCCACGATAGCGCCTGTGGCGGTGTTTGGACAGGCATCGGATTCGTTGGGTACACCGTCGTTGTCATCGTCTTGAACCAAGGTGAAACAATCTGAATCGCCGATGAGCTGCACGGAGACGTTGGAATACAAATCGATGTGAACACAGTAGGTTCCCGAAGCATTCGGTGTGTTGTAGGTGAAGGTTGGCATGCTCTGATTTTGGGCGGTGGCGGTAAACGAGGTCATGGTCGATGTAGCAATATTTGCGCCCGATGCGTCGGTCACCCGATACTGGTACTGGTATCCATCCCCGACCACGAGATCAAGACCCTCGGCCTGGACATTGTTGGTTGCCGCCGTGGCACTCGCCGAATACGAAGCGATGGTCAATGAGGGTAACTGTGGAATGAACTCGTAAAAATGAAGTCCGGTGAGGTTGTCATTATCACTCAAATTGACGGCGGTACCGTTCTGTGAAATATAGGCGGAGAACAAATGGTCGTTCATGGTTGTTGGTCCCGTCCATGTGATCTGATAGGTCATGGACGAGGTGGTCGGCATGAGGTACCACATGTCTGAATCGATCATGGAATCGTTGATTGCTGCATTTACATCGTTTGAAACTGCGAAATTGTTCAACCATTCGTCGTAATCAACAACAATCCACTCAACCACATAATCACCACCAACCGTGAGGTTGGTCAACTCAATGTCGCCCGTCGTTGACGAAGTGGCTTCAATTTCAACCATCTCGATGTAGAGCGTCTCCGTATCGGTGTTGAGCGAGGCGTTGGCAGCGTTGAACAAGGTGGAGGTCACGGCAAAGACCGATTCATTGTTGGTCGCCATCGTGGTGATGTTGATGCTGTGGGTGGTGCCGTTCGCCGTGAAGGAACCGTTGGTTGAGGAACCCCAGTTTTCCTCACCATCCAGATGGATTTGGCCGTATGTGTGGTTGTAATTGTAGGTTGTACCGTTTGTCAAACCCGAGAATGAGAGCGTGGCGTGGGTGGTGTTGGTGATGGCGATATCCACCGATTCAAACGCTTGGCCACCACCGGGGTTGTCCGTGGTGATTTCAATGTCGTAGGTGTTGGTTGCACCCTGCCATCCGTAAACATCCACGTAGGTGGTTTGGTTGACAAAAGCCGTTACCTGCATCGACTCAAGGTTGCCCGTTGTCCCTGAACTGGCAAGGAAGCCTCCAGTCGCCGTGTCCCATCCGGTGTCGAGGTCGCCAACGGCGCCGTTGAATGTGACGTTGACGTAGTAGGTAACACCCGCAACCATGTCAACTTCAAAGTAATCGGTATCGGTTGACGAGTGAATGGACAAACCGGTGCAGGAAAGGGGGAGAAGCGAGGCTGGTGTGGCGGTGCTGGTGGAATCGTTTGGTTCGAGAATATCAGAGGTGAGGGTCCCCGCTCCCGTGCAGTTGGAGACCGATGAGCCACCACCGCCACCACCGGTGCTTCCGACGGTGAACTTGGTGAGGGTGAGGTTCCATGTTCCAACGCCTTGGTAGCGGTAGATACTGATGTACACCATACCGCCATGAGCGACGGTGCTCGAATTGGTCGAAAGGGTCTCGGGATTTGTCGCCCATGAGGCACCCATCATCGTGAGATTGCTCTCGTAAAAGATCAAATCGAAATCATTGGTGACGGTGGTGCCGTTGGCGAACGTGGTGGTGGACGGGAAAGAGAGCGTGGCAGAAAGGCCTTCGTTGGCGTTAAGAGCCACACGGAGATAATCCTCGTCATCCCCATAATCCAATTCACCTGAACCTGAGAAACTTCCTGTGAAGATGTAATTCGTGATGTTGACGCTGGTGTTATCAGGCAAGTCACCTCCCGAATTGAGGTCGTTTTGGTTGGGCCCGACGGCTTGGACGGTTGGCGTCATTCCCACGAGAACCGTGGAAAGAACCAACATCAGCGAAAAGAGAGCCGAGGTGGACTTGGATTGACGGTTGCGTGCTTCGTTCATAATCATGCCATGAACCGGCAGTATATCACGCCTACCCCGTGAACGTGGCCTCAAATCGCCGTGGGAGCGACATGCCCGTCCCCTTTGTCATCAGGTTGACGAACTCGCGACCAAACGCCACCCATCAATTCGTCATGATGGGCTTGACAGTAGTGGAATCGGCGGTAGGCCTCTCGGAAGGAGTAGGCTTTCTTGCCCGTGGCGACCAAATAGCCCTCCGGTGAGAGGCGTGAGACGATGGTGCCAATTTCTTGGCATCCTGGGAAATCGCACACTGGTTCACCGCTCATGATAACAACTCACCTTGATGCTACATTAACTCTTGCTCATACTTGACGCAGACTCAATCCTCGTCCTCCGAAGCACCGGGTTCGATTACGACCAGCGGTACGTTGGCTTCAATCGCTTCACCTTCACTGCAGTGAACAGAAACAACGGTTCCCGAAACGGGGGCCTGAATCTCGTTCTGCATCTTCATGGCTTCGAGAATCAAAATCACTTGGCCCTCGGCGACCTCCTGACCTTCCTCAACCTCCACCGTGACAACTTTTCCGGGGATGTTGGCAGAAACCGTGCCGGATTTCTTCTTCTTTCGCCCTCCGGACCGACGGGGCTTTGCAGCCACCGCGGCCTCTGGCATTTCAATGTCAAAGGACTGGCCACCGACGGTGGCTTTCCATGTGGTGCCTTCGCCCTCGAGCTCAACTTCGTATTCCGTACCGTTCACGATGACCTTGCGTGTGTCTGTCATGCGATTACCTCCATGGGGAGCGCCCTGCTCGGGCGTTCATCAGTGATGCCTTTCCGGTCATCTGTCGACGATGGTCTTGCGACCAAGCAGAACCGGGTTGGCGAGCGATTTGAGCGGGATCATCACCATCACCTTGCGTGGCGGCAATGACGGCGGCAATGGCAGCCATCATCAATTCAGAGATTTCTTCAGCCACTTCATCACCTCAGAGTGGAATATTTCCGTGCTTACGTGCAGGGCGAAGTTCTTCCTTATCCATCAACATCTCAAGCGCTCTGCTCAAACGTTGACGTGTTTGGTTGGGCTCGATGACATCGTCAAGATACCCAAGGGCTGCAGCCTTGTAGGGATTGGCAAAGGTCTCCTTGAAATCCTCAGTCAACCGCTCTCGTTCCTGTTCAGGATTGCGAGCGTGCGCAATACGACGACGGTGGATGATCTCCACCGCACCGTCAGCCCCCATCACGGCGAGCTCTGCTGAAGGCCACGCCACGTTGTAATCGCCACGGATGTGCTTGCTTGACATGACATCGTAAGCGCCGCCGTAGGCCTTGCGAAGGATGACCGTAAGTTTGGGGACGGTCGCTTCGGCGAAGGCGTAGAGGAGTTTAGCCCCGTGGCGAATGATACCACCCCATTCTTGGTTGGTTCCGGGCAGGAATCCAGGCACGTCCTCGAAGGTCAGGATGGGGATGTTGAAGGCATCGCAGAAACGTACGAATCGAGCCGCTTTGTCGCTGGCGTCAATGTCCAAACAACCGGCGAGAATCTTGGGTTGGTTGGCGACCACGCCCACCGTGTGTCCACCGAGATGGCCGAAACCGACCACGATGTTCTGCGCCCACTCGGCTTGCACTTCCATGAAACCACCGTCGTCCAACACCTCGGTAATGACGTTGAGCACATCGTAGGGTTTGGCAGGATCGTCGGGGATAATGCTGTCGAGGGCGTCGCAGGAACGGTCCTTGCTGTCTGAGGTCTTCTTCATCGGCGGTCGCTCAAGGTTGTTGGGCGGCAGCATATCGCAGAGGTCACGGGCCATCTGGATGGCGTGTTCGTCGTCGCTGGCGGTAAAGTGCGAGACACCCGACTTTGAGCCGTGGGTGGCTGCACCGCCGAGGTCCTCGAAACTGACCACTTCGTTGGTGACCGTCTTGATGACCTCGGGACCGGTGATGAACATGTGAGCGGTCTGGTCGACCATGATGACAAAGTCCGTGATGGCCGGCGAGTAGACAGCCCCACCAGCACACGGACCCATGATGACCGAAATTTGGGGAACAACGCCCGAGGCCCTGACGTTGCGGAAGAAAATCTCGGCGTAGGAACCGAGGGACGCCACGCCTTCTTGGATACGTGCTCCACCTGAATCGTTCATGCCGATGACAGGACGGCCGGTCTTGAGGGCCATGTCAAGGACCTTGCAAATCTTGAGTCCGTGCATTTCGCCCAGCGAACCCCCGTAGACGGTGAAGTCTTGAGCAAACGCAAACACTTCCCGACCGTTGATGGTCCCGTGGCCGGTGACCACGCCGTCGCCCGGAATGACGTTCTTGTCCATGTCAAAATCACGGCAGCGGTGCTCCACAAGCGCATCGATCTCTTGGAAACTGCCGTCATCGAGCAACAATTCAAGCCGCTCGCGTGCCGTCATCTTCCCTCGGTTGTGCTGAGCCTCAACACGGGCTTGACCGCCGCCAGCCTCGCTACGAGCCTTGCGATTTCGTAGGTCCTTGAGTCGCTCTTCGGTGCCTGACATCAACTTCCCCATGTCTTTCTCGGCCCAAGCCGCCCTTATTGCTTGCTCTTGAAGATACACCAAAACAAACGGATTTTCGGATTGAATCAAGAAAACGGTTGACGTGATGCACACGGAAGATGCCGCGCTGCGTTTCGGGCCACTTTGGCGGGTTCAAGGCTTCCGGTGGGGTCGTTGCGCCGACCGTTCAAGAACGCCATCAACCAGCAGCATGTGCGGGACCGTCAACGCCGCCAATCCGATGAACACCACCTTGAGCAGAGCCGGTTCGACACCGATGCGCGCAGATTGCTGGACCAGCACCAGGAGACCAAAGGCCCATGTCAGCAACGTGAAGGCGACTGTGGTTTGTGTGATACGTAACTTGGACACGGTTGCATTCAACAGGGACCGCATCGAAGCAAAATGGCGGAGAGAGTGAATGAAACAGAAATACATCGCAAAACCGACAAGCGGTGGAGTCAGCAAGAAGACAACCAAAAGCAACCCGAGCTCAAGCGCAAAGGCCGTTCGCTCCTTTCGTTGTTTGAACAACAGTGCTTCAACAACGCATGCGACGGCAAGGATCGCTACGAGGTCAAGAAATATCCACACACCGGTGGTGTCCGAACCCACGATGGTCACAAAGACATCGTTGGCCTCTGTTCTGTGAAACTGACTGATGCCGCCGATGACCACCCCGCCTCGAGCGATGCTCTCAACAGCCCCACGACCAAAGATGGTGGACGTGGCATCGCCGCGCCCGAAATGGTAGGTGCTGATGGCGAGGAACGCAATGAAACTCAACACCGGTGCGATGGCCCACGACAACACCACCAAACCGGCCAGTCCAATGTAGGCCAAAAGAAACGTAATCGCCCTTGTGGGCCGGCCCATCCACCCGAAGTGAACCGCCAGCGCACCGTCCATGGCACCGTGGGGCAGACCGATGAACACCACGCCAAGAAGGGCGAGAAGATTGAGCGTATCCAAGGCGACCAGCGTCTCGAGGAAGGTCATGAGACCACCTTACGTGGTCGGCTGAACATCATCTTCGAAACACCACGAATGAAGGGCAATTTCGGCATGGCCATCATGACTTTGAACCGAAGTCTCCACCCGGCTTGACCGCTCATGAAACGGATGAATTCCTCTCCCGACAGGGACCTTGCCATGCGACCAAACAAGATTGGCCCTTGATGCGGCCAGTGCCGAAGCACGGCGAGCAAGACGCTGTCCATCCAAACGTCCACTCGCTTGTGAGGGCGCTTGAACGCCAGCGACTTCCCGTGATGGTGCCCGTTCAAACCGTTCTGAATTTGCTGGTGAATGAACGCAAAGGTGTAGCCGCTCGCAGGACGAATGGCACCCCCGTTCGCCCCCAGACCGGGAATTGACGGGTCGTGAAGAGAGAGGCGACCCATAGGGATGACACCCGCTTCTTCGCGAACCACGTTCTTGACGGTCGCATTGTGGTGATTGAAGAGGTACGTTTCGATGGCTTCCGTGTAGTATTCTCGGGGCATCTTGGTGGTGCTGAACATGGTGGATTCAATCAGCGCGCAGGTGCTCGAAAACGGCAATACGTACATGAAATGCATACCGTGGCTTTGATCGACGCGGAAATCCATCAGGATCGCCGTGTTAGAATCAAACACAGGTTTGTCCACTTCGACCTCGAGACCAACGAAGTGCTGCAACATGGCGTTCGCAGGCGCCCTTGGTGGCCGGGAATCAAACACAATATCTGCCCCAGTATTGTCGTGCTGAGCCTGGTCGATGAAGCGGACACCGTGTTCTTCTGCCTGTGCTCGAGCGTGCTCGAGGAAGTGCATCTTGTGCATCACGTGATATGGATGGGACTTGGAAGATAGAACGGCCTCACCTGCTTCGGTAATGATGGACCAATTTGGCCAAGCATGACGAGCTTGTTGGGCAGCGAATTCCAAGTCGGGGGTGGCCCAGAAGCCGAGCATGTGGTCTCGGGGAAGGGGGGCGCCCTCGGGATGGACAATCGAGAGCGTATGACCGTTCAATTCGTTAGCCCGTGAAGCCAACATCATCGCAGCACAGCCATCGCCCAACACGTGAACGTCGCTCATCACCAGCCACCGCCTTGATGCTTGTACGGCTTGAGCCATGTGTGGAGGCGTTGGTTGTGCGGACGACGGATGTGCGGGATTCTTCGAAGCAGTCCGGTGGATGCACGGAGGGTGCAGAACATTTTGCTGCCTTTGGAGGTGACCTGACGTCCACCGTGCCACGACCGCTTTGAACGGAGCAGTTGGATGCCGATTTGTCGGTAGACCTTGGCTGCAACACCGATGGAGAAGTGTGCTCGGAAAGGAAGGTAGGCCAGTCCGGCTCGACCGCTGGCATAGTATTTTTCAGCCAGCGCAAGCAAGCGCTCGACGGCGAGGGTGATTTGGACCCCGTCGTGACCTTTTGGGTCGTCAGCAGCCGCCACAATGTCTTCAGGTGTCATGTCGCTGACCCACGTTCCTGGAAGGTAGCGTCGTCCCATCTTGGCGTCTTCCACAACGTCTCTGGCGATGTTGGTGAGCTGCATGGCGATGCCAAGGTCAACAGCATGGAGTTTGGCCCGCGGGTCGCTGTTGTTGAGGATTTCACACATCAAGAGGCCTACCGTTCCAGCCACCTTGTAGGCATACTGAATCAAGGCTTCCTCGTCTTGGAGGAGAACTTGCGGTGCTTGGTCGTCCATGAGCCCCTCAACCAAGGAAGCGATGACTTCGGTGGAGAGGTTGTATTCACTGACCATGTTTGCATGATGAGCGAGAAGGGGATGTTGGTCCCAACGCCCTTCGTTGAGGGAAGATTGGATATTTTCCAGATGCTTTGGACCATCGGGAATATCGCCGTCAGCCATGTCGTCAAGGACCCTGCAAAAAGCGTAGAGGACCGCGGCGTCTTGACCCATTTTCTTGCCAAGGAAACGACGAGCCCAATGGAAACTTTCACCACTGGTGGCCAGGATGTATTCTGGGTCATCGAGAACCTGTTTTGTGGTCATTCCCGACACCTAACAAAGAATTCCTCTTTTGATGTTATAACTGGTTGTTTTTTTGAGACGATATTTCTACTAGGCAAAAGCGAACATTATCAAACAATGAGGGGAAACGGTAACCATGCCGCTATCAAAGAAGTTCGACAAAAAAGCAGCTGTCATCGGCAGTGGTTTTGGCGGCCTTGGAGCGGCTATTCGCCTGCAATCAGCTGGCATTCAAACGGTGCTATACGAAGCCAGAGATCTACCTGGGGGACGGGCATATGTGTACAACGATGATGGTTTCACGTTTGACGCTGGACCAACCGTAATCACTGCCCCCCACACCTTAACTGAACTGTTTGAGCTCACTGGGAGACGCTTGGAAGATTACATCAAACTCATGGAAGTTCAACCGATGTATCGATTGATTTGGAGCGACGGGGACCGCTTTGATTATGTCCGGGACGAAGCCACCATGGTGGCCCAAATCGCAGAACGGAGTCAAGCCGATGCCGATGGGTACACCCGCTTTTTTGAATACGCCAAGAAGGTCTTCCACAAAGGGTACACCGACCTCGCCGACCGCCCCTTTCTGCGGTTTTCAGACATGGTCGCTGTTTCACCATCCCTCATTCGGTTGAGAGCAGACCGTTCCGTCTACAAGACCGTGGCGAAATATGTCAAAGACGACCACCTTCGCCAAGCCCTCAGTTTCCACTCTCTCCTGGTGGGCGGCAACCCCTTTCAAACATCATCCATTTACACCCTGATTCACTACCTCGAGCGAGAATGGGGCGTTTACTTCCCCGAAGGAGGAACCCACGCCTTGGTCCGCACACTGGTGAAACTGTTTGAGGAACTGGGAGGAGAAGTACGTCTTTCCACGCCGGTGAAGTCGGTCGAGGTGGAGGGTAAAAAACCCGATATCAAACACAAGATTACCGATGGCAAGGGTGGTCAGGAACGCTTCGACATGGTCATTTCAAACGCCGATGTTCACCACACGTACAAGCACCTCTATGCGTCCTCAAAGGTGGCCCAGAAACGGGCAAAGAAACTCGAAGGCATGGACTGGTCAATGTCGCTCTTTGTGTTGTATTTTGGAACCGATATCGCCTACGATGACGTGGCCCACCACACCATTTTGTTTGGCCCACGCTACAAGGGCTTGCTCGATGACATCTTCAAAGGCAGTGAATTACCCGATGATTTCAGCCTCTATCTCCACGTCCCTACGGTCACCGACAAAAGCCTCGCTCCAGATGGATGCAGTGCTGCCTATGTTTTGGCACCTGTTCCCCACTTGGGACGAGCTGATGTAGACTGGGATGATATCGCCGAAGAATACGGCAATCGCATCATTGAGGCGCTTGAAGTTGAAATGCCCGACCTGCGAAATCATATCGTTACCCGTCGCCACATCACGCCAAAAACCTTCGAAAGCGAGTTGGCGGCATTCAAGGGGTCGGCCTTTTCTGTTGCACCAAAACTTACCCAAAGCGCCTACTTCCGCCCTTCCAACAAAGATGCAGGCATTCCCGGCTTGTACCTTGTAGGCGCTGGAACCCACCCTGGTGCAGGCCTCCCCGGCGTTCTCAATTCCGCCAAAGCCACCGTTGACCTCATCCTTTCAAACCACGAATAGAAGGGCGTAAATCAGCGTGAAAGAGAGACAAATCCTCCACGCACTTGAGATGAAAAGCACGCAGATGGTTTTTGATAGGAGGGCTTTCTTCGTCGTGACATGGACCAACCCCTGCGTATCGTGGTGGCCAAACCCGGGCTCGACGGGCATGACCGAGGAGCCAAGGTCGTCGCCCGCACGCTGCGAGATGCCGGCCACGAGGTCATCTACACGGGATTGCGCCGCACTTCACAGCAAATCGTTGACACCGTTCGCGATGAAGACGCTCGCTTCCTCGGCCTTTCTTCACTGTCGGGCGCCCATGCTCATTTATTCCCTCAAGTTTGTGAGAAACTTCGAGAAGCAGGGCTTGACGACGTTATTGTGTTTGGAGGTGGCATCATTCCGGAAGATGACCGTCCTGCCCTTCACGAGGTCGGCATCCGTGCTGTCTTTGGCCCAGGGACACCTACAGCAGAAATCCTCGAATTCATCACCGAAGCATCTGGCCGAGACGACGCTGGCGTGGGCCAATCCACCGACTGGCACTGGGAATCCTCAGCCTAAGGAAGGCGACGACGATGACCGAGGAACTGCAGCAGGCGATGGAGGGCGACCGGCGCGCCATGGCCCGCATGCTCTCAAAAATTGAGAACGGCTCTATTTCTCTGGCTGAAGTCTCCTTAGGGCACTCATCTATAGAATCCGAAGCGTGGTCAACCATGGCCATCACCGGCGCCCCTGGCGTTGGAAAATCGGTGCTTGTGGACGCACTGATGACCCAGTGGGCAGGTCAGGGTTTGCGAGTGGCGCTGCTTGCGGTGGACCCGAGTTCTCCACGAACCGGTGGCGCCCTCTTGGGTGACCGAGTGCGCATGTCTTCGGTGGATAACCCCGACATCAACGAGCGAGTGTACGTCCGGTCCATCGCCACCCGCTCCTCATCGGGCAGTGTCCCCCTCATCGTAGAGGACATGGCTGCGTTTCTGCTCGCTTGTGGATGGCAGCGCGTCCTAATTGAAACGGTTGGGTCTGGGCAGGCCGAGTTGCGCTGTGCAGCCGTTGCCGACCGCATCGTGGTCGTTGAGGGACCCGCCCGTGGCGATGGGATTCAAGCGGAAAAAGCAGGGCTGCTCGAACTGGCTGATATCGTTCTCGTGAACAAGGCCGATTTGGATGGTGCTGAACGCCACGCCGGTGAACTTCGTGAGTCATACGCACTGGACGGTGAAGACGCCCCGAATGTCATGTTGACATCGGGACTCAAGAACATCGGTATCGAGGAAGCCGCTGCAGCACTTTTGGGATTGGAGAGTACAGGTCGAGCGCTCCGTGCGAGGATGCGAGAGCGACTTCTTGGCCGCCATGAGCGCCGGCTGGTGCTCCATCCCTCCTACAACAGCGTCTTGAACCGACTTTGTCAGGGCACCCTTGATATTGAAGAAGCATTATCTGCACTTCAAGGCGATAATGATGAGCGGACAAGTTGAGATGACCAACCCGGTGGACACATCGGTCGGTGGCATGCGCGGGCATCTTCTGCGTCGAGGCGTCCACCTGTCGATGATCGGCATACCCTACCTGTATTTTGCACATGGAGAAAGCGTTGCAGATACCGTCGGCGTTTCCTTGCCCCAATTGGTGGCTGGCGTGGTCCTCGCCGCACTGCTCCTCGAAGGTCTCCGTTTGAAGCTCGGATTGACCGTGTTTGGACAACGTGATTACGAAGCCAACCAAGTCTCTGCATTGGCATGGGGAGCCGTTGGTGTCGGTTTCGTGTTACTCCTTGTACCTCACGAAGCCTATGCTTGGCCGCTGATCGCTTCCCTCGCACTTGGTGATCCGCTGATGGGGGAACTCCGCCGAAAGGACATGGCCGACCGCCAAGTGATGGTCTACTCCACTCTCCTCATATTGGCCATCTGGCTGGTGAGCGTGGCTCAATTTGGAACCCCGGTGTGGATGGCCTTCATCCTCGCACCCGTTTGCATGATCGCCGAATGGCCACGTTTGACCTACATTGATGACAACGCCACCATGTTGCTCATTCCACTCGCCTTGGTTCTTCTTCTCGAGCCCTTTGCATTGGTCATGGCCTAAGAGGTCAAATTTCAGCGCTCTGTTTCAATATGTTGAAATGGGGGGTTTCTGTCGTTAGGGTCAGTGAAGGACATGGCCGACGACAGCACCACCTCGGACCCACCCCAAATCGCCTACCAAGTCGGTTTCGCACTCGCCATCATTCTCTTGGCCATCACCATGGTCCAATACCCTCTTTGGTAATCATTGAAGGGCGATTTTGAACATCTCTTGAAAAGGGACCCCCTTCTGCTAGAAGCATGTGCGGCATCGCTGGCATTCTTGGCCAACCCGATGCCAATGTCTTGCACCGGATGAATCGGCTCCAACAACACCGAGGCCCTGATGAAAACGATATCTGGATGGACGATGCCGTCGGGTTCGCACACGCTCGCCTTTCCATTCTGGATTTGCAATCCAGCCAACAGCCGATGCGTGACCATGATGGCGCCGTCATGGTGCTCAACGGTGAAATCTACAACCATCGTGAATTACGGGCATCTCACCCATCCTACGGGTTCACAACCGCCGGCGATACCGAAGCGGTCTTGGCTGTCCACCGAAACGCATGCAGGCGTGCCAACCGACCACTTTCTGCCAAAGAACACGCAGCCTGGCTGTCCACTCTGGACGGCATGTACGCCCTTGCCCTCTGGAATCCAATAGATAGACACCTCATTCTCGCCCGAGACCCGATGGGCATCAAGCCCTTGGTGCGGACCAACATCGGTGACTCACTCTTGTTTGCCAGCGAAGTCAAAGCCTTCCAAGCCCACGAAGACCACCGCCCTGAGTTTGACGAATTGGCCCTGGCCGCAAGGCTGGTTTGGGAATACCCACTTGACGCCACGACGCTTCTGAAAGGTGTTCATCAGGTCAGGCCCGGAACTGTTGAGCGTTGGGCCTTGGACGGCGACGGCAAGGCAACCTTCCTCGACAGCGCAAACATTGAGCGACAACACCTCAATCCTGCACCGTCGTGGGACCCCTCGCTTCAAGCGGATGATCTCTTGGAGACCTTTGTTGAAAGCGTACAACAACGCCTTCTCTCCGATGTCCCGGTGGGCATCGTGCTCTCGGGCGGACTTGATTCAAGCCTCGTTGCTGCTGTGGCTCATGAGGCTGCTGAGCGTGCAGAGCAGGCTGTGCCTGCCTGCTGGACGGTGGCAGAAAGCGAAGAAAATCCTGATTGGGTCGCCGCTGAGCGAGTCGCCGCTCACCATGACCTCGTCCACCACCAGCACCTGCTGGAAGCGGACGCCTTTGAGAAGCGGCTGCCTGACCTTGCCTGGCACGGTGAAGATGCTGACGTGACCGTCATGTTCTTCCATCCTCTTTTCGAACACATGGCCAACCACGTAAAAGTGGGACTGTGCGGTCAAGGCGCTGATGAGTTACACGCCGGCTATCCCCGATACGGCGACCTGAACGAGCACAGGGCGATGCTGAACCAACGCATGGCCGCCCTTCCCGATGCCCATCAACGAGCGTTGTTGAGTGGAGGCCTTTCATCTGAGGAAGGATGGTACCTTGACGCCCACGCTCCATCGGATGCGACGGCCGACCTGCAAACGATGCTCAACTTCGAACTCGAGCACGGTCAACTCAGCAACTTTCAATTGCGCTTGGTCGACCGCCATTCAATGGCTCACTCCCTTGAAGTCCGGGTTCCCTTTTTGGGCCAGGCTCACCGAACCGCTTCTTACGCCCTGCCGATGGATTGGAAGCGAAGTACGCACCGAGAAGAAAAGGCGGCCCTCCGTCGTGCTGCCGATCTGACCAATCTACCCAAGGACATTGTCAGGCGACCAAAACTTCCGGCTGGACGAGCGACAGCCCCGACGATGTTGCAGACCTTCCTCGACCAGCGTCGCAGCCAAATCGATGAATTGATGGATCACTACAGCCAGTGGAAAGCCGTCCTCAAAGGGCAAGAAGAATTGGCCATTGGACTGGGTTTGTTTGAAGCCCTGCACGTACGCCAAGACGGACACCAACGTGCAAAACACTCCATTGACGACTTGTTAACCGAGGTGATTTCAGGATGAACCTGCGCGAACATGGCCAACTCCTGGAGGATAAGCGAGAGGAGATTACGGCCTGGATGAAGCAGAAACGAGCCGAAGTGCCCATCCCCATCTACGGCAGTGTTGATGTCCGAGATGCCGGCTGGAAAATCGGTGTTGTGGATGCCAATCACTTCCCTGCTGGATTCAACAACGTCTCCAAAGAAAACCTTCTGGAGCTCGCCAACCTGTTCAAAGACCATGTCCACCGTTCTCATCCGACGTGCTCATGGGTTCACATCTATCCCGAGAGCCACACGCGAAACCCCGGGTACGTGGAAAACATTGCCAGCATCAAGTCCATGATTGAACAGGCGGGTTTCTCCTGCACGGTAGGCTCGCCCGACCTCAACGAATTTGCTGCCCTCAACGGCCTGTCCGGACCGCTGTTGTTGCAATCGGTTCAAGTGGATGAAGAAGGTCAACTCCAAGTGAACGGGAAGCACCCAGACCTCATTTTGCTCAACAACGATTTGACCGAAGGAACGGTTCCCGGGGTGCAGAGCACCAACATCACCCCGCCACCTCATATGGGTTGGTTCCGACGACGTAAATCACAGCACTATCAGATGCTCAAGCCGTACATTGCCGAGATGGCGTCGCTGCTCTCCATCGACCCGTGGCACCTGATGCCCGATTGGTTTGTTTCGGAAAACAAATGCTTGACCGAGGAGGCTTGCAAAACCAAACTCGCTGAAGAAATCAATGATTTCCTTGACAGCCTCCGTGAAAAATACGCATCCCTTGGCATTGAGCGGGAACCCACCGTCGTCATGAAAAACGACAGCGGGACCTACGGCCTCGGGGTGATGATGTTGACCTCCGGCGAGCAAATCCTGAACCTCTCCAACCGCAAGGCGAACAAGCTTCGCTATGCAAAAGGCGGCACTGAGGTTGAGAATTTCCTCATCCAGGAAGGGATACCCACTGCGCTGACCACCGAACAGGGTGAAACGCTCGAGCCTGTGGTTTACCTCGTGGACGGAGAAGCGGCCTCCTGGTTTTACCGCATCAACGCCAAGAAATCGGACATGGACAACCTCAACTCACCAAGCGCCCGCTTTGAGAACTACGAGGACGCCGAAAACCCTCACATCAAGGAAGCACACGGCTGGCATGCGCTGGTCGCTGAACTCAGCATGATCGCCATGGGGGCGGAAGCTGCTGCATGGACGGGCTAGTCCAACAGGATGAAAGCCAGCATTTCCTCGCCTCACCATGAGCCAGCGGGTGTGGTTGTACATCAGCACCATCGCCATCGGGCTTTGGATTTCCGCAACAGCGGCCGGTGGCTTGCTGCCCGATGCGTGGGCAGAATGGCCGGTGAACGTATGGTGCTGGGGCGTTTTTGCCTTTATTTTCAGAAGAGCCGACCGCAAAGAGCGCATCGAAATGATCGCCGTGGTCGCCTTGGCCACGCCCATGGAGTTGTTCTTCTCTGAAGTGTGGCTTATCTACGAATACCAACGTGATTTCATGCCGCTGTTCGTGCCTGCTGGCCATTACTTCCTCTTTGATTTGGGCCGCCGAGCAGCGACAAAGATGCGAACCGAGATGGCGCTGCCTCTCCTGCTTCCCTTTGTCCCGCTGGTGGCCTACGGCGCATGGACCGGTGGTGACACCTCTGGTGTGGTCATGTTGCTGCTGGTGCTCGCCTTCACGAAGTGGGGCCCGCAACCTCGTTTGTACGCCGCCATGGCCTGGGCAGCCTTGGCCATGGAAATCTGGGGCACGTTCCTCGGAAATTGGACGTGGGCCAGCGAAGTGCCTTGGACAAACCTCACCGCTTGGAATCCACCTCTCTTGGTGGGCGCCTTCTACTGCTTCGGCGACCTTTTGGTTAACCTGTGCGTTGCCAAGTTTCAAGGGGAACCTCCCTCCGAGGTCATACCATGACTGGCGCTGACGAGTTGCGCAAGCGCCGAGAGCAAGAGGCGCTTCGTATCCGAACTGCGCTGAACCGCCAACGAGGTGAGCAACGTGCCAACACCAAGGGTGGCGAAGGAACCGTTGCCTTTGTTGAAGAGCGCAAATGCATTGGCTGCGACCAGTGCACCATCGTCTGTGATGACGACGCCATTGAATTGTACTTCGTTGATGTTCTAAGCCCGTTAATGTCGGTGGAGAGCAACAGGAAAGCAAAGATCATTCGAGACGCGTGCACCGGATGCCGCTTGTGCGTCCTCGCTTGTCCAACCGATGCCATCACGATGATTGACCGATGAGGTGAAACCATGTCAAAGAAAGGAAAAGATGCAACAGCACAACGCTTTGGAGGCGAATTTGGCCCCTACCGAAAGCCAGGCACGGAAGGCGTGTCGTTGTCCACGTTCAAGAACCTCGTTTGGACCTCAAACATTGGCGGTTTGCTCCTTGTGGTGCTGGCCCTTGAACTGCTCTTTGTTCAGCAGAGTTTCATGTGGGGCTTCCTCGCATTGGTGGCCGGGGTGGCCATCGCCCTCTTTCCGTCCAATTACGAGATCGTTGGCATGAGTGACGAGGACGACGACGAGGCATAGTGTTGAACCGAATCAATCGGTAGCGAACAAACAGACCCACTGCAAGCCCTTCCAACGACTTCTTCCT
>DAGF01000088.1 GCA_002495645.1 Euryarchaeota archaeon UBA549
GTCGCCGTATTGGAAATCTGGGCGCAGTTTGGCGATTTGCTCCACCGGATTGAGGTTGAAGTCAAGGGTGGCGTGGTCTTGATGGAAGTAGCCGATTTCACAACCTGGCGCCAAATCCATCTTCCCGCTGGTCAACTTCTCGTCGCCGTTGATGAGTTTCAACAACGTCGTTTTCCCCTGCCCGTTGCCGCCCACAATGCCGATGCGGTCGCCCTTGCGGACTTCCAGTGATTGGTTGTCGAGGATTTTGCGGTCCAGTCCCTCAAAGGCCTTGGTGCCGCCCTCCACCGAGAGGACGTCCATGCTGCCCTTATCGGTCGCTTCGAGGGAGAGGATGAGGGGTTTGCGCTTCTTTGGAACACGGGCTTTGAGCGCCTTCAATTCCTGCTGCATGCGCTCGATCATCTTGTGCTTGGCCGAGATGGACTTGTCGTACTTGTTCGCCCGCTTCATCTGCTGCATGGCGCCCATGGTGGACTGGATTTTCTTCTCGATGTTGGCGATGGCGTCGCCCAGCGCTGCCTCGCTGGCGGTCTTCTGCACGAGGAATTGGCTGTAATTGCCCTTCCACGGCCACGCACGGAGGTTATCGATTTCCACGATGCGGTTGCAGACCTGGTCGAGGAAATAACGGTCGTGGGAGACGATGAGTTGGGCCCCTTTGAAATCACGAAGGAAATCCTCCAGCCACTCGGTCGTGTGAATGTCAAGGTGGTTGGTCGGTTCGTCAAGGAAGATGACGTCGATGCCGCTGAGACCAACGAGTTGCCGAGCGAGAGCCAACTTGGCCTGCTCGCCGCCTGAGAGCTTGTTAACGGCCATGTCCATGGGGTGCTGGTCAAGACCAAGGCGCTCAAGAATGCCTTTGGCGATGCCGGCCACGTTGCCCCCACCGCTGGAGGCGAGCGTCTGCTGAAGTTCGGTGTAGCGCTCCATGACCGGTTCCCAGTCACCCTCGTAAAAGGCTGGGTCAACCATCTGGGCTTCAATAGCGGCGATCTCCTCTTCCAACTCTTGGAACTGACGGCCTTTGCGGCCGAGTTCTTCCTCGATGGTCGAATCTGATTCCAGGTCCCGAATCTGCGTCAAGTAGGCGAGACGGATGCCGGGGGCGAATTCCACGTCGCCCGTGTCTTGCTTCTGCTCGCTGATGGTGTTGAGGAGTGTGGTTTTGCCCGCACCGTTGTGACCGACGATGCCGATACGGTCACCGTCGTTCACCTTGAGGTTGATATCCTGAAGCACATCGACAGCACCAAAGGAGCGGTCAACCGCTTCCACGTTGATGAGTTCCCGTGCCATGGTGTTCTCCCCGTTTGGCGTGCCGCCGTCTTTGCTTGATAAACAAGCCCCTTCCGTTTATGAGGTCGAAGCATTGGACCTGTCGAGAAAAATTCATGCGTTTCTTGGTTGATTCAAACCGTTCACTGATGAATCAGCGCAATGTGCGGAAGAGGGTTTAATTGAATCAAGCCTCACGAATGAGTCATGAGAACCAGAGCATTTGTCCTCACGTGCGTGCTTCTTCTTTCCAGCCTCACGACGTGGGTTCCTACGGCAAAGGCGGATGATGAACAGGCAACAGCAACACTCTATTCTCCCGAAACTACTCACCCTGAGTGGGTCTGTTGGCCCGATTGCGGCGGTGAATCCGTCGACAGGTTTGATTGGTACGAGATGCAACTTGCTCCCTATCAAGACATCCAACTCTTCATTGAAAACACAGGGAACTTTTCCAGCGTGAAGTTGTTGGTTGGCTTGTATGCTGAAATGGGTGGCGAACAACAAACTTCGATTGAGGTTGATGATGAGGAGACCCGCTCGTATACCTTTACCAACAACGCAAGCACGAGCGCATCCGTTTGGTTTCGCATCACCACCGATGATGGGTTTGGTGACGACGGCACAGACTACATCCTTTCCGCACTGATCGAAAATGACAATTACTGGCAGACCGCAACCGTTGTACCTCTGGGATCGTTTTTGGACGAGGACATCGTCTGTCTCTCGGACTGTCCAAACGGATTGTACGACCCCGTGGATTGGTACAGGGTGTCCATTCCCTCCAACACCCAAGTTGGCGTGGTCGCTGAGGAGCTCTCATGGTTCAGTTACCTCGATGTGGAATTGTTCCAGGTGATTCAGGAAGAGAAAACATCGCTGACCTACAACATCCACGGCGGCAGCAACGGTGGGCCACAAGACCACAGTGTTCGAGCATGGTTTAACACCACAGACGACCTTGAGTTGCTGATTCGCATTTACACTGAGGAAGCTGACGATGTGGTGTACAACTTGTCGGTCAGCCAGGGCACATGGGCTGATGTCACGGAGGACGATTTCCATTGGGTCGCCTTCCCGGAAATTCGGTTTGGCGACGTCGTTCAGGTGCAGGCCATCAGAACCAACACGCCCAATGACCTTGATGTCCTCCTGTTCAACAGTGCTGGGTTTGAAGACTACCGGGCCGAAGTGGTGAACGGAGAAAGCACATCACCCGAAGAACTGTTGGCCGTAGAGGATTGTTTGGTTTGCTCGATTCAATTTGAAATCGGTGAGGTAAACAGCGGAATCTTGGAGGTTCAACCTCAGCACACACACGACACCTTCAGCGAAATCAGTTGGTCGCCGACCCTGTATCTGGTTGCCGATTACACCGATTATCGTAGCAACCCTCCCGGGAACAACGATATCGATGTCGCCTCAGTCTTCCTTTCCGTATCGGTCTTGGAATCCAACACGTACGCCGAAGACTATACCGTGCAGGTTCAGCAAAACGGGGGATGGGTGAACGTTGCATCTGGGCAGACGACTACAGGAACGATCTCACCTCCACAAGAAGGGTGGTCAACCGACACCAGTTCGTCCAGCGAGGGCGAATCCGTGGCCGTTTACCGTTTGGTCGCAACGGATGCGATCACAGGGAATGTCACCACCAACTCGACTTTTGAGGTGTACAACCAAGCCCCTGTTCCCTGCCTCACCTCGAGCGGAAAATTGAACGGGGATTTTACCGAATCCGTGAGCATTCAGTTTGATGCAGGTTGTTCCACGGACCCCGACGGTGATGTGCTTTCGTCAACATGGATGCTCGATGATGCGATGGTTGGTCAAGGGACTTCATGGACGTGGAGCAACCCGAGTGTTGGCCAGCATATCGTGAAATTGGTCACGCAAGACACCTACGGTTTTGCAAGTGAGCTCGCCTTCCCGCTCTCGATCAAACCCTTCCCCGAAGCGACCTCTCCTTCGATGACCATCAACATCGACGAAGGACAAGCAAGCAGCGTTCACATGGTCAACACCGTTGAACAAAACACGTCTGTTCTCCCGAATTGGATGGATGTTGGTGTGATTGGCTACGACATCGGCGTGGGGATGTACATCCAAACCCGAGTGGTCCAACACACCGTTTCCGAACTTTCCTACACGAACACCAGTGGTTCACCCACTCTTACGCAAACCACAACGGACGCCTACACCGAAACCTGGATGAAAGCCAATCTGGCGCTGATTTTCAGGGATCAAGCTAGTGGAAACGAGACGGTCCTTGACGTCCCAATGCCCACACAGCAAGCGATGTATGACGGCCAGACATGGATACCAATTGGCTTCCTTGACGGTGCTGGTTTGTTTGATCGCTTGTATTTGTGGACGGATTACGCCCTCGTGAACAACAACACCCATGCTGGAAGCGGGAACCATGCATACAATGTTCAGATCAGCATACCCGCTTTTGACCTGCTCGAATACATTGACACCCCCACCACCATGTTGCCGCTTGTGGCCCTCAAGGCCGCGGTTGACATGAGCCTCTTCATGGACATTGAACTGGACATTCAGGTCAATACCAACGCCACGCGACTCGGCTATCTTTCCGAAACGAGCGCAGTGTGGACCGTGCATCAAGGTGAATCGCCTCTTGTTGTCAACAACAATCCTGCAATCTTCCGACCAGCAGATAAAGTGACGAGCGGCATCGAAATCTACGGTGGTTTCGGCCTGCGGCTTCGAATCGCACAACCGGGCTGGGTCACCTTCGGGTTGGGGTTCTTGACCGAAGACCCGATGTTCCTCGAGGGAATGTGGAATTACACCCTCTACAAAGGCGATGATCCCATGGGTGCAACGGTTGCTGAAAACCTGCAATTGTACGATACAATCCTCCTCAATGCAACCCAGACACCTGTCGATGAACCCCCAACAAACAACACCAACACCGACGAGACCGACACCACTGGTGATAGCGATGACAGCTCGGAGGATGAGGAAGTCGACCAAGTGCAAGAACCAGACGACACACCCCGTGACCAAACCACCGATGATCTTTCTGAAGTGGCGCTGGCGATCGGTATGGCGGGCTTCGGATTGTGCGGCTTCCTTGGGCTGCTTGTGGTGCTGTTTCGACGAAAATAAACCGCAACAAGCTGTTCAAAAGACCACCCTTGAATTGATGAACCAACGCGTGCTGGAAGCACCATGGCCGAGGACGAGGAGGTCGTGTTCACGACGAGCACCGGTCCTGTTCGTGTCATCACGGCAGCGTCCCTGTTCGACGGCCACGACGCCGCCATCAACGTCATGCGCCGCCTCATTCAATCCTCTGGGGCTGAAGTCATTCACCTCGGCCACGACCAATCGGCGAAGGCCGTGGTTGACTGTGCCATTCAGGAGGACGCCCACGCCGTGGCCCTAACCTCCTATCAGGGCGGCCACGTCGAGTACTTCACTTACATTCGACAGCTGCTGGATGAGGCCGGTTGCGAGCACGTTCGCATCTTTGGCGGCGGCGGAGGCACCATCACGCCGCCAGAAATTCGTACCCTTCACCAGTCGGGCATCTCCAAGATCTACTCGCCCGACGACGGCCGCACGATGGGCCTGATGGGCATGATTCACCACCTGATGGGCATGGCCAGCGAGGTTGACCTCGTGGGCAAGGAGCGCACGGACAGCCTGAACGGGCCGGTCACGCCCGAGGACATGGCCAAGGTTGGCTTGTTACTGACACTCTCTGAATCGGCCGATGAGAAGACGTTCAAGGCCGCTGTGGAAGCCTGCCGCTCCTCGAACAAGGACGTCCCTGTCATCGGTTTCACCGGAACGGGCGGTGCTGGAAAATCCAGCCTGCTCGACGAACTCATGCTCCGCATTCAGCGGGACAACCCCGGCAAGAAGGTCTGCCTGCTGTGCGTTGACCCGACCCGAAAGCGAACCGGTGGCGCCCTTCTTGGTGACCGCATTCGGATGAACTCACTCTCCAACAACGACCTCTTCATGCGCAGCCTCGCCAGCCGTGGCAGCGGCTCGGAGATCAGCGCCAACCTCGACCGAGCCATCGAGGTCGCCAAAGCGGTCGGTTTCGACCTCATCTTTTGTGAGACCAGTGGTATCGGCCAGGGCAGCGACGCCATCACGACGGTGGCCGACCATTCCCTGTATGTCATGACCGCCGAGTTCGGTGCTCACACCCAACTCGAGAAGATTGAAATGCTCGATGTGGCC
>DAGF01000083.1 GCA_002495645.1 Euryarchaeota archaeon UBA549
CCACCCGTGGCGCTTTGACGGCTTTCCCGGGCGGGTGCTCTGGGTCGATTTGACCGCTGGAACCTGCGAGGCCCGAGACATCCCTCACGAGTGGTGCCTGCAGCACATGGGCGGCAAAGCCCTCGCCACCAAACTCCTCGTTGAGTGGGACACGACCGATTACGAAGCAGCGACCGCCAAGCAGCACCCCATCACCGGGCGCATGGACACAGCTTCACATCCAACCACGCCCTTGCTCTTCATGACCGGCCCCTATCAGGGCTCAAAGGTCGGCTCGTCAGGGCGCGCTGTCGTGGTCACCCGTTCACCCTTGACCGAGTGCTACATCGACACCTACATCGGCGGCAACATCGGCCACGACCTGCGAAAAGCGGGTTGGGACGGCTTGTTCATCACCGGGGCCAGCCAGTCCTGGGTGCGTCTGGAAATCAACGACACCTCCGCCACCCTCCATCCCGCCGACGACCTCGTGGGAATGACCACTTGGCAGGTGGAACAGACGCTTGACGGGCTTGGCGAATGCCTCTCCATCGGCCCTGCCGGCGAACACGGGATTCGCATCGCTTCGCCGTTGACGGCCGGCCGCCGTGCAGCCGGTCGTGGCGGCACGGGTGCCTCCTTCGGCTTCAAACGCCTCAAGGCGGTCACGGTCAAGGCCAGCAAGGAAGCGGCGGCCGGCATGCGCTACGCTGAGGATTTCTCGCTGGCCGAGGCCATCAAGGAGCAGCGAAAGGAAATGGGCGCCCGACGTAAATTCGGCGACCCGTTCTACGCCTTTGGCACCAGCCGAGGCCCGCTCTATGCGGCTGAAAACGGTCGCATGCCCACGGCGAACTACTCTTCAACCGACGCACAAATTCCTGACCTCTCAGCGCTCAAGGTCGGCGGCGGTGCAGGCGGTCAAACGCCCGAGGCGGTCGCTGAAGGGGCAGAGGCTGTTCCGGTGGTGTCCTCGATGTCCACCCACGAACTTTCGGGCGAACACTGGCATGAATCGCTGCCTGACGCCAAACAATCAGGTTGTTGTGCGCCTTGCCCCATCGCTTGTGAAGCGGCCGACCGCCCCACCGTGGACGGCGTGAAGCTGCGCGGCCGTCCGGTCCACGTGAATCGCGTGGACCGCCCAGAATACGAGACGCTGGCGATGCTCGGCGCCAATCTCGGAATCGGTTCAAGCCTGGACGTGATGGACGGCAACGATGCCTGCAATCGCCTCGGTATTGACACCATTTCGGGGGGTGCAGCGCTTTCCCTGATGTGCGAAGTGGCCCAGCGAGGCTGGATGCCCGAGACCTGGGCCGATCACTTCCACGCACCCTTTGACTTCGGTTCCTACAGCGAGGGCGACGTCGTGCCGTGGGCGTTTGGCATTCCTGAACTGCCACCGCTCGCC
Organism: Euryarchaeota archaeon UBA549; assembly: GCA_002495645.1. Taxonomy (GTDB): domain Archaea; phylum Thermoplasmatota; class Poseidoniia; order Poseidoniales; family Poseidoniaceae; genus Poseidonia. The sequence goes on from DAGF01000083.1 coordinate 1,394, forward strand.
CTTCATCTCCTCGCTCACGCCACGCCGGGCGACGGGACGCTTTTTGGCACGCTGACCGCAGGTGCGGTGGCCGCCAGCGAGCACATCGAGGCGCTGACCGGGCATCCCGCCACCCGTTTGACAGCCCACTGCAAGGGGTTGGATTTGCCAGCGTGGGACCCACGAGGCAAGCGAGGCAACGCCATGGCCTACATGACGGCCAATGTCGGCGCATCCCACATGCGAGCGGGCTACAAAGAGCCCACGGGTTTGCCCAACCGCTCGGCGGTCGATTTGATGGAAGAACTCGTTGAGAGTCAGCACGGCATCGTGATTCGTGATTCGATGATCCTGTGTGCTTTTGCAAAAGGGGCCACCCCCAACGATGTCATGGTGCAGGCGTGGAAAGCCACGACGGGTGAAGACTGCACGTGGGACGACTTGATGCAGCGGGCGCGGGTGCAGTGGGACCAAGCTCGCCGGTGGAACGTGGAGCATTGGGGTCGTCAAGGCAAGTCTGCAGCACAGGAAGACCTCCTCTCGTGGCGACTGCGAAAGGAACCGATTCCAAGCGGCGTGGCGGCAGGAATGGTCTCGTTTGTGGACGATGAGGACGAAGCGGCGTGCATGGCGGCCTACTACAACCACCGTGGCTGGACACCGGAAGGTTTGCCTGCAAACTGAAAGAAAGCCGCCTTCAAAACGAGCAACAAGGCTTAACCTCGCGAGGTTATGGGTTCGGTCATGAAACCCAAGCGAGCCATCCTGTTGGCCCTGCTGATGGTTTCCGTTTCCCTTTCGGGTTGCTTTGGTGAGTCGGAGGTTACCCAAGTCAAACAGCAACCGACGGTGTGGGATTTTGAACGACCGCTGCTGACCTGGTATCACTTCCCCGACGCCGTTGATGCATGGGGTGACGACACCTTCGAGTTCAGCGGGCGAAACGTGCCCTACCCCGCTCAGGGCACCTACTACGGCATCGGCATGTCAACCTTTGAGCCCACGATGGGCATCACCCAAAGTGACACGCTGTTCATGTCCTCCTATGGCAACGGTCCCGCCGGTTCCACCGCCGTGGTGGCTTGTGACCTCATCGGCATGACGGGCTCGGTGGACTATTCCTGCGAGAACGTGTACGACCCCCTCCTGCCCATCGCCAACTCCAACGATCCCTACATCTACGTCGACCAGTGGACCAGCCGCATCATGAAATTCGACATGCACGCGCTCTTGGGCATGACCGTTGAATGGTCGGACGACGACGGGGCCTCGTGGAACGGCCCCAGTGTTGCCACGCAGATTTACTCGGTGCAGGACCACCAAACCATCGCCAGCAGCAACATGCCTGCTCTCTTCCATCCGACCACCTGGATGTTCTGCATCAATGGCAACGCTCCTCACCCGCTCTGCTCCTCGAGCCAAGACGGCGGCGCCACGTGGGGCCCAGAAACCTCCGGCGCTCCGGTCACCTGCTCTTCGGGTGGGCTCTCGGCGCACTTGGTGGGTAGCGTGGACGGCAACTTCTACCGCGGCAACAAGGGCTGCACGGGCGAAGGGTACTCCGTCTTCCGAACCACCAACGCCGGTATTTCCTGGACCGAGCATCCCTTGCCCACCGAAGTCACCGGCACGGCCGATACCTGGAACGCAGAGGAAGCACAGGTGGAGGTGGATTCGGAAGGCAACGTTCACGCCATGTGGAACGGGCTTGACAACAAGCCCTACTGGTCCTACTCCCGCGACCAAGGCGAGACGTGGTCAAACGCCACGATGATCGCCCCGCCCATCAACCTCTCCGGCACCGGCTTCCCGGTGGTGGTCGCTGGTGATGCTGGCACCGTCGCCTTTGGCTACGTGGGTGAAACGGCCGGTGAAGATGAAGTGTGGAACGCTTACCTGACCTACACCACCGACGCCTTCAACGAGACCCCGTTGCTCACGACCGTCCAACTCAACGCGGTGGGCGACCCCATTGACACCGAGCCGGACTGCGGCTACAACCGATGCGGCGGGCTGGGTGATTTCCTCGATATCCGTGTTGACGCTTACGGCCGCACGTGGTTTTCGCTCTCGCACAACCTGGCCGACAAGGGCATCTTTGGCACCTTTGACATCGGTCCAAGCCTGCGCGGTGAGACCATCACGATGCTTGAGGAAATGCCCGCTGGCGGCCCCATGACCTTGTGAAGTCAGCGGACGCACCCTCAAGAAGCAGAACCTTTGTTCGCTGTCCATGGAGGGTGGGGAAGCCAAGCCGTCAAACCGACGACGAGCGGTGTTGATGGGCGCACTTTTGCTGCTCTCGCCTTGGCTTCTCGTCCAAGGATGGATTTTGGTTGGCGCACCCACGCCCGAGCACACCACCATGCCGGAGTGTCCCGAACAGACGATGAACTGCGCATCCCTCTCCAGCAGCGAAACGGTCCGAATGGACGCTGGCTTGACCACGGTGATCGAAGCCAACATCAGCGAGGTGTGGACGGCATGGGAGGACTGGTCGGAGGACAACGGTCTGCGAGACGTGCTGGACGATACCCAGACCGATGGGGAGCGATTCTCCCACCGCGTCGCCATCACACCGTTTTGGCGCTTCCCCGATGATGTGGTCGTTCATTTCGCCGTCCAAGGCGACGACACCGCCATCACCTTGTATTCTGCTTCACGGCTCGGACAGAGCGACCTTGGGGTGAACCCCGACCGCCTTGAGAACCTTCACGCCGCTTTGGTGGCGGTTCAAGCCACCAACTGAGCCGTCGCACGGTCCCATCCAAAGGGATAGCCTTCACCGTCCACAAAGACGATGTTGACGCCCACGCCAGATTTGTGGAAACCGATGAGCTGGATTTCGTGAATGGCGTGGCCGCTGGGCGCTCGACCGAGGACGGGAAGGGCGTGGCGTGCAAAGAAGGAGCGTTTTCTTGGCTTCTTTTCCTCGCTGGATTTGAGCGTGCGCCGTGTTCCTTCCACGTCGTCAAACCACGGCAGCGGGCCTTCGGGTGAGAAACGCAGCCCGAGAATCATGTCAATGCCCTGCGTTTCCTGAGCCGCATCGGCATCAGCGCCGCTGGGAATGGCCGGCGCATTGGGATGGGTGTGGAGCCAATGAGTGAAGCGCCCGGCACGAGAGCCTCGGTCGGCCGAGAACATGTCATCGGTCCAGTCTTCGGGCAGGTGGTGGACGGAGTAGGAATCACCACGATTGACGATGTGGGCTTCCTTGATGACGTAGCCTTGGCCTTGAAAGAGCCTTGAGTGCACTTCGTCGCCCTCAAAGTAGGCGTTCACTTCGTCTCGATGTGGGCGTTCAGCGTCGATGTCAATGCCGACCAGAATCTCATCGGGAAGGGCTTGCAAGGCCCACCAAACAAGGGATTGGAACACCTCACCGGGCATGTGAACTTGGGCGAGGTAGCCGGCACGTTGCGCGTGTGAATCACGGTTGTAGGAGGTCATGAGGTCCTCCAACCACGCCTCCACCATGTTTTCCCCAAAGTCCCGACCGTCAAAAGACCCGCGTAGGACAATCTTTGAAGAAGTGTGGCTCCAGTGGTCCACCATGGCGAAGAAGAAGAGTGGGTTTGGTCGGTTCCTCGGGGCCATCACCGGAACGCCTTACGAACGCCTGCTCAAGCAGATTGACAAACTCGTCGACCAGTTTGATGATGACGAGGAGGAACTCGCCAACCAACTGGAGGCCATGGTCGACCAGGCAGGCGATGCTTACGAAGAAGAAAGCATCGATGAAGAAGAGCACGACCTTGTCATCGAAGCCATCGAAGAGGCCGACCCCGAAGGTCGCGTGTTTGGCAAGTTGGGCTCCGACGAGGACAGTTTCTACGATGGAGACGTCCCCAACGCCCCTGAACTCAAACGTGAGAAGCGAGCCAATCTCGACGATTTGATGAAGGCCAAGGGGGATGAATTCACCGGCAGTTTTGGGCGAGAAGAGTTCGAAGAATTCCGCGAGCGCATGACCGATGAGTTCTACCAAGAATCGGACAACGCCATCCGACAGGGCGACCACGAAGCGGAGATTCGCACCACCAACCGAGTCTTCGGTGGCGCTGAAGAAGACGTTGACGACGCCAAGCGCCGCATCGCCGAGGAAACCGGCATGGCCAACCCCGCTGCTCAACCAGAACCTGAACCTGAAGAAGAGGAAGAAGAGTACGACGGCAATTATTCCATCGACGAAGACGGCGTGGAATGGTTTGAGGACGAGGACGGCTACTGGTGGTACCGAGAAGAAGGTCAAACCGAGTGGCAACCTTATGATGAGGAGTGAGGAAACCCTCATCATCCTCCGCCCTCTCTTGTCTCATCATGAACAGAGGTCTCGCCCGATTCATCGGGGATGTTCTCGACCTTTTCGCCGATAATGCACTGTTCTTCGGTATCGTCGGTGTTCTCTGTTTTCTGTTCGGCCCGAGCCTTCTTGTTTTCCTTGAGCGAAAAAAGCGCCTTCCACGCGTGGTCGTTTGGCTGTTCACGTTTGTGCTAACGCCGGCCATGTTCCTCTTTTTGATTTTCATGGCCATTCCACAAGGCTACTGCAACAACCCGCTGCCTCACGATGCGTTTCGTGTGTTCTATCCGCTCTTCCTCCCGTTGATTCCGCTTTACGTCCATTATTTTCGGGCAGAGCATCTCAATCACCCCTTCCTATTCGGCTTCATCCTCGTGGCGCTGAGCGCGGGCGTCTTCACCCTCACCATCGGCTACGAAATCCTCCACCTCGCCTACCAGTCGGTCCAAGGGCACGGCATCGTCTACAGTGGGGCGAGAGCATGGGAGTGCGCCTACGTCAATTACGGCTCGATGTATTCGGCCCGTGACACCAGGGACATGGCCTTGAATCTCTTCCTGGTGATTCAGGTCATTGCCTTGGTCGCCGTCCGTATGCGCAAGCGGCGCCAACGTTTGGGCGAAGAAGAGTGAAGCCGGCGCCTCAAGCGCTCCAGAGGTTAATTCGTGAATTATGGAACCCGGTTTGATCAACCTTCGGTTGAGAATTGGAACGCATACGGATTGTCGCTCACCTGCCGGCGGAACAGGACGATTCTGCTGACCCAAAACGCCAACGCCAAGCCACCAAGAAGCGCACTCCACTGGATGAGCAGGCTCATGCCCCACAAGCCGAAGTAGAAGAGGCAGCAAGCGAACAGAAGCGCCAACAAGTACACGGGGGCCATGTTGATTCGAGGGTCGAGGAAGGAGTAGATGTAATACCCCCGCGGCAGCCGTGCATAGGCGTAGGAAAACAAGACGTAGACGATGCCAAAGTAAACGGGGAAAATTCCGAACTCCCAGTTGAGGTGTGCTTGGACCAACCACAGGTCAATGGCAAGGAAAATCACAGTGTAGTTGTGCATCACAAGTTCGTAATTTTTGAAGAACGTGCCGAACGGCCGCTGCTGTGCGATCTCTTCGGGGATGATCACGTAGCGAACGACTGTGGCCGTGATGAAGGCTGCACCGTAAGCGATGGGCATCAGGACGACGGTCAGTGTGTCCAACAACGCAGGGACCTCGAGGTTGAACACGGTCATCCAGGTGGCCGTGCCTGCGACAAAAAAAGCCGTTCCAAACACCATCAACGTCCAGCTGCTGAAGGTGCCGATTCGCTCAAACCCTGTGGTGTGAATCATGGCTTCTTCACCTGTTTCGTGAAGCACGACAAACATACGGCCCGGTACCGGGTTTCGAATCATCCAGAACACGACGGTGTGGAAGGCCAAGTAGGCACAGGCGTACCTGAACACGCCAACGATGGCCATGGGCAGCGCCGAGGTCTGAAACGATTGACCCGATTCAGCGATCATCGTGCTCAGTTCAAACACGAAAAAAAAGGCCACGGAAAGCAAAGTGATCGTCAATGCACACAGCAGGGAGACGAGGGTTCTGTCCGGCCCCTCGGTCGTGGATGCTTGTTCCATGGGTGCACCTCAATCCTGTTCTTTCTGAACAACGCCCTCGCCAGATGGGTTCACGTCGTGCCACAGTGCCAGCCCCGCCAAATCAAATTTGACAACGCCGATGTCGGCACCGAGCGCGACCATGGCGTCGTTTTTTGTCGGGTCGCTCGACATGGCCACCACGATGGTCGGACGAGAAACATCCGAGGAAAGCAGGGCGCTCAGCACCTGATGACCGCTGAGGGGCGGCATGTAGTGGTCGAGCAGCAGCACATCGGGCGCAAAGCGGTGGATGTGGTCGAGGGCGTCGGAGGAATTCCAACGCTGCTCAATCACGAATCGTTCAACATCAACCCCGCCAGCCGTCAGCATCGCTTCGATGTCGTAGTGGTCCTCAAAGGCCAGCACCCGCATGCGACGGCCTCAGGAAGGAATCGGTTGTTGCTCCCACCATGGCGGGGCGAGGAACCAGCGGTCGTCGTCATCAGGGCGGTCGATGAGCGGCAGGCTGAGGGTGGAGGAGGCGTCAAAGTTCACGTTCATGCCAATCGCTGCACACGGGCTTGGCAGGTAATCCTCTCCAGTTTCTGTCAGCACGACTTCGATGACCGCGCCGGCGTTGAGGTCAACGTCCATCGGGTTGAATTCCATCAGCATGGTGTAGGCGGAGAACGGCGCCGCAGTCTTGGCTTCGTAGCCGCCGTCACGGTAGCGCACATCCATCGTGGCGTGGCCCACGCGGAGACCATCTGCGTACATCGTGGCGAAGACCTGACCGCCGTTGCAGGCCAGCGTGTTCACGGACAGGTGGAGGGTTGGCATGCCTGAGATGTGAGTGTCCTCTTCCAAGGCGGGCAGCGTGAAACTTCGTTGGTTGTTCGTGTTCACCGTGCCACCGGTCCCCTCGACAGCGTCAAGAGCCACAGGCCACCATTCCATGTCTTCGGGCGGCCATGTCTCTTCGACGTGCCACTTGCCGTCATGCGTTTGGATTTGCACCATCGGTTCGGGTTCTTCACCGATGTCCTTGAGGTAGTAATCGAACCAGCCATAGAGTTCCACGGCCCAGTCCATGCGACTCATGTTCGGGTAGGCTTCAGCACCGTAGCCGCTGCCCATCTCGCTGTGTCGGTCGGGCTGGTCGGGGTAGTTGTGCGCCCATTGACCTGCGATGGCCCGAGCGTTGATGCCGGCGTCTCGCATCAGTTGGTAGGTCGGGAAGGCGTGATAGGGGTCAACGTTCCAATCCTGCATGCCCCAAACGAGGTAGACACTGCCTTCGTAATTGGCGAGCACGTCGGGTAGATGGCGGCGCTCATCCCAGTAATCGTTCCATTCTGCTCCGCCAAATTCAGCGCCGGCCCAGGTGGTGAGCGGATTGAGCGGGCCGATAACATCGTCGGTGCACATGCGCATATCGTCGGTGGTGGCATCGGCGGTAGCCCCTTCGTAAAGCGCGTCGTAGAGCATGGCTCTGGATTCTGAGGAGCCGTTTCTATAGAACATTTCTTGCACACCAATCGAGCCCGAAATGGGCACGATGGTCTTGAGGTGGGGTGAGGGTTGTTGAGCGGCTTCCCAGTTGGTGGTCCCCGCGTAGGACTTGCCCATCAAACCGACGTTGCCGTTTGACCACTCTTGCTCGCCAAGCCAATCCACGACGGCCTGAATGCCCGTTTGTTCGCCAAGCCCCTTGACGTCCTGACAGTGGGTTGACTGACCTGTGCCGAAGGTTGAGGCTTGTGCCAAAGCGTAGCCGTGCGGAACAAAGGTGTCGTAAACCCACTTGCCCACGCCGCCGTCTGGCACGGTGTTGGGTGATGAATCATCCCCCGCTACACCCTCTCCGCCGAAGTCGTAGTAGGGGTGGATGGTCATGATGACGGGAATCTTCGTGCCCTCTGGAACATCGGGCAGCCAAAGCGCCACGTGCATCAAAGCGGGGCCGGGGAAACCTGCGTCTTGTTCGCTTGCAGGCAGGTCCACCTCCACAAAGTGCTCTTCGTAGGGCAAGGCTTCGTAGGTGCCGTTTTCGGGGAGTTGAGCACGCATCGTGTCCATGGGTAAGTCCATGGTGTGGCGCAAATGGAGCGGTGTCTTCCACCATTCTTCTGAATAGTCGGTGGCCTCCTCCACAGCTTGACTGACCGATGGCCCCATGTTCATGGCGAGGAGAAGGAAGATGATGGAAACGGCGATGGTCGCTGCCGCCGAGGTGTTCAATTGGCGTTGCGCAGTCCCTTCGGTGGCCTTGAGTTCGACCTCCAACGGGAGTTCTTCTTCGGCCATGATGCGACGAAGCCCCTCACCATCAAGAGGATGACGCTTTATTCGCTTGCCTTTCGGGCTTGGATAAAGGAGCGAACGCACAGATTCGTGTAAACTAAACCGCTCACGAAGAGCATGAGCATGGAGCCGCTGGCGTAGTCAAGACCGTCGCCCATGACCATGAAGAATCGTGTACCGCCAAGTGCGCAAAACAAGCCGAAGATGACGGCGATGTGCATCCAAAATTTTCGCTTCTCGGGGTTGGACTTGGCCAGCCAACCGGACACGGCAAGTGGGACGCCGAGGATGCTCGGAAAGTAGGAGGTGATTGAATCGGAGGCTGAGAGGATTGAGACAGCGATGCCCCACACCACCAAGAAGAGTCCATAGCCAATCGTCAGGTCAGGCATAAAGGTCGATTGTTCGTCCATGCACCGCACTCTTTCGTCCTCCTTTTTGGTGTTGAGGTCAGCCAGCCCCCGTCGCAGGTGTTTTCATGGGGGTGAGGTCCATCCCGGTGCATGGCCCGCCAGCATCGGACCGTTTCGGTGATGATGTTGCTTCTCTTGGTGCCGCTGATGGCTTCCATTTCGGTGCTTGCAGAGGATGATCAACCCGAATGGCGCAGCGTCGGCCTTGACCCTGCTGAGTGGACGGATCGCCCGGAAAGCGAGGACTCCCCGATGATGGACTCTTACACGGGCAACGCCGTTCTTCAGATGGACGTTTCCTACCGTGAGGGGCACACCTCCAGCCGTGTTGAGGGCACGGTCATCATTGAACTGTTTGAGCAATGGGCACCCATCACCACGGACAACATGATCGCTCATGTGGAATCAGGACTCTATGACGGCATTTTCTTCCATCGGGTTATCGACGATTTTGTCACCCAATCGGGCGACCCCACGTGTCGGGCGCTCGGTGCTTACCCGTTGACCAGCCCGGAATGCGGCAGCGGAGGGACGGGTGAAACGATTCCACTGGAACATGACGGCAACCTCTCTCATGTTGACGGTGCCATCGGCATGGCTCGCAGCGCCGACCCGGATTCAGCCGATTCACAGTGGTACATTGCCGAAACCGAAGCCCACGGCCTCGACCCGGAAAACCGAGACGATGAGGGCTACGCGACTTTTGGCATTGTTCGCCATGGCATGAGCCACATTCGCAGCATCGCCTTGACGCCCACCACCGACGACCCAACAGGGTCCGAAGACATACAGAACCCCGCCTCGTCCGCAGGCCGCCCCTTCTATGAGGCGCAAGTCGTCTCGATGGTGATGATTGGTGTGGCCGACCCGGACGGCACCATTCGCAACCCAGTCGTCCAAGCCCAAGGCGACGGAGGTTGGCTTCAGGACATCGCTCTGATTGTTGGCCTGCCGATTTTGGTGGTGCTGGTTGGCGTTGGTATAACCATGGCCGTCTACACCCAACAAGGGAACAACCCGTTGACGCAAGCCGAAGGAGAACCCGCGGTGCTGGAAGCTGAGATGGTTGTTGTGGCCGAACTCGTTGAGCCCGGAACCGAGGTTAAGGACGAAGGCTGAGGTCCAACACGACGTGGCGAACCCGTGGTGCAAACCACTTGACCCGTTCCACATGAAGCGCTTCGCAATGGAATCCGCGCTGGTGATGTTCGCTCAATACCGTGAACCGCTGGACGGTTTTGTTCACCCAGGTATCGATGTGCTCTTCCTCCACGTTCATGTGGATATGGAGCACACCTCCGCTGGGCTTCAGCGCAAGCAAGCAAGCCTCCCACACGGCTTCACTCGAGGGCAGGAGTCCCAAATGGCAACGGTCAGCCACGCCTTTGAGGCCGGCGAGTGAAACGGCGTTATCGCCTTCGTGTACGGTCATCTTGTCGAGGATGCCGTTGGCCTCGCCACCCGCTCTCAAGCCAGCCAAAGAGGCGGGATTGATCTCGCACGCATGAACGTGAGCGGCGCCGGCGTGTACCAGCATCGGGAAGGTGTAGTAGCCCACTCCTGCGTAAGCGTCCACGACCACTTCCCCTCGCATGTCGTGGTTGCCAATTCGTCGCCTTTCCGTGATGTTACCCGAGGAAAACATGACTTTCGCCGCATCAAAGGTGTAGGTCATGCCGTGGTCGGTGAAGGCAACGTCAGATTCACCCAGCAACATGTCGACTTGAGCCGAGCGAAAGGTATCGTCAGCGATGGGAGCCTGTACGCCGAGGGAGCCGACGTTCAAAGCGTCCGCCATCGCCCTCCACAGCGCTTCAGCATCGGCATGGTCGCACACGATGGCCCACTCTTCGGTGGAGGCAACATGGCGGGACAGGAGGGCCAAGTCACCGAGTTTTTCCCATTTTGTTGGGACGAGAGATGCGCCGTCCAAGGCAAGGTCGTTGGCGTCCAGCCAAGTGTTCACCGCCCTGCGAAGACGGCGATGCGGGTCAACCGAGGGGCGCCGTTGGCCCCGATGCGCTTCAACAAATCCGGCGATTGAAGCCGTCGTCTTCAGCCAATCTGCGAGGTCGTCCGTCGGAGCCGCAGCAGTGAGCGGGAAGCCAATTTCGCCCGGGCGCTCATGACGTGGCTCAACCTCTGCATCCAGCCACCCCTCGTGCTTGAGCAGCCCGTGGACTCGCTCGCCGTGCTCGGATTTTACGATGAGAAACATCGTCAAATCCACGGTCTCCATGGCGAGTGCGAGAGGGTAACTGCTTTCAAGTTCCCGACCTTAGGAGCCAATCATGACATCCACCCGTTCATCAAGGCGTGCATCCAACGATGGGCTTTCGCTGATGTTGGTCTCGATGTTTACCCTCCAACTTCTCGTTCCCATCGTCAGCGCGACCGGGATGAGCGCGTGCGTTGGCGACGGAACCGGATGTGATACCTACGACCACGCTGACGACATGACGCCTCATCAACAGGATTGGGTGGAAGGCATTTACGACTTTGAGCTGATTTCCACCTCCTCCATCGAGTTGGAATTGACCTGGGCCATTCGCGAGTTTGACCGAGATTCCTTGGGCTTTGGCTCGGGCACAACAGTGGGCAATACCTTGGAATCCACCGATGGCTTGGACGCCAACGACGGTGCTCCTGCCGACCTCATCCGCCACTATTTTGACACCTCGGATGGAAGCACCACCGTCGGTCAAAAATTGCAAACCGAAGTGCATCAGGCCATTGAGGATGCTCTTGAATCCGGCTTTGGGTCGGTGACCAGCCTCTCAACGGCCTACATCAACAGTTTCACCAACAGCGGCCAAACCACGACGTGTTCCTCAGACCCTGTCGGGGATTCGCAAGCCGAGGGTGCAGCAGAAAACAACGTGTTTGAGCCGCCCATTTGTTTCCAAGCCACGGCATCGGTTGACTTGGTTGCCAGCAATTTCAATCTTGTCGGGTCCGAAAACCTCGACCTGGAGCGAACCTACCGAGGTCTGCTCACGATGGGCGCAGAAGTGAACACCAGTTTTGACCTGACCGCAAAAGCGGGACACAAAGCAGACTTTGTCATCAGCCCCTCGTCGTATTCAACGGTGCTTGGCACCGACGTCAACGGCACGCTCGTCGCTCGTGCCGGGCCACCCAATTACATGGCAGCGGAATGGTCCATCGACCACTTGACGAACGAAACGGGTGACGACCAAGTGATGACGGTTGACCTCCGGATGGGTCATCGAAATTCAACCGACACGCCCACTGTCTACATCGAACCTGGCAGCAAAGCCATTGACCTCAACCTCGTTCTTGACTTGTCTGATGAGTACGCGGCAACCATTGATTTCGCAGCGGGCCTGTCCTACCTTGACACCGAGACCCTCAACAACTGGGGCATCAACATGTTCGAAGTGTCCTCCTCGGCCTCCATTCCGGTCGTGACCTCCGATGGTATTCGGTTGGCGTACCACAACGACATCGTGGACTTGACGCAATTCACCGACCAGTTCCCCGTGGGCGACATCGTGGAAGGTTTGGGCAACACCATCGCCGGTGTGGGGGATATCACCATGAGCGACCTGCAGTGGGTTTCGGCCACCGACGGCACGGGCATCTTTGACAGCGAAGGGGGCTTGAACTACAGCCATTCAACAGGATGCAGTGAACCGATAGCTGCAGGACAGGTGCTGCATTACTGCCTTGAAGGCACCAACGCGATGAACGGGGATTACCCCATTTACTTGCAAACGACCAGTCAACCCTTCTCCATGCGATTCATTGACATCATCATCGCGCAAATGGACGACGAGAACTCGTCGGTGGTTGATTTCCTCGAGAACGTCCAAAGCAACGACCTCGAACGACTGATGAACGCTGGATTCTCCATTGAAGCGGTCATCGGTGAATCGTTCCTCAACACCATCGATTTGAGTGGCTTGCCGCCTGCGGATTTGACCGTGGAAATCATCCTGCCCAATTGGGTGACCACCGTTGACGGGACATCCACCATCGTCTTGACCAAAACGGCGGACCAATCCGGTTCGCTCAACCTGTCCCTGACGGGGCTTGACCCCTACGATTGGGAGCATGAAATCACCAATGAAGACGGCATTGTCGTGTGCCTCGCCAACCAAAGCACCTGCATTGAATCCGACGTGGCGTTTGACCTGTCTTCGGTAAACTTCAACGAGTGGAGTGCTTCCTTCAGCGTCACCATGGCGCTTGAGGCAAAGTTGAACATTTACCGTATTGGTTTCGTGGACGGCGAGAAATGTCATACCGGTGAGGACATCCAAGCCTGCGGTCAAATGGAGGCCTTCCCCTCAGATTTGCTTCGCCTCATCATCGACCTCTCAAGCCGAATGGAGAGCCCGCTCGCTACGAGCGTGGAACTTCCTTGGTGTGAACGCGCCGATGCTGGAAATTTTTTCAGCGACTGTGACGACCTTGAATTGGAAGCAACACGACAGGGTATGAAGGACCTCGCCAAGCGACTGGGCGAGGTGGTTACGGACGCCATCCACGGCGGCGGGACTCTCATTGCAGAAAACGAGACCAACCCATTTAGCGAGGTTGACCTTTCGGCCTTTGAAATCCGGACGGCCATCTCAGGTATCGAAGCACCCGACGATATTGTCAGCGACGAGGAACCCATCACGTTCTCAGTTTCCATCCCTGAAGTGGAATTCACCATCGGTTCGGGCAATGGCTGGGGCGAACTGACCGAAACGGCCCCGGAAGACCTCAAACTCAGCATCGTCACCAGCAGCATCCAATCCATCTTCCATCAACCGGTTCAGATGGCTGCTGACGTGCTGACCAAGGGGTTGCGTGGCTCGGTTGTCGGTTCTGATGGCGTGACGTTAGCACCGCCGAACCAAGACGAATTCTCGTATTCGCAAGAGAATATCGACACCACTTTGCCGACTGAATTCAGTACAGGCGAGAACGCCCCTGTTGTTGAATCGCCCATCGCCGATGCCGCCTACACCGGCCCCATCACCTTCACCTTGCCTCGGGGAATCAAACTCGTGGACGTCAGTTCTTCGTCCGGAAACCTCATCATCACCGAAGACGGTGGACGCCAAACCATCACCTACGTCGTCCCTGCTGGTGAGTTTTCTGACGATGTGTCCTTCCGGGTCCAGATCGGATGGATCTATTTCCTCATCCAGTTCTGGGTCTACCCCACCATCGTGTTGCTCTTGCTGGTGATGTTTATTCGTCGCCGACGAGCAAAGAAGAAGAAAAAGAAGGCGGCGATGGCGAACCGTCAAGCGGCGGTGACAAAGGCACAACTGGGCGACCATGAATTCGCTGACCTGACCGGTTTCTCGAGCCCTGCGCTCCGTCATGGCGAGTCCATTGAGGACATGGCCAACATCGACGAGTTATCCCGTTAACGAAGCGCCTCGTAAATCCGCTGTGCCAGCGCTGGCCCGATGCCGGGCACGGTCTCAAGTTCGGAAGCCGTGGCGTGCTCAATCCCTTTACGTCCGCCGAAGTGGCGAAGCAGCGTTTGGAGTTTCTTTGCACCCAAGCCTTCCACGCCCTCAAGCGGGTCAGCCAGCCGGCTTCGACTTCGGCGTTTGCGGTGGAAGGTGTTGACAAATCGGTGGGCTTCGTCTCGGGCGTGAACCAGCACCCGTCCCGAGCGGTCAAGCACCAACGGCTCCATCCCGTTTCGGAAGATGGTTTCCTCTCGCTTGGCGAGGGCGGCCAGCGGGAAGCGGTCGGCCCAACCGTGCTCTTCAAGCGCCTGCTGAATGGTGCTGAGGTGCGTTTCCCCCCCGTCGATGAGCAGGAGGTCCGGCCATTCCTCCTGTCGTTTTGCCCAACGGACAACGACTTCTTTCATCATCCGAAGGTCGTCGAGGGCCTCACCCTTGACGACGTATTTTCGATATTCCTTTTTGGCGGGGCGACCGTTGCGCATGACCACGCTCGCACCCACACGCTCGTCGCCTTGCAGTTGCGCCATGTCAAAACAGACGATGTGGTCAAGTTGCTGCATCCCGAGCGTTTTCGCCCCTTCATCGGCTGCTCGCTGTTCGAGTGAACCGCTGGATTTGGCCGCCATTCTCTGAAGCTGGATCTCGGCGTTTTGTCGGGCGAGCGTGGCGAGGTTTTCCAAATCGCCACGTTGCGGCGTGCGGACCTCCACGGAGGAACCCCGGCGCTCGTTCAGCCAGGATTGCAGCCCGTCGAAGATGGGAACCGGGGAGAGCATCAAGCGAGGCGGGGTTCGGTGCGTGTAATGCTCGGCGATGAACATGGAGACGGTTTCACCAATATCGCCTCGGTGAACAGCCGGCCACGCTTCTTGGCCCTGGACGATGCCCTCGTCAGCGTGCAGCACCACGATGGCTGCGAGGTCGCCTTCGCTGGCGATGCCGATGGCGTCGCAGTC
>DAGF01000015.1 GCA_002495645.1 Euryarchaeota archaeon UBA549
CCCGCTTCAACTGGTGGAACTTCCCAACGGCGTTCATGTTCCAGCCGATGCCGAATACGTTTGGTGGGGAAGAGTCACGCTGGAAGACGATGATGAGGGACCCTATGTGGACATCACAGGCACGGTCGATGATGTTCGCCAAGAACCCGTCATTGAAATCGACGGACTCGTTCACCGAAATGACCCGATTTTCCACGCCTTGATCCCAGGCGAAGCCGAACACAAGACACTGATGGGTCTGCCACGGGCCCCGACCATCAAGGCAGCTGTGAACGAAGTGGTTGAGTGCCTCGACGTCCACATGACCGAAGGTGGATGCGGTTGGTTGGGAGCCGTGCTGAAAATTCGCAAGAAGAACGCTGATGATGGCATGAAAGCCATCAAGGCTGCCTTTGATGGGCACAAGAGCATGAAAATCGTCACCGTTGTAGACGAGGACATCGACATCACCGACCCTGTCCGCGTTGAGTGGGCCATGATGACACGTTGGCAACCCGACAAGGACACCTTGATTCTCAGTGACCAGCGAGGAAGTTCTCTTGACCCATCGCGTTATGAAAACGGGCGAACCTCCAAGATCGGCTACGATGCCACCATTGAGTTTGGTGTGAACCGAGATGGGTTCATGTCCGTGCAGTGAGGTCGTTGAATGTCTGAAAGCCAAGATCTCCTGCAACATCCACGCAGGAACTTGGGTAACCGATACCGTTCAACCGCTCAAAAATTTGCGAAATTAGCGAAAGCGGACCCAGCACGTGCTGCGGAAAACATGGCATGGGCGGAACAAAACGCACGTCAGGCCATTCTCCACGATTTCACCGACGAACGTAATTGGAGGTATCTCGCCGAACTCAAAGTCCTCAACGAGGATGCTGACGGCCTGCACGCTGTTTTGGAAGATGTGTTCATCATCCTCGGAAGGGACCCTGAAAATCTCGACCAACTCAGCGGCATCGATTACCTCGGGGTGGGAAGAGAACTCCTGGAAGCGGCTTTCGCCCGGGACGCCCTCGACCCTGATGCATGGTGGGAGCGCCTTTCCACAACTGAAGGCGATGAGGGAATCAACGAATTCGCCGAGCGCTGCCGACGCCTAGATTTCCGAGACCAACGAGCAAACATCGTTTTTGGTCGTCGCTTGGAACGGTTGCGCTCGGCAGGCCATGAAGAGGTCTTCATTGAATTGGCCAAGCACCTGCTGGCCCACCGTCCCATCAACCACGAGTTGTGGCTTGAGATGGGCCGTCTTCATGAACGTCGAAACGAAATTGATGAGGCCTGGTCGTGCTATGACCAAGTCCAACAATTGCGCCCGCACCTCAAAGAACGAGACAGGTTCCTCGAGCGTCTGAAAGGCAACATGGATGGAGAGGAGAAGAAGCCGTGGTCGGGCCCGTCCATCGACCATCGTAAGGCCTTCCTCGAGGGCATGCAATCGCTGACAGAACGAATCTCAAGCCCTGCCGAGCCCATCCAGCCCGCTGAAGAGAACAGCGAAGAGAACCAGGTGCATCCCGACGAGGCAAAACTGGCCAACCTCATTGAACAGGGCGATTTACAATCTGCGTTCTTCCTCGCACGTCGCCTCTTGGCATCGGGTGAAGGTTGGGCCGAAGAGTGGTTGGTCCAAATCCAATCTCAAATGGTGTGAGGCATGAGCAACTCACCAATCTTCGTCTTGGCATGGGTGACCCGTGATGGTCAAGCCCTTACACCGATGGGCGAAGGAGGTGAAGTGTTGTTTGTAGAACATCCAGAGCGAGGATGGGAGATTCCGGGTGGCCATCTCGAGGAGGATGAGACCCCCAAGGAGGCTTTGATTCGTGAAGTACGGGAAGAGACTGGATTGGATTGCACCTTCGTAACATGGAACAAAACCTACTACCCCAAAGGTTGGGTGGCACATGTTGTCGTATCAGGGGAATCCGCAGGAAACTGGCAGGTAAACGATGAGAAGGTCTCGTCTGTGAAATGGTGGAAGGATGTGCCGCCGGTCAAGGTATGGACAGTTGAGGAATTCGAGGACCTCGCACGGCATTTTTCGTCCTAACTCACGGCATCGCCAGTTCGGCCAAACGCTGACCCCATGCCGCTGTTTCCTCAGGCGTAGAAGCGCATGCTTGGGCCACCGCTGCCAGCATCGGGTCGTCCACAACTTCTGGTTGACTCATCAAGGAAGCAAAGGCCTCCATTCGATCAAGCCGGTGAGCCAACGTCAACATGGCTCGCACGTCCGGACGTTCAGGACCATCCCAGCCGGGCTGAAGATGTTCACAACACCATTCAAACACCCCGTTGATGTCATCGGGATGAACGGCAAGCACAAGAGGCTCTTCTTCCAGGTCCAAGGGACGGGCGGTCTCAACTTGAACATGCATGGGCTGGGCATCCTCCGATTGGTGGCCGATAGCGAGGTCCAAGAAGAGGGAACCGGCTTCAATGGCCATTTGCGTCTGGGCTGCGAGCATGGCATGTTTGTGTGCGTTCCAGGCATGCCGCCCAGCGTCAAACAAGTGACCGAGCGCCTGTCGGATGCGGCTCGCACCGAGGCGAGAAATGGCGATTGTTTCATGGGCGTGGCCTGCTTTTCTTGAAATATCACCGTACACCTGAAGCGCCATCAAGGCCTCTCCTTGAGCCATGTGGTAGGCCGCCTTGTTGAGGAGAGAAAGGTCATGGTCTCGACTGGCCTTAGCCACCGATTTCAACCGTGTTTCTGCCCATGTCAAATCCTCTTCAGCCCCCTCCGTGTCGCCTGCTTCAAAACGAGCGAGACCTCGTTCCATTCGCAGACGTCCTTCAAGGGCTAAATCTCGGGTTTCAGGGGTGCGGACCACTTCAAGGGCTGACTCGATTGCTTCGTCCAAGTGCGTGTCTCCCAACCACCGTCGACGAACCAAACCCAGCACCGCCAGTTCGCCTTTGGAAAGGTGTGGTTCCATCGCCTCCAGCAATTCGGGAGCATCCATGAAGAGGGCGGCTTCTGCCAGCGAGAGCCATGAAGGCCACTCAAGTTCTTCCTTCCACTTTGCGAGAACATCACTCTCTACGGGGCCTTCATTGCGCCAGCGAGAAATGAAGACGCCAGGGCCTTGCGGTGTTTCAATCGTCGTCATGAATTCACCTCCCGTCGTGGTGTTCGGGCAACGGCATCGATAAAGGCCGTTTCTGCCTCGATCGGGTCCACATTTCCGGTCCATCCTGCAGCACCGTCGTGTCCACCGCCCTCGCCGCCAATCGATTGTGCCATGACGTTCATGATCTCACCCATGTGAAGTCCGGCTATCACGCTTGAACGCGGGGCTCGCACGGTGAGGCGGGTACTGCCGTTGCGATGACGCGTGACAACCACTGCATCAGCGCCCAAGCCATTCAACATGGATGCGACCTTGCCTTCGAGGGTACCGGCGGTGGTTCTGAGGACGGTCCAAGGACCGGCCTCCGTGGTGTCGGCCCGCTGAAGCCCCCGAAGTACGGCTCCGCGATCGCTCGGGGTCATGGTGGTGTCTTCCATGTCTTCAATGAAGTGCTGATAATCCAAGCCCCCACGTTCAATCAACATCGAGGCCGTAGAGAATGAGCCCGCATCCGCATGCCGGAAACGACCCGTATCGGTCACCAATCCTGCGAGGAGAAATTCACACACTGGAGGCGTGAGGGCTTGAGGTGCATGAGCCAAAAGGTAGCGCCCGACCACTTCGGTTGTGGAACGAACATCCCATTTGAGACTCAAATCCTCATCGCCCAGCGACCATCCGTCAGTGGCGTGGTGGTCAATGACGCACAGGGGTACATCCGGCAAAACGAGGCCTGTCTGGTCGGGTGCAGCAGCATCAACGACGACAAGGCCTGCCAATTGTTTGGGCCAACCCGTGTTGGTGGATTTCAACACCCGGTAAGGTGCGTTATGCCGCTCGATCATGCGCTGAGCAACACGACCAACATGGAGGCCGGCAGCCATCAAGTTTGGGTGGCTGGCAGCAAGAGCGACAGCCGAACCGATGGTGTCCATATCGCCGTTCTTACCCGTGATTACGGCAACAGGCCCGTTGGTTGTGGCCGTTGTTAACCAATCATGAAGCCGAAGAAGTTCCTCGGACAACGATACGTCGGAGGTGGTCATTCTTGTGCACCTTGGAGCGATTGCTTGAGTTCATCGTAGGTCTGAATCAATTGCTTCTCACGTTCGGTAAAGCGCTCAAGATGGACACTGAGGGATTCAAGGGTCTCACGCAATTCACCCAAAAGGGCTTCTTTGTCCGCCACTTCAATCAAAACCCCACCCATTTGTCGGTGCAACGCCAACCCCTCGGGCTGAGATTCAACAGCCGCAATGGTCCCCTCAAGTTCCTGAACTTGGGCGCGAACACTGCTCACCTGTTGGCGTGCAGCTTGAACTTCAGCCACGACGAGTTGGAGTTGGTCGAGTTGTTCCATGGACTCACCTGTCCTTAGGAACAGGCCGAGGTTCAAGAATGCTTTCCGAAAACCTGCAGCACGGAATCGGTGGCGATGAGGCCACGCAGGCGTGTGTTCCACATGGCTCGCAAGTCCTTAGAGTGAGTTTCATCCAGGGTGATTGAAAACCGGTTTTCGTCCAACCACTCGGTTGCACAATCGGTGGCCAAGCACGCAGCAAGCGCTTGTGTGTCCTTGACGCTACGCGACTGAACGGTGAGTGACAGATGCCACATGGCCAACACCAATGCTTGGTCACTCTTCCTCTTCAAGAGAGGGGCGGTTAGCCAACTCACGCTCATAGTTCATGGCCGCTTCTTGGGCGATGAACGCCATGTCGGCGGTGGTAGCACCGTCAACGGAGCGGCGAAGAATTCGGTTGTTGGCATCAGAGGCACGAGTGAACGGTTCCCAGGCGCCGCCAGCGAAGGTGTGACCGCACTTCTTACACGACCAAATGCCGACGGATTGGCGTTCGACCTTGGGGTACTGGCAGACTGGACAGGTGTACTTGCGGGAACGCTTGGCCATAGCCGAGCCTGCATTTCGGCGAACGGACACACCGTAGCGTGCTCCGAATCGTGCTGTTGCGCCTGCTTTTTGGGTTCGCTTTGCCAATCAGTTCCCCTCCTTTTCTGCCACGAGTTCTCGAAGTTCCACGCATCGCTTTTGTGCCACATCAAAGATCTCGGCAAACTCGGCGGGAGTGAACACCCCTTTTAGCCCCTTCTGTAGCGAGTGGAGATGGCCTTCATCACCCAAGGTGATGTGAATTCGCTCATCGCCTCCGAGTTCTTCCTGCTCGTTGGCATCAAGAACGAAACGTCCGCCGACACGCGTGAATGAGGCCATAATCGGGGTGCCATTCACCAGAAGCTTGTGGTCTTCACCAACATCGAAGCGCTCAGCAGGGACGACGGCAGTGCGCAAAGCAGCGATGGCTGCCAAGCCACAAGCGTCGAAGATGTTGCCTTGGTCGGAGAGAACGTGGATGTCGATCATGACTCCCCAGACCTTCTCGCCGGGAACAATGCAGAGGCTCTCCATATCGATGCAACCGGATTCACGAATCCCACGGTCAACCACACGGCCCAACTCAATGGACTGAGGAGAGGGGGGTCCGGGTTCGTATTTTCGGCCAGCGACCGGTCGGAGTTCAGCACCGCACATCAAGGAGCCTTGCGTTGGACGGTCTGGCCAAGGTGTTCGGAGTTCAAATTTCACTCCAGCGTAAACGACCGTACCACCAATGACGACCTTGGCAGAGCCTTCGGCGTTGTACAAGCAATCCGTTTCCAACGAAACATCTCGTGCATCCCAGCGACCGCGGCCGTCGATTCGGTTGTCTTCCTCAGCCAAACGAGCGAGTTCCTGTCGCAACAAGGAGGGGACGAGTTCAACCATCAGGCCTCACCTCCATCGTATTTGCGCTTCAAGGCGTCAACCATGATGCCGTGAATCTCTTTGGCAGCTTTGAAGTTGTACTCCATGGCCAGGTTGAATTCATCAGCAGACAAATCCCCGTCCATTTGCAGGAACGCGATTTCACCGGTGTTGGGCAAGATGCCCACGGGAAGGTCAGCTTGACCGTAGTTGTCTTCTGCTTTATCCAGGTCAAGAACAACCGTGTCCTCAATTTTTCCAGAAGCGACGCCTACAATCATGTCCCGCATTGGAATACCTGCATCAGCCAAGGCCACCGCAGCAGCGGTAATGCCTACACATCGAGTACCTGCTTCAGCAGCGAGAATCTCAATCTCAACTCGAATCTTCGAGCGAGGATAGCGCTCAACAAGGACGACCGACTCAAGAGCCTCGGCAGTGACCTTGGAAATCTCTCGGGAACGACGATTGAAACCAGGACGAATGCGGTCAGAGGTTGAGAACGGTGCCATGTTGTATCGAACATCAATCACGGCTCGGTCTTGACGCTGAATCTTCCGAGGGTGGGCTTCCATTGGCCCGTAAACGGCGGCTACAGCCACATTGAGTCCGTGGGTCACCATGGCCGAGCCTTCAGCAGCAGGTAACACGCCGGCTTCGATCGAAACCGGTCGCATTTCATCCACCTTACGGCCGTCCAATCGGCTACCGTCGTCGTTAAGCAATTGTACGTCTCCATATCCACCCATCATGCATCACCTTGTGTCTTGTTTTCCATTTCGTTAAGAATCGTTTCAAATCCCTTGGAGTGTCCTTCTTGGACCAGTTGCTGGATCGCTTTGCGAGCCCATGCAATGCCTTCAGAGGAGCCTTCAATCCATGCACGGCCGTTTTCACCGATCATGATTCGGCAATCACAAGCATCCCGCATTCGCTGAAGGATGGCGTTGTTCTCACCGCGCACGCGGTCAATGTGTTGAACCGGAATGGATTCAACTGCACCTTGGTTCAATCGGCGCAGACCGACGCCCTTCATGGTCAAGACCACGTTGTGGCATTCGTCAACTTCTTGCACACGTGCGAGTACGACATCGCCAACATCCATGTGTTGACGAGCCGCACCAAATTCAACCTTCCAAGGTGCCAACGACATCGGGAGCAAGCCTTGGAAAGAGCCGTTGATGTTCATGAACCAAAGGTTGTTTCGAACTTCAGCGACGATACCGACGACCAAGTCACCAGAACGTGGCATGTAGGCTGCGTTGATTGGGTCAACGGAAACCGTGTTGTTGCGCTCGCGCAACCATCCAAGTTGCGTGGCGATAAAGGATTCTTCAGCAACGATGATTCCGCTGCCTGCTCGCTTCCCGGCGGATGGCCCAATGGCCATTCCCGGGGTCACTAGGCGCTGCTCGGCGCCGGCTTGACCTTGGGACATTCTTTTCTCTCCGATTGCGGCCACTCGCCAACCCATGATAAAGGGCACCCTTTAGCCACGGCGTTCAAGAACCCAGCTCTTTGACTTCTGCATCTGAACTTCTGCGCATGACTTGGCCGATGAGTTCGCCTTTCATGCCAGCAGGGCATTCAACGACGCAAGCCCAAGAACCGTCCTCAAGCCAACCTTCTTTTTGCTGGTAGGAGCGAAGGAGTTGGGAAACAGAACCGTAGGCAGAGCCGGGTACTTTGAACGCCAACCTGACCGACTCAAAGGACAACGGTATCAGAGGCTTGAGTTTGGCGATGGCGTCTTTCACCTGCTCTTCCAATCGCTTGAACGGGTCAACAGAATAACGGGATTCCTCCAGCGCCAATTCAATTCTGGTTTTAGGATGCGGAGATTTGGTCTTGGGATCCACAGCTTGGGAATGGATTTGATGGATGATTTGCTGGCGCATGTTTTCAACCATTTGTTTTCGCTGTGCGGTCGTTAACTGAATGGAACCTTTTTCCAAAATCGTGGTTGTAATGGCCACGATGTCCTGCGTGCCGAAGGTCTTCTCAATGGCCTCTTCGGTCGGACGCTCACCACCCCGAGCGTCGTGGAAGACTTCGTCCATCGCAAGAAAATCATTGATGTCGATGGCATCCGGTGCTTCTTTGAAGGCTTCAACCATGGAAGGGTCAACCAGAACTTCGTAGCGTTTACCGCCTTTTTCCATTCGGGCAAGAACGGCATCGTCAAGACTGACCATATCATCACTCACTTGCGCCATGGGAGGGGCGACGCTTCAACCTAACCCTCAATCATCAAGGGGCTTCAAGCGGTCAATTTGCTTGTTGACTTCCCCTCGGTCAAGGACTCGGTAGCCGTTGGAATCAACCACGGTGACCTCAACGGCCTCACGGTTCAACTCGGCGTCGTTGGCCGAACGAAGGGCCTCAAGTCCAAGTTTCATAGCGGCGTTCAGCGTCATGTTCTCTTTCCAGTTGTCTTCAAAGAACTCGATGACCGTGTTTCTCCCGCTACCGATGGCACCTGCATGATAGGATTGGTATGCGCCGGACGGGTCGGTCTCGTAGAGGTGAATACCGTTGTCATCAACGCCACCGATGAGCAAAGCCGTACCAAACGGACGGGAGCCACCGTATTGGGTGAATGACTGCTTGAAATCACAGATTTTCTTCACCAGAACATCCACTGGGACCGTGGCACCATAGGTGATGCGGTTGATTTGAGCCTCAACACGGGCACGAGCCACAAGTTGGCGAGCATCAGCAACCAATCCTGACGTCGCAATACCAACATGACCGTCAATCTTGAACATCTTCTCAATGGATTCTGGAATGATGAGACGACTGATGATGCGCTTATCGCAGACGAGGACGACACCATCCTTGAACTTGAGAGCGGCCGTTGTGGTCCCTCGCTTCACCGACTCGCGTGCGTATTCCACCTGGAACAGTCGTCCATCGGGGCTGAATGTTGTGATGCCGTGATCGTATCCTCTTCCACTTGGTTGCATGGTCTGACCTCATTCTTATGGCTCGGTTGACACTTTATGAGGATGAGGGTCATCTTGGATGAGTGCCGTCCCGATTCTTATCTACGTCTCGGCCGACCTGTATGAACCCTACGAGGCGAACATCCTCATCAAGGTGGGGCGCTTCGCGAGACCATGCGGGTCGCAGTTCTTTCATCGGGCGGAAAGGATTCTGCTGCCGCATGGTGGTGGGCTTCCTGCAGAGGATGGGAGGTTGTGGGCTTGGTCACCGTTTCCATCACCGGCCAAGATTCACCCATGTTCCAAATTCCGAGCACCCACCTGGTTGAGCAGCAAGCTGCACTCGCCGGGCTTCCCTGGGTGAACGTGTCTACGAACGGTGAGCCTCCGGAGGATATTGAGGCCCTCGAAAGAGCCTTTTCCTCCCTTGACATCGATGGCTTTGTTTCCGGAGCACTTCGTTCTGACTACCAAAAATCACGTCTGGAACGCATGGCGGAACGTCTTGGAATCAAGAGTTGGACGCCGTTATGGCATCAGTCGGGCCACGACCATGTCAAGCACATGATTGAACACGGCTTTGAAATCATGATCACGGGCGTATCGGCAGAAGGCCTGGATGAACAATGGCTCGGTCATGTCCTGACAACGTCCTCATTCCAGCGGCTTCGTGAACTGGCCGAACGCTACCGTTTCCACGTTGAGGGGGAAGGTGGTGAATACGAGACCTTGGTCGTGGCAGGACCTCACATGGAGGGACGACTGAACGTGGAGGGCGAGGTCGTATGGGACGGCGTCCGTGGCCATGTCTCGTTTCACTGAATCGCTTCACGGGCAAGAGCGACACATTCGTCAACAATCTCACCGGCTACACCAACGTGATTGAACGGATTGAACATCGCTTCCAGTTCCTCGGCTGAAAAAGCGGCTGCAATAGCAGGTGTTCGGCTGCAGACATCGATGAGTTCTTCCCCGTTGGCGACGGCCTCAAACGAGGCTTCTCGCATGACCTCATGGGCTTCATCACGAGCAACGCCGTGGTCAACCAATTCGATCATGACCTTCTCAGCCATGACCAAGCCCTTTTGCGCATGGATGTTTGCAAGACAGCGGTCACGATCCACCCACATGTTGGTGAGCACATCAGCCGTTTTCGCCATCACGTCCTCAAGAAGGGCAGAAGCATGGGAAAGCGTGAATCGCTCGCTACTGGAATTGGCCAAATCCCGCTCATGCCAAAGCAGGGCGTTTTCGTAGGTTGGAATGATGAAGGAACGAACAATGCGAGCGAGGCCCGATGCATTTTCCGACTTGATGGGGTTCTTCTTGTGCGCCATGGTGGATGAACCAACCTGCTTCTTGACATCAAAGCCTTCGCCAGCTTCGGCCAATTCTGAACGTTGCAAGTTGCGGATTTCCTGAAGGACTTTTTCGCACGTCGTAGCGACATTTGCCAACCACGAGATGTACTCGACATACCTGTCTCGGCCAACAACCTGTGTCGTGGCCAAGGGGACCCCCAAGCCAAGATGCGTCAAGATGAGACGTTGGAGTTCTCGTGCATGTTCGCCTTGAGCGGCACCGGTTCCAACAGCACCGAGGAATTTTCCGACGGCGATTCGCGGCGAGGCCTCGTCCAAACGAATCAATTGTCGACGGAGTTCATCCAACCAGACGGCTGCTTTCAAACCGAACGTGATGGGAACGGCTGCTTGACCGTGTGTTCGCCCGAGCATGACGGTGTCACGCTCCCGTTCTGATACATCTGCGCACACTCCAATGAGGTGGCAGAGTTTTTCGCGCAACAACACAATGCTGTCCCTCAACTGCAAGCCGACCGCCGTATCGACAATGTCGTTGGAGGTCGCACCGAGGTGGATGCACCAGCCGGCTTCACCGGCAGCCTCCGCCATCGCTTTGGTCAACGCCATGATATCGTGGCGAGTTTCAGCCTCGATTTCGCTGACCCGTTCTTTGGTAACATCGTTCGGGTTTGCGATGGCAGCAACGGCGTTGTAGTCCTCTTCGGTGACTCGCCCGAGTTGCCAGTGAGCCCAAATCAAGGCCCGCTCAACCTCGAGTTGTCGTTCATGGCGGCCCAATTCAGACCAAATGTGCTTGAATTCTTGGCAACCGTAGCGATAATCGAGCGGGCAGAAGGCCATGCTTCAAGGCATGCGACTCGCTTCATCAACCTTGCCACCGAGGGTCATGAAACTCTCAAACGGCATCGGACGTAGACCGTACGGGGGCCTCAACGGGGGCCATGACATTTCGAATTAAGAAGATGGCAAGGATGGAGGATGCCATGAATGAGATGCCAACCCACGACGAGAGGTTGTACCACATCATGGCGACGCCGACCAGCGAACCATAGGAAACCACTTGGCAGAGAGCGGAAGCCAACTCCAGTTTTCGTAGTCGCTCGGCTGGAAGGCGTTGCTCATGTTCAAGCACGAACGTGTAAATGAGGAAATAAATGGCCTGAAAGGGCAAGGCTGCGGCAATGATGGCGAGTGCAACCTCTCGAATCATCACGTAGTCTTTGGATTGCTCAATGCCTTGGAACAGCATGAGTGCAGTGTTGGTTCCCAGAAGGGCGGCCATGATGGTCCAACGCTTGTCTTGTGAAGAGGTTCTGCTCTCAACATTGACGGACTCTTCACTCATTACCTCAGCATCACGCCAATGAGGATTTGATGTTTGCCTATCTCAACTGGGTGACGAGAGGCAATTTAACCGAGCAGACGAATGACCGTACCCGTGATGGCAGCAACGATCAACAACAGCACCATCATGGCGACAGGTCCGTACTGATTTTTGTCATCGAGTGCTGTGCCAAAGATACCGTCTCGTGTGATGGCTTCAGCGAAACTACCTGCCTCTTCAAATTCCGGCGGGTCACGCCGTGGAATGCGTTCACCCTTGCGAACTTCGCCACTCATGAACCGGCTGAACAGGCCGGGGGTCATAGCCCTTGCGAACAGTTCTCCCGCCGCAAGCCTCATTCACCTATGGCGCAACCTAGCGGATATGGAACGGTTTGATTTCGGGCTCAGTGGAGAGCGAATCCACCTCGCTGTTGAAGGGAGCACCGGAGGGACAACCCTTGGCCTTCACTTGGCAGCAGACACCATCAGCCAGGGGAAACGCGTTCTCTGGGCGTCGGTGGACATGCCGGACCCCGCTCGATTTTCACAACTCTTCCAACATCTCTCGCTGGTTGAAAGTTCTCGATTTCACGCCATGAATTTCGGTGGAAAATTTGACCGCGCCATCGATGCATTGCTCGATGCAGCCGTCTCCTTGCCAAGCGTGGGCCTCATCGTGATGGATGATTGGTGTGACTCAGGCGGTAGAATTTCAGCCGAACGCCTTCACCACATTGAACGAGTAGCGAAAGAGTGCCCAGATACTGCTACTGTCTTGTTGATTTCAAAAGGAAGCGTGGACGCAAGCGGTGCCACCGATGACCCCATTATCGCTCGTTCAGCGGATGCCATGGACAAAAAGGGCTACGAAATTTGGCGGTTGTGGCGAGGAACCAATGGTGGAAAGCGGGTGCTCATGCGAGGCGACAAGGCCACCGATGTTGTGATTGAAGATTCAGGATTCGTCGCCTGAATCTTCGTCTTCACCCAAGAGTTTGGCCATTTCTTCAAGAGCGTCCTCATCGGGTTCATCGAATTGTTGCGGATTGCGCGCACCACCGTCCATTTCATCCTCACCAGCAATTTTTGGGGCGTTTGATTCAAGCATGGACGACCGGTTTTTCATGGCGCGTTGACTGATGAACCACACCATGAGCAGCAGGCTCAAGCCCATGACGGCGTAGGCGATGTTCTTGGTGGTCTCTGGCTCCATGCTTTGAACTGGATGGAGTTCCTTTTCATCGTTTTGCACCAATTACATCCTTCCGTCCGAATCTTCCCAAGATAGCGGTCGAGCGAGATGGCGCCGCGCATCCATGGGAGGTTCAACCCAGCCCGTATGTGGAGGCTCTACCGGTACGCCATCCCACGTATCGGGCGCCGTTGACTTGCACGATGGGCATCGCAATCCTTGCCCCTTCCCCATGCTTTTCATTCGCACACGGCAGGAAGAACATAGGGGCCGTTGGTAGGTTCGGTGCACCCAGGAATCCACTTTCAATCGCTCAGCATGCAGGGTTCCATCAGGATGGAGCAGGCCTGCTACGGAAATCTTGTCACCTTCTTGGAGCCAACGGGCCAGTGCATTCACGGCCCCTCCTTCGGCGTAGGCCACAACGGTGGGGCCATCAGTTCGGACATGGGCGTGTTTGCGAGCAGGATGCGTTCCAACCGATGCGACGGTGAACGACTGAACGGGCGGCAAATGGTCCCCACTTGCCTGATTGGTCTCAAAGACTCTCCAAGCCGATGCCTCCTCGGTTTTTGGCGCATCGAGCAAATGGAGACAAGCACCTTCTGCAGCCTCAAAACTTGTCGCGCGGACACCAAAAAGGACGGGGGAGGGTCCACGAGGTGCGATAAGACCGCTCCCGTTTCGCGGGTCCCTCGACAACACCACGCCCACCATGGCGTCAATGTCCAAGAGAGCGTTCATATCGATTCGCCGTGGTTGTGTTGATTCAGTCGTTGACCTCCATGCAATCGCTTCCCACGTCACCTGCTGGCCAGGCCAAGAAATAGCGGCAGCAGCACCGATTTTTCCATGACCGCCCCAAGCACGGTGCGGCGTTGGCGTACTGAGAAGGTCCACTTCCTGTCTTACCGCACTCCAATAAAACGCCTCGTCGGGACGCTCCCGATAGTACACCATGCCTGGGCTGGCTGGTGATTGAGGTCGGTCGGACATCGTTGAAGCCTCAACCAACCCCTCCAAGGGTGCAAGATGGCGCCTCCACCAATCATCGAGATGGTCCATCAGCACAGCCTCATCGGGCGCATGAAGTTCAACCGCCAGCGCAGCATTTCCTCGTGTTCGCCGCTGAGCAAACGGCCACAAACGTACCAACCGAGGAACACCCGTCTTGATGTTGCTCGGTAAATCAGCAAGCAAGGCGTGGAACGATGCAGTCGTGCATCCGCCCTGGAGCGAATCCGTATCGTCTAGACCCAACCACCCCATGCGCTCACCTACGGCTGAAACTCGTCCCCGGGGTCCTCGTCTCTGAGGAGTCGCTGATGTACTTGAGAAAGACCAATTGTTTTGGACACACGGAAGAGCCTCGCACCGTAGGCCCAGCCTGCTCCCATATCGGAGGTTCGGTCCCCAACCATCAAATCGAGCGGGTGTGGCGGGATGGGTTTAGCACCCCACCAATTCACTTGGGGCGTATCCACCGGACAAAGTGCCGGTGAAAAGGAAGGAACGAGACTCGCATCTCCGCGAAGAAGATGATGACCCAAATGGAGCATTGCTGGCGAAGGTTTGCGGCAACTGCATCGGTCCTCATACCGGTGTGGGCAAGTCAAAAATGCATCAATATGTGCGTCCGGATGCTCTTCAAGCAGGTGTTCCTGCACGGTCGCATGAAGAAGTTCAAGTCGCTCAGGTCCCCAAAGGCCTCTGGCAATGGGGGACTGGTTGGTGACCACGCAAATGAGGTAGCCCTGTTTCCGGAGGGAGGCGACCGTTTGTGCTGCACCACTGAGGAGTTCAACTTCCTCTGGACGATTGACATATCCGGCTTTCCCGAGGTTCAGAACGCCGTCTCGGTCAAGAAAAGCGATGGGTGAATCCGCCCGCGCAGAATACGACATGAGCGGCGCAGTTTGCACGAAAGGGCCGTCCATGGTTCACGGCCTGCTAGACGACACATGGCCTTTGTTCTCATTTGGAGACCTTGATAGTGCATCACC
This sequence comes from Euryarchaeota archaeon UBA549, assembly GCA_002495645.1. GTDB lineage: Archaea > Thermoplasmatota > Poseidoniia > Poseidoniales > Poseidoniaceae > Poseidonia. Next base: position 14,633 of record DAGF01000015.1, read on the forward strand.
TCCTCGGTTGGTCCGTGCTCATCGAACGAGAAACGGCCACACTCATCGGCGCAGCCGGTATGGTCCTGCTCGGTGCAGCGTGGTGGTGGCGAGAACGCTCCGTGGTTCGCTTGGCCCAAACAGGATGGATTTTGGTCGGTGTGTACTTCTTTTCCCAAGCGTGGACCTACCACGGACACAACGACCCGATTTTGACCGTCATGTCGGCCTTGACCCTTCCGCTCAGCTGCCTTGCAGCGTGGTGGGAAGAAACGGCAGTCGACCAGCGGAAAGAAGCCATCGTTTGGGCCCGTGGCACCGTCGCATTTGCAGGAGGGCCTTACCTTCTCATCTCCTATGTCCCCTACCTAAGTGTGCTCGCCATTTGGTTCGTGGCCTCACAATCGGCGTGGTTTCTCGGATTTGCCACCGGCCAGGACATTGAAATTGGAACCACGTGGGTCAACGACCCCTCGGGAAGAGTCTCCTGGGAAGCGTGGGAAGGCAACCGATGGTTTGCTACGGACTTCACGGGTGAATACGCGTTTCAATCCGAATTGTTGTTGGCCGACGGCACCATGATTGGCATCAATTTCGTGCTGGCGTGCACGGCCATCCAGTCAATGGTGCTCTTCATCGGCGCTATTTCGGTGTTGAACATGTCGTGGAAAAAACGAACGCGGGCCCTGCTATTGGTTATCCCAACCATCCACGCTCTCAACGTATTCAGGAATGCAGGCCTCATTTGGATGCACATGACCTACACCCATTGGGACTTGTGGGGGCTGAGTGTGTTCGAATTCGGCCACAGCTATGTTGCTCGGTTCGTGAGCCTCTTCGCCATGTTCCTGCTGGCGTTAATCATGTTCGAAATGCTACCAAACATGCATCGAAACATCATGGCCTTGACGGGTTCAAACCGGCGTGGGCAGCGGCTGTAAAGGTGCAGACGCCGAGAGTCGAACTCGGGTAGAGAGGTTGGGAACCTCCCATCATAACCACTAGATCACGCCTGCTGATGTGCGCTGGAATACGCAGCAATTCATGAGCGCTGTGGTTGGAAACGATGATGGAGGGAAGCGTGATGTCAAGGCATGCACCCCGTCCTCGAACCTTATGTGTTCAAGCGAGGTTCGCTTTCCGTACGCAATCGAACCGTACTGGCTGCCATGACCAATAAACAGAGCCATGACAACGGCGTGCTTTCAGAAGATGAAATCGCGTGGCTTGAGGCCAGAAGCGAAGGCGGATTTGGTATCATCACCACCGCTGCAACGCATGTTGAAGAAGACGGTCAGGGCTGGGAGGGCGAATTTGGAACATGGTCCGATGAGCACCTCGAAGGGCTCACCCAACTGGCGACCACCATTCACCAGCACGGCGGTGTTGGACTCGCCCAACTCTTTCACGGTGGGATGCGAGCGCCCGAGCGATTGACCGGACTCCAGCCTAAATCCGCTTCGGAAAATGAACTGGGAAACGGGCTTGGACAGAGCAGAGCGATGACGTCTGCAGAGATTGACCAAACGATTCGGGCCTTTGGCCTCGCTGCAAAGCGATGTGAGGAAGCCGGCTTCCAGGGTGTTGAACTCCATGGAGCTCACGGGTATTTGATCGCTCAATTCCTCGGTGCGTCCACCAATCGTAGGAACGATGAGTGGGGTGGGAACCAAAGAAAGCGTACACGATTCTTGGAAGAAATCGTTCGAGAAGTACGCCGTTCTACGGGTCCTAATTTTTTGGTCGGTGTTCGCCTATCACCCGTCTTGCCTACGTGTGATCTGGACCTCGATGATGCATTGGAAACGCTCCATCTTTGCAATGAGATGGAACTCGATTTTGTTCATGTCTCGTGTTGGGACATCAACGAAACGGGTGCATACAACGGCGTGGAAAAGCCGTATACGACACATTTCAGGGACGTGTTGGTAGATGGCATCCCGCTCATCTCTACCGGCGGAGTGTGGAACGCCGATGATGCTCAACTCGCTCACGACCAAGGTGCAGACTTCGTCGGCGTAGCCCGAGCAGGAATTGCTCATCCGGATTGGCCCACCTATCTTGCCGCAGGGTCGAGTGAGCCAAGCAGGCCTCCCTTTGATGAAGCGACGTTGCAAAAAGCAAAACTGAACTCCACATTCATCGATTATATGCGTCGTTGGAACGGTTTTGTCTCGGACTGAACGCCCCTGCCGCGATTCGAACGCGGGTTCCTGGCTCCGGAGGCCGGGGTGATATCCACTACACTACAGGGGCAAGTCTGCGGCGAGCATTCAAGCGTATCAGGTCTTCTCAATCTAGGCCTTTGGCTCCCACGGCACATCAGGGGACGACCTTGTCCAGACTACACCACTGCCCGTGGGGTATTCCACCGTCTCAACACCGTCCAACATCATCCCCATCAAATCGGGGTGTGGAGCATCCACACCAAGAAGGCCCGATGGCTCTAGGTCATCTTGGAGGGATTCAACCAGTCCGTCCGGTTCGGAGAACGGACCTGCAACCTTGGAGGTCATGGCGGATTCAAAATCCACAGGTTCCTTGGCGTAGTCGTTGGATGAGCCTTCGCCAAACATGACCTGATTCATCCGGTCTTCGTCCGACCACACGTCTGATTCAATACGCTGGGTCCTGGTAGAGCGCAAGAAGCCAAGCAAGGCGCCTGCCAAAATCAAGAACATGACACCTGCGGTGGCGTAAATGATGTCGTTGGAAACGCTTGCAACGATATCGGCGTTATCACCAACACCATCACCATCGGTGTCTTTGGTTTCCGTGGGGTCTTCAGGGAAGGCATCCTTCTCATCGGGGACACCGTCGCCGTCTCGGTCAAAGGCATCGTAGGTGGTCTCACACACCAAGAGAAGCAATTCCAATTCATCACGGTCAATTTCATCATCGTCGTTCACGTTGATGATGTCGAAATCGTAGTCATTTTCCCAACCGTGAGATTGCAGAGTCGACAATGAGACTTCGTCGCGGCCGGCAGAAAATTCGTCAAATACGGTTTCCAATTCGATATCGCATGTGCAGCCAAATTGCAGCGCTTCCCTGTATTCAATCAAGGAATCTTTGTTCAAATCAATGGACTTGGTGTCTTCAAGCGGCAGGTCCGACACCTTCAGCTCTTGTTCGTCAAGAACACCATCGCCGTTGCTGTCAACCTCCTCAAAGAAGGCCGTCGTTCCTTCCACACATGATTCAACCGTTGTTGGTTCTTCACCATCACCGGGTTCAATGGGGTCGATGGGCAACTCCGTTTCATCCCAGCGGGCAACCAGGCTGATTTCTTCTGAATCCGACAACCCGGTCAAGGTGATGTCCATACGGCCGTTCATTGGGAATTCCACGGTCATTTTGTGGTTCGTCCCTTCTTTCCCACTGTTCATCACGAAGGACGAGGTGGAGACATCAAGACCAAATCCGGCACCTGGGCGGCCGCCTCCCTCGTTGAATTCCATTTCATACTGGACACCCTCGAGCGTGAGCATGATGTCGCCTGAACCCCCGTAGGCTTCAATGGAGAACACATTGCCGGGCTCTCCGAGCATGGCGAAGAAGAAAATCTCGCCACCTTTGGCGACGCTGATGCCGTCAAGCGGTTCATCACGATAGAGTTCAAGCGGTGTTCCATCGTAATCCCAAACATAGCGATCTGCGAATTCGGCCACGATGTTCACGCCCGTAAACGCCGACTCCGAGGTGAGAAGTATGTACCACCAGCCAGGGGTTGGGTCGTTGAACGCAATGCGGTCATCGGCACCTTCGGCGGTTGAATGATGGTCATAGGTGGAGGTGGAGGGTGCTTGGTCCAAGCGCATGTAGAGCGAGGCATCGCCCGCTCCATCGTTCAAATCAACGACCAAACGCTCCGTGCCTTGAGGAACTTCGACCTTGAAGTACTGCGAAAGACCTTCGTATCCGCTCAGCAATCCATATTCCACGCCGGGCGTCAAAATGATGGCGTCATCCGGGTCAACATTTTCTGGAGGATAAACGAAATCTGCCACGATGGTGAATTCACGTGCATTGCGGAAGGAATACGCCGTGATATAATACAGTCCAGGTTCGACATCAAACAGGTGAACTTCCTCTTCGTTGCCAGGTCCAGTGGACCAGGATTCCAACACAGCGTTCGTTTCGCCTCCCTTCGCGTCATCGTCGTCAAAGCCAATCGGTTCTTCCCACCACATGGTGGGTTGTGGAGGGCTGTAGTAGGAGATGCCAATGTTGACGTTGCCTTTCCCGTCATAGGTTCGCACGCGAAGGTCTGCAAGTGGTTCAGTGACATTAACGTAGTAATAATTCATGTTCACATCACCGTTGTTGAAGGAACCCCCACCTACTTCTTGGTTGGTCACGGGGATGCTTTCCTTCAACTCCGTCATATCATCCAAGGTGGGTGGTGGGTCAGCGATGTCGGCGTCAAGTTCAATCAACAATTCCTCAACATCGGTACCAAGAATCATCGTGAACCACATCACGCCTTCGTCGGGCCAAGACCAAGCATCGTAAACAAAGCCCCATTCGCCGTAGGAAACCGTATCGTGGTTCCATTCATCTGGAATTTCGTTGGATTGTGCATAGACGGCGTATTCTGTCATCTCTTCAAAGTCGCCAAACTTGAGCGAGTAGGAGGTCCAGAACAATTGCCGAGTGTATTCCTCAATTTCGACAAAGAAGAGTAAGGTGTCGCCTTCGGCTGCGAAATCAAGTTCGTAACTCTCGCCAATGAACAACTCAACCGCCTGAGCCACGATGCTACCGTCGGGCATGACCCAGTCGGCACCTTCGATGCTGGCCATGTATTGGCCTGTTGCATCCCATGTCTCGCTTCCTTCACCCTCCGGGAAGTCAAGGTGCATCCGTTGTTCCAGTGTTTCGGCGTCGAGTCCAGCACGAACAGAGACGTTGTCCAAAACACCCTCAAAGTGCGAGCAATCACAACCGGCTCCCATGCGAGCAATGAACAACTCGTCGCAGGACTCCCCGCTCTCAAAGCAGTCGTTGGAGCCAAAATCGCCCATGGGAATGGTCGCCTCATCGTCCAAAACCACCCCTGCCTCCTCGCCGTTAATGTGGAAGGTGTAACTCTCACCGACCACGACGTTCACTTGAACAAGGGACCAGGTGTCGGCTTCGACGGTTGCGTTGGAAACAGGGTGTCGAGAAAGGCTGTATTCTGATGAGAAGGCGAGACGGTTGTTTTGCAGGTACATGCCCCAGCCGTAATCACCCTTCATGAGTATGAATTGGTTGGACTCAAGACCGTACGGGTAAATCCATGCTGACAGTTCCAAATGCGTCATGTTCGTCATGTCCAAATCGTCAGTGTGATCCATAACAACATGGTCTGAACTCCCATCAAATCGGAGGGCATAATCCGCACCAGGTCCAATTTCCACCACGCCGTAAACGGGGAAGTATTGCGGGTCGTTCTCCAAATCGTTCCAGGTGCCAGGTTCAATGTTCCCCATGTTGGTGCTTGCGATGTGAACAAAGTGTTCGTCCCCCCCTTCAGAGGGCTGGGCTTCACCCCAGTCTCGATACAAAAACGGCGTGCCGTCGTGCCAACGGTATTCGCCTTCGCTTGTTGCGTCAGATAGACCAGTCCAAAGATGCCGGGATTGATTGTCCCACGAGGCGAATGTCTCAAACAACCACGTGTTCTCATCCTCATCGTCGACGGTCACCAGAAAGCCGTCCAGGGACCTTGCG
>DAGF01000084.1 GCA_002495645.1 Euryarchaeota archaeon UBA549
CGCGATGAGATCATGGACATCTTCATTCGCTCCTTGACCGCCAACATCGAGGAGATTGATTCCAATCCAGAAGCCTATGTCCGCACGGCGATGGACAAGGTCATCAAATCCTACAGCATGAAAATCAACAAGAAATCGAAGTCCAAACTCTTCTACTACCTGCGCCGAGACCTCATTGGCTACGGCAAGATGGACGTGCTGATGAACGACGTCAACGTGGAAGATATTTCACTCGACGGGACCAATGTCCCCATCTTCGCCTACCACCGCAAGTTCGAATCGGTGGAAACCACCTGCGTTTGGGAGACCGATGAAGAATTGGAATCCTATGTGATTAAACTCGCTCAACGTTGTGGTAAGCACATTTCGGTGGCTGAGCCATTGCTCGATGCAACGCTGATGGACGGTTCACGTATCGTTATGAAGCTGGGCCATGAAATCTCAACTCGCGGTTCAGCCTTCTGTATTCGCCGGTTCAAGGACGACCCGTTCTCCCCGGCAGACATCGTTGCGTTCCGAACCATGTCCTCCTTGATGGTCGCTTATCTTTGGATCGCCTTCCAGAACGAAGTGCCCATGCTGTTCGTCGGTGGTACGGCGTCTGGAAAGACGACGACCCTGAACGCCATGTGCATTTTCATCCCCTGGCAAATGAAGATCGTGTCCATCGAATCCACCCGTGAAGTCAACATCCCTCAACCCAATTGGGTGCCGGGGCTGACTCGGCAAGGGTTCGGTGGTGAGAGCGATGACGGTGTCATCGGTGAGTTCGAATTGCTCAAAGCAGCGTTACGTGAACGGCCGGAATACATCATCGTGGGTGAAATCCGTGGTGCTGAAGCCTACGTTCTGTTCCAAGCCATGGCCACCGGCCACTGCGCGTATTCCACGGTTCACGCCGACTCGGTTCCCTCGCTCGTTCACCGTTTGGAGAACAAGCCAATCGACATCCCACGTGTGCTTCTACCGGCGCTTGAAGCCTGTTCAATTCAGATTCAGACCCGTATCAACGGACGCCGTGTACGACGAACCAAGCAGGTGGTGGAAATCGTCGGTATTGACCCCAACTCCATGGAGGTCATCACCAACGAAGTGTTCCGATGGGACGTCACCAACGACGATTTCATCTTCAGCGGAAAATCCTATGTGTTGGAGAAAATCATGGTCAAAATCAACTACAGCCAAGAGGAGATGCGACGTGAACTTCGTACCCGAAAGCGCATCCTTGAGTGGATGGTGTTGAACGATATCCGCAAGGCAGACCAAGTGTCTCAAATCGTCACCGAATACTACGTGCGTCCGAACGAAATCCTCGCTCGTGTGGACGGGTTGAAGTGAGGCGGCGAATTCTATCACGGTGATACAATGGACCTGACGGCATGGCAACGCATCTGCAATCGGCTGCTCGGGCCGTTTGTCAAGAAGCGTGCTCGCAACGACAAGGAATTGTCAGCGAACCTCGTCAAGGGTTCCATGGGCATGATGCCCGAGGTGTACTTGTCCACCGTCATCGTCACCTCCATTGCCATCACTCTGATGTCGTGGGCCTTTGTGGCGGTCTTTTTCATTCCCGATATCGGTGTTATCGCCTTTTACGAAAGCATCCAAGATTCGGCCACGCTCAATCCTTGCTTCGAGTGGGAGTATTGGAACCCCGACCTCGTTGACCCCACACAGCCAGGCAATGGTTGTCCTGAATATGCATTGCAAGTCTTCCCCGCCGCCCTGAAGGTCATCATCGTCGCCTTAGGCGGTGTCATCATCCCCTATGCGGCCTACAAATACAACAAGGGTGGCGCAAAGCGAGAAGCCACTCGCCGTGCTGACATGATTGAGAAGTACCTGCCCTACGCTGCGTCCTACACCGCCGCCATGTCAGCCGCTAACGCCACGCCGGCGAAGATTTTCCGCTCCCTTGCCATGAACAAGGACATCTACGGCGACGTCGCTGATGACGCCGCCATGATTTATCGCGACATCACGTTGCTTGGCTACGACCTCATCACGGCGATGAAGATGAGCGTTGACCGTGCTGCTTCGGTTTGGCTGACAGAATTTTTCCAAGGCATGGTCGGCACCCTAACTGCAGGCGGTCAACTCAAGCTGTTCTTCCTCAACCGTGCAGAGCACTACATGCGTGAAAACCGAACCCGCCTGGGGCAATTCCTCGAATCCATTGCCCTTCTGGCGGAATCCTACATTGTGGTCGCTGTCGCCATGCCGCTGTTTTTGATCGTCATGCTCGTCATCATGTTCTGGGTTTCGGGTTCGGGTGCTCAAATGAGTGAAGGCATGCTTTACGGCATTGTGCTCGGATTCATTCCGATGATTCACATCGCCTACGCCATCCTCGTGTGGACCAGCAGTAAGGAGCAAGAGATGTAGAGGGGGGAGAAAGGTTGGCACGAAAGAAAGAGAAAATCGTCGTCAATTTGGACTTGCCCAAAGACGACACGACCTTGACAAGGTTGTACGTCATTCTCTTCTTTTCCATCATTCTCGGCCTTGGCAGCGGCTTGTTTTGGATTGCGAATTCTGGATTCGTGCCCACCGCCAACGGCGAGCCGATGTTCACCAACCTCTACTGCGGGGCGACCGCACAGGATGAACTTGGAAACCCAACGGGGGAATATTTCCAGACCAACCAAAAGCCAACCTACACGGCGAACCAAACCTGTTCCATTCTCCAAGATGAGCCAGACCGTATCACATGGGAAGGCGAAGAGTGGACCATGGTGACCAAACGCGGAAAGAACTTCGATGTCCCTGGGGTACCCGAATCCTCTACGGGTGGGACGGCCGTGTTGCAGCCCCTGTGGCTGAATTACACCGTTGAAGCCTCGGGCTCCTACGACTACACCGTGGCGATTCGAACTTCGGGCGGTGACATTCTCGAATTCGAAAACGACACGGCCAACACCGGCGAACAGCAACTGTTCATGCTCAGCATTCCACCCGACTCGCGGTATGAATTGATTTTCATGACCTCGCAAGAGGGACAGTTCCTGCAAACGGTCACCTTTGACATGACCGTTCACTATCAGGATGGCATCCCCACGAACATGAACAACAAATCCCTCTGGCTCGGGCCAGCCGTTGAAGCCGGTCCGCTCAAGGTTCACCCCACCATCTTCCTCAATTTCTTTGGTTTGACCTTCTTTTTCTTCATCTACCCGGCCTCCTATTACTGGGAAAAGGTCGAGGACGCCAAGAACGAAGTCGAGGAAAAATTCCCGGATTTCCTCCGAGATTTGGCCGAGTACTGGAAGGGTGGTCTTTCCATGACGGTGGCGGTCCAAACGCTGGCGACATCCGAATACGGGGCATTAAATGACGAAGTCAAGAAGATGTCCGACCAACTCAGTTGGGGCGTCAAGTTCTCCGATGTCATTCGTCAGTTCGCCGAACGGGTGGGAACACCGCTTGTTCGGCGTGCGATCACGCTCATTGCCGAAGCCGACCGCGCGGGTGGAAAGATTTCTGACATTCTGGTCACGGCCGCCAACGACTCTCGTGAATTGAAGTTCCTTGAGGGTGAACGTAAACGAGCCATCGGTTCGTACATTGCGGTCATTTGGACGTCGTATTTCGTTTTCCTTGGCGTGATTGTCGTTCTGGCCAAGGTGTTTATTCCCGCCATTGCCGGTTCCAACTCCGGTGGCGAGGACGGCGGCGACAGCGGCGGCCAAACCATTGGAAACATGACCATCCGCAACATTGACCCGCTGTTTTTCCTGACCATTTTCTACTACGGCGTGACCATGCAAGCGCTGGGTAATGGTTCGATGGCCGGCTTGATGGCGACGGGTCGTTTTTCCACCGGATTCAAGCACTCTGGCATGATGATCGTGGTCGCCCTGGTCATCTTCAATCTCGTTGCCTTTTCACCGGATTTGATCGGCATCACCGAAGTACCCGGACTCAACCCGTCATCGGGCAGCTTCGTTCCTTCACCGCTCTACTTCGGAGGTTGATGCCATGCGTCATGACGAAGAGGCGCAGATCCATATTTTGGAGATGCTGACGCTGTTCTGGCTGTTCTTCATGTCAGCCACATTCCTCATTCGTGTTCACGTCCCCGATTCACCTTCTGTTGCGCTCGATTCATCCTTGGAGATGGCCGGCGATGACGCTATTCGCTACGGACTCGGCCTTGAAGCTGAGATTGAAGGTGAGAACCGATTGGAGGAATTGCTCGCCAACGACGACCGGGAGGGTGCGTGTGAACTCCTCCAATCCGCCGTTGCACCGGGGAAGGAAGCCAACTGTTGGCTTGCAAAGGACAGTTCTGTGGCCACCCCTCACGGTACGGTGGGCTCACCCTCCAGTGGTACGGTTGCTGTTCATCATCTCGTCGTCATCGGGCCCTATGTGTGGACGGTGACCCTTGATGTCTGGGCCCGCGGAGGTGGTGCCTGATGCAGAGCACCGACCTGCGTGAATCCCAAGCAGGACAGATGCTTCTGGCCACCGGCGTGGTGCTGCTCATGTCGCTGTTGTCCATGGCCATTTTTGGCGTGAAGGTCGCTGGCCTAACCCTGCCACACGAAGCGGCTTCAGACGACGTCATCGACACCACCAATCAGGTGTTGGAATCCATTCAGCCACTCACGCAAGCACGCATGGACCTGTGGGTGGACGGTGGATTGGAGCCCATGGAGGCGGCAGAATTGGGCTTTGAGACCGTTCACGACGACCTCCTCCATCACGGTGAACTTCGGGGTGTGGAGATCAAATTGACCAACATGGTGCTGACAGAGGTTGATGCCAGCACCATCGCTGTCGCTGCCGAACTCGGCGTCTCCGATGGGGAAGCGATGCTCAACTACGACGTGAATTTCACGCTGGATGTTCAGTCTTCGTGATGCTGGTCAATCGCTCGGTTGAGCAAGGTGAAGATTCGCTCCACGTCGTTGTCGACACGCGTCGGGTCGACCATCGGCCAGTTGGCGATTTTTGCACGCTCAATCAACCCGTCTTGGATGGCGCGAATACGGCCAAAGTTGGCGAGGTAGCGGTCTGACCTTCGGTAGGAATGGGCATCTCGGGATTTGAGCATCGCTTGGTGGGAACGCTCCTCATCGACGACCATGACCACGCCGAGCGCCACGCCCCCGGCGTCTTCCCACGCCTTGAGCAGCCGGGCACTGGGAACGATGTGCACGCCCTCCAACAACAGGTCAATGCCCTCACGTCGTGCTCGCTCGAGGGTCGCCGATACGCCGGCCTCGACCGCAAGGCAGGTTTCGTTCCAGTCAAGAACTGGCTCGCCGCTGCTTCCTTTTGAGAACGAGGAGCGGTGGAGGGCCTCGTGTTCGTGCTCGGTGTCGGTGGCTCGCATGATTTCGCGAATGGCATCGGTTGACATCACGCGAGTGAAGCCTGCTCGTTGGGCTACACCCACGGCTGCGGTGGATTTGCCCACACCGGTTGCACCGGCGATGATGAGCAGACGTGGTGGACGCGTTGAGAGGGTTTGGGCGGTGCGCTGCGCCATCCCCACCCTCGTGGTCATGAAGAGCGGTGGAGGGCTTGGGCACATGAGGGTTCTGTCGTCCGTGGCTTGTTGGGTCGGGGTTTGAGGGCGGAGGCTTCCACCGATGCCCCTTTGAAGCGTCTTGGCTTGGAAGTTTCATGGCCGAAGAACAGATGTGGATTGCCGGAGAATGGTGCGCTGCAGAGAACGAAGAAACCAGCGATGTGCTCAATCCCGCAACGGGCGACGTCATGGCGACGGTGCCCAAGGCGACCGTTGGCGATGTCGACCGGTGTGTGGCGGCTTCACGTGAAGCCCTGAATCACGCTGACTGGAAAGCGATGGACCCCGCTCAGCGCGGACGTATCCTCAACAAAATGGCAGCCGTAACCTACGCCAAGGCCAAGGAGTTGGCCGTTGTTGAATCCTCGAACAACGGCAAGACCTTCCGAGAAGCACTTTCTGAAATCCGCTACGGTGCTTGGACGCTGGAATATTTCGCCGGTCTGGCCGATAAAATCGAAGGCAGCACGATTCCCGTCCCTGGTCCTCGATTGAACTACACCCTTCGCCAACCTCTGGGTGTCACCGCTCACATCGTTCCGTGGAACTTCCCACTGCAACTGGCTCTGCGCTCCATTGCTCCTGCACTCGCTGCCGGGTGCACGGTCATCGCCAAACCTGCTTCATGGACCCCGCTTTCCTTGATTGCCTGGAGCAAAGCCATCGACGAGGCCGAAACGGGCCTCCCTTCCGGCGTCTTGCAGGTCTTGACCGGTTCCGGTGCTCTTGCCGGGGACGCCTTGGCCGGCCACCCTGGCGTTGACGGTGTTGTGTTGACGGGCGGTGTGCCAACCGGAAAGACCGTGATGGCCAAGGCCAGCGAGCAGTTGACCCCCGTCACGCTTGAACTCGGTGGAAAGGGTGCAAACATCGTCTTCCCCGATGCCAATCTCCGCTACGCTGCGAAGGCCATCTGCTTTGGTATCTTCATGAACGCCGGTCAGATGTGTTGGGCTGGCTCCCGTCTCCTGGTGCACGAGGATGTTCACGACGACCTCGTTGAGGCGGTGTGCACCGAGGTCGCCAAGTGGCCCGTTGGCCCAGGCATGGAAGAGGGTGTGCGCATGGGCAGTTTGGTACACGAACGCCACCGAGCCGAAGTGCTCGAGAAACTCGAGGCCGGCCTGAAGGAAGGCGGCAAGGTGGTGTTGGGCGGGAAGGCGCTCGACCGGGACGGGGCTTTCATGGAAGCGACCGTTGTCACTGGCGTGGACCGTTCCCACCTGCTGTTCCAAGACGAGTTGTTCGGTCCTGTGCTGGCCGTCACGACGTTTTCTTCGGATGAAGAAGCTCTGGAACTCGCCAACGACACGCCCTTTGGTCTGTTGAACGGTGTGTGGACCAACGACCTGAGCCGTGCTCACAAGATGGCACGGGATTTGGAGTGCGGTATGGTCTCCATCAACGAGTACCCCATCACCTTCCCACAAACGGCCTTCACCGGTTGGAAGCACTCTGGAATCGGTGTGGAGCAGAGCCAAGATGCGCTCCGCTTCTACACGAAAGTCAAGAACGTCAACGTGAAGTTGTGAGGTGGTGAGATGGCGGTTGAAGTTGATCAACAAGGCGCTGTTCGTCTCATTAAAATGGCCGGTCAAGCCTCAACGCAGTCGTTCTCGATGACCTTCTTGCCCACGATTGCCGAGGCGATTGATGCGGGTTTGATGGACAAGGCCACGAAAGCCATCGTGCTGACAGGCGACGGGCGCTTTTTCTCAGCCGGTGCTGATATCAACGCCTTTCAAGATTCAATTGAATCCAACACCGCCCCCGAGTTAATTCGTAATCTCACGGGCGTGCTTCATCCGCTGCTCCAACGCATGCGCACCTCCTCCACGATCGTGGTGGCTGCCCTCAACGGCGTCTCTGCTGGCGGGGGACTCGGTCTTGCCTTGGCTTGCGATGCTCGGGTCGGCACCAACGATGCCCGCATGGCTGCGTCCTATGCTGGGATGGGTCTTTCACCGGACGGTGGAACGACCTGGCTTCTTCCTCGTCTTGTGGGCGAACAGCGTGCTCGCCGATTCTTCATGCAAAACGAGGTCTGGTCGGGCCGTGAAGCCCATGAGTATGGGGCCATCGATGTGCTGGTTGATGCTGATTCGTTGATGGAGACGGCCATCGGCTTGGCCACCGTTTGGTCTTCGTGGGGACCTCATACCAAGGAAGCGACCAAACACCTTTTGCACGTTCAAACAGACAATGATTTCTCCACCCATTTGGACCATGAGCGCACGCTCATCGAAGCCGCTGGTACGACCGAGGCGTTCAAAGAAGGCGTGGCCGCTTTCCTCGAAAAGCGACAACCGTCCTTTGATTGAATCACTGGATTTGGAACTGTATCTGTTCCTGCTTGCCACCGCCAAGTCGCATGAGACCCACAACGAGGGCGATGAGCCCGCCACAAATTGAACAGCAGCCCGCGAAGAAGGAGGTGCCCATGACAGCACCTTGGCCCACGATTTCCCCCAAAATGGGAATGAACATGGCGTCCTGATCCACGACCTTCATCGGAACATTGTTGCTGTTGGAGACGAAGATTTCATCGCCAATTTCACATTCGTTCAGTGCACTTCCATCCTCTTGGTCGTTGATGGTGCTGCAGATGACGCCGACCACCACATGGTCTTCGATGTCGTAATAATCCCAACGCTTTGCGCAGTCGATGGTGGCTACACGCTCGCTGATGTCGTCACCGTCAGCGTCGGTGATGCTCAACGTTCCCAATGCATCGCAGGCGTCAGGTACGCCGTTGCTGTTTTCGTCGACCTTCGGGTCGCCGGAAATCAGCAGGTACCACCCCATTTCGCCCGCATTATCATCGTCGGTATGGACGAGTGCTTCCTCAGGAACGTGGTCGGACGTGTAGGGTCCTGTTTCAATACCCTCAAGCGTTTCTTCGAGGGCGCCGCCTGCAACACCGCCAATCACGAAGCCGAGAATGCCAATCACCACGAGGACAGCAGCCACAATCATGGGCACCTTCGGTCCCTTTTTCCCACTCACCACAACGCTTTGACTCGCCATGCCAGGTTGGTAGCCAGCAGCGACCATTTCTGGTGTGATTTGTTGCATCATGGTCGGGGTCGGGCCCGTGATATCCGCTTCAGAAGCCGATGGTGCTGCGGGAGATTCGGGTTCGCAGTCGGCAGCTTCAGCGATGGTACCCCATGGCGTCATGTTGGGTTCACTCATGGTCGTACTTTGCTCAGCGTGTACTTGATACTTGTCTTAAAACCCACTGAGGTCGGTTTCTTCTGCCTGCCCGCTCGACCAGTCGTAAATCCCCTTTCCTGTCTTTTTGCCGAGTCGACCTTGAGCCACAAGGTGTTCCAGCAATGGATGGGGTGCATAGGCGTCGTCGTTGAACGAACGTTGGAGATTCAGCAAGATGTCTCGACGGACGTCAAGCCCCACCAGGTCGGTCAGGGCCAAGGGGCCCATCGGGTGCTTGTAGCCGAGCACCATCGCGGTGTCGATGTCCTTGGCGCTGGCGACACCGTCAGCGAGCATGCGGATGGCTTCGTTGCCGAGGACGACACCGAGGCGGCTCGTGGCAAAGCCAGGAATGTCCTTGACCAAAATGCACGTTTTTCCCATCGCTTGGCCCGCTTCTTGCGCCGTGGCGATGGTGTCCTGCGAGGTGCGCTCATGGCGAACCAGCTCAAGCAATTTCATGATGGGGACAGGATTGAAGAAATGCATACCAATCACGCGTTCCGGGTTGCTGGTTGCGCCAGCAATATCGGCAATGGAAAGCGAGGAGGTGTTCGTGCCGAGGATGGCGTGAGCGGGTGCAAGTTTGTCAAGTTGAGCGAAGATGCTGTGTTTGAGGTCAGGCAGTTCTGGAACGGCTTCAATCACCAAATCGGCATCACCGACCGCAACGGCAAGGTCGTCGACCGCCGTGATGTTGGCCGCCCAAGCATCCCGTTGTTCGGGCGTGGTTTTTCCACGGGCGATGCCTTTCTCCCAAAAGGCTGCGATGCGGTCCATGCCGCGCTCAAGCCCTTCTGGAAACGCATCGTAGAGGTTGGTTTGCCATCCGGCTTGAGCGCACACTTGAGCGATGCCTGCGCCCATGGTTCCTGCTCCAATCACCGCTACACGTTCAATGGGCATGAACCGAGGAGGCGCCTCACCTTCATGATGCTTGTCCGGCGCCTTTCTGTTTTGACTGCGCCAAGACCACACCACCCACGATGAGGGCGAAGGAGACCAGCAATGAAGCTCCGAGTTGTTCATTCAACAGAAGCCATCCTGCGAGGATGCCAAACGGTGGAACCAGATAGACGTAGAAAGCAGCGGGTCCCGCTCCGATGATACGGATGCCGTCTGCAAACCACACATACGAGAGAACGGTTGAGAACACGGCGAGAAAGACGATGCCGGTCCATGCATCCATGCTCGGACTTGTCCAACCGGCGTTCAACGATTCAAAGCCCGCCCACGGTGTGAGAATGGCCAAACCGATGACCGAGGACCACACCGTGAGGTGAAGCGGACTCAACGGACCATCTGCATCGTCGGGCACCTCCGTCATCACCCGTTTCATGATGATGGTCGAGGTTGCCCAAGCCAGCGCTGCTCCTGCGATGAAGGCGTTTCCAATCCAGCGGTCAAGTTTGGGAATGGCCGTGTTGGGCGAGGCCAAGAACAGCACGGCGACGCCAGCAAAAGCCAAGGCCAAACCACCGAGAAGGCGCCACGACATTCGCTCGTCCAAAAAGAGGACAGCGAGGAAGGCGGTGAACAACGGGTTGAACGTGATCATCAACGAGGCATCACCTGCTGCGGTGTACCCCATGCCGTACATGAACAACACCTGGTACATGAAGGTGGAATAGAATCCAATCCAACCCACCTGTTTCCATTGTTTCTTCGACGGCGTTGTCCACTGGTCCGTCCACTTGAGGAAGATGAGGAACATGGCGACGACCATCACATAGCGTATCCACGCCGCAGTGATGGGTTCAAGTTCGGTTGCGACCACTCGGCCTGCTGGCCAGCCAAAGCCCCAGATGGCAGCGACGATCACCAGTTTGATGTGAACGCCGGCGTTGTTCATTCAAATCGCTCCAAACCCAACTGCAGCATGCGGGTTCGGGGAAGCCCGATTTCCGGTAAGCCTGCTGCTGGGGCGTGGAGCTTGAGACCTTCAATTCTGTTGACGTACAAACCATAACTGGCGATGTCGTCAGGTTTGTAGGGAGTTTCGAGGCCCATTTTCTGAAGCGTTTGACACGCTTTTTCGGAGTAAATCGGGAACAGGTTGGTCGAGAAGTGCATCCATTCCGAGATTCGTTGGGCGTCCACGCCATCAAGGGTCATGAGATGTTCAAGCAACGAGACATCAGGGTAGGTGGTGGTTCGCAGGACCATCTCGACTTCGTTGACGATGTCTTCGGGCCAAGCGAACGGGGCGCGCTCAGCCCACTGGTCAGCGATGCTGATGTGTTCAATCGATTGTTCGGCTTGGACGGCATAGAGCGATTCGATGTAAGAACGGTCTTCGTAAGCATCGGTCACCAAACCGGGCAGGTCTTCGAAAAAGCGTTCACACATTTCGGCGTCCACGCCGTAGAGAGCGACGGGGATCATGAATAACCACTCCAGGACTCAGGCGCTTGCACCAATGCCGGAGGCGATTTGGCGAGCGGTCATGGGCTTCTCAGCCACCCATTGTTGCTTGAAGAGTTCCTTGAGGTCCTCTTCGTCCTGAGCGGTGGGGAGGTGGGCAGCAACGTAGGCGTTCCATTCGTCGTCGGAACCTTCGAAGAGGGTGCCTTCAACGGTGTAGCGCTGGCGCTTGAAGTTGCCAATCTCTCGGTTGAAGTTCTCGTGGGGCACGTACAACTCGGTCGCTCCCTCAGGAAGGTAGCCGCAGAGTTTCCTCACTTCAGCCACAATTTCGTCGTGGTAGTGCTTGCGGGCTTCTTCGTTGAGAGTCTCCTTGGACACCTCGACGTCGCCTTCGAGCTTCTTGCGCTCGTCCCAGCGTCCCTTGATGCCCCAGACATAGGCCCAGTGTGCGGATGAAGATTCATCGACACCGAACAGGTCGTGAGCGGTGGCCACCCACTTGTTGATGTAGCGCTGGAGCATGTCCAATGGAATCACGCCGGCCTTGATAATGCGGCGCAGCCCGTTGGAACCGGTGCCGAGGTGGAAGGACTCTTCCTTGAGCATGGGGCCCATGCTGGCAGCGAGGGGCTTGAACGCCGAGGTGGAGAGCATGCCGAGTTGGAATTTACCGTCTCGGTCCACGAACATGGTGTAGCAGAAGAAGTCCAGCCAGTGCGGCATGGGTCGGTTGAAGGCCCCGAGAAGTCGGTCGCCGTCCTGGGCGTTTCGCTCGAGAAGTTTTTGCGCCTCGCGTCGTCCTTGCTGGCCGAAGTAGGTCATGAGGAGGTAGGCCATTTGCCATCCGTGGCGCTGTTCTTCGGCCATGATACGAGCCGCAGCGTAGCGGTCGTAGTCGGTCGGTGCGGTGGCGAGGAGGTGGCGCTGTTGTTCAACGGAAGCGAATTCGGTGTCGCCTTGGACGGTGATCATGCTGACCAGAGCGTCTCGCATGCTTTGGTGAGGCACTTGGAGTGAGCGCTCCCACTTGGCACGTCCTGCGTAGTCGCCAAATTCGATGACATCGCCAGCACGTTCCCAATCAAATTGGATGGAGAGATCAAAGTTGCCCATCCATTCACGGTCGTAGCCGACATTGTCTTGCCAGGTCTTGAAG
>DAGF01000026.1:0-10225 GCA_002495645.1 Euryarchaeota archaeon UBA549
AGACAACATCAAGAAGGCCACAGAAGTCATGCACGTTCTTCCTCAAATCAGGAACTTGTGCATCGCTGCTCACATTGACCACGGAAAGACCACGCTCTCTGACAACCTCATCGCAGGTGCCGGAATGATGTCCAACGAACTCGCCGGCGCAGCCCGTGTGCTCGACTTTGACGAGCAAGAATCCGCTCGTGGAATCACCATCAACGCTGCATCCGCATCGATGGTTCACGCCGTGGAAGGCACAGACTACCTCATCAACCTCATCGACACTCCAGGTCACGTTGACTTTGGTGGCGACGTCACACGTGCCATGCGTGCTGTTGACGGTTGTTTCATTCTCGCTTGTGCGGTTGAGGGTCCAATGCCACAGACCGAAACAGTGGTTCGCCAAGCTTTGAAGGAGAAGGTGAAGCCGGTGTTGTTCATCAACAAGGTGGACCGCCTCATCAACGAGTTGCAAGTCACGCCCGAAGACATGATGGCTCGTTTCACAGAGACCATCAAGAAGGTCAACAAACTCATCAAGCAATTCGCTCCAGAAGGCATGGGCAAGGCATGGCAAGTGTCCGTTCAAGACGGAACCGTCGCCTTCGGTTCAGCTTACCACAACTGGGGTATCACCGTGCCTTACATGGCCAAGTCCGGCATTTCCTTCAAGGAAATTTTCGAGTACTGCAACAACGAAGACCAAAAGACGCTTGCACAGAAGGCCCCGGTTCACGAAGTTCTTCTTGACATGGCGGTCACCAAACTCCCTGGACCCATTGAGGCTCAAAAGTACCGTATCCCCAACATCTGGACGGGCGATTTGGAATCTGACATCGGTCAAGCCATGATGAACTGCGACCCAGAAGCAGAACTTGCCATGATGGTCACCAAGATTTGGATGGACCCTCACGCTGGTGAAGTGGCCGTCGGCCGTGTTTACTCCGGTGCCATCAACCAAGGTGAATCCGTGTATGCTATCGGCGCCGCAAAGCCCGAGCGTGTCCAACAAGTGGCCATGATGGTCGGTGGCGACCGTATCACGGTGCCCAAAGTTGTGGCCGGAAACATCGCAGCCGTCACCGGTATTCGTTCAGCCGCTGCTGGTGTAACCCTCTCACGAGACAAAGATTTCACGCCCTTTGAAGCCATCCGCCACTACTCTGACCCTGTGGTCACCGTAGCTGTTGAGCCCAAGAGCATGAAAGACCTGCCGAAGTTCATCGACGCCCTTCGTTCCCTGGCCAAGGCCGACGCCTCCCTGCAGGTGACCACCAACCAAGAGACCGGTGAAGCCCTTCTCGCCGGTATGGGTGAACTCCACCTTGAGATCACCGTGTACCGAATTGAAGAGGAACAGAACATCAAGGTCAAGGTCAGCCCGCCCATTGTCGTTTATCGAGAGGGTATCCAAGGCTCGAACCGTGGCAATGCGTTTGAAGGCAAGTCGCCTAACCGCCACAACCGTTTCTTCTTTGAGATTGAAGCGCTTCCTGCCGAAGTCGTTGCTGCCCTCCGCTCTGGAGAACTCGGCGACGGCCCCGTTCGCAGTTCCGATGCTAAGGAAGTCGGAAGCAAGTTCGGAGAATACGGCATGGACAAGGACACCATGCGTAAGATCTACGCCATCAATGGAACCAACGTGCTCGTGAACGACACCAAGGGTATCCAGAACCTCCACGAGACACGTGAACTCATCATCGAAGCCTTCAATGAAGTCTGTGTCAAGGGTCCTGTCGCTGACGAACCCGTTCAAGGCATGTACGTCCGACTGGTTGATGCAAAACTCCACGAAGACGCCATTCACCGCGGCCCTGCTCAGACCATTCCAGCCGTTCGAAACGGTATCAAGGGTGCTATGATGCGGGCCAAGACGGTTCTCCTCGAACCCATGCAAAAGGCGTTCATCTCGGTGCCCAACGACTGGCTCGGCCAGGTTACTCGTGAAGTCACCACCCGTCGTGGAATCATCGAAGACATGCCATCAGAAGGCAGCGTAACCACCGTGGTTGGTATCATCCCGATTGCAGAGACCTTCGGTTTCTCCAACGACATCCGTGCTGCTTCTCAGGGACGGGCCGTGTGGAATACCGAGAACCTCGGCTTCGAGATTTTGCCACCTCAATTGTTTGACAAGGTCGTCGGTGAAATCCGTCAACGCAAGGGCCTCAAGCCCGAGCCCAACCCCGAATCCTACTACGCAGACTGAGGTTCGTGCATGGCGGGCATCGTCCGTGGATTGCACGTCAATCCAGAAGGAGGCGTGCCGAAGCATCCCGTTCAGTCCATTGAAGTTCACACCAATGGCTGTGTGGGTGACAAGCAAAACGACACTCGGCATCATGGAGGGCCTTCCAGGGCTGTGTGTTTGATGGAGGTGAGCATCATGGAGCGCCTTCAAGCAGGAGGCCATCCCATCGGACCGGGAACAACGGGCGAAAACCTCCTCATCGACGGCCTTGAGCCGAATGTCTTGGGCGTGGGCGTTCAATTGAGGGTCGGTGGTGTTCAACTGACCATCACGAAGGATGCGCCGCCCTGTAAAACCATTCGAGAATCGTTTCTGGATGGACGATTCAAAGCCCTGAGTCATCAACAACTTCCCGGACAAACACGCTGGTATGCGAGTGTTCAATCAACGGGCTTCATCCAAATCGGAGATGCAGTCGAAGTGCTCAATGAAGTCGAGCCAACTGGAAATCCGTAAGTTCCCTCAAAGCCACCATCGCAGGATTGTCATCGAGTCGGTCCAGACAAGCATGGGCTTTTGCGTGGAAATCTTCCGCCATCGTCCGAGCATAATCCACTGAACCCAATTCGGAGAGCGCAGCCAAACCATCAGCAAGGGCGTCAGGTGAAACATCCTCGCCTTTTCCGAGGACACGCATCAATCGCTCTTTCACAGGTCCATCGGGTTGTCGGAGTGCGTGAATGATCATGAGCGTGCGCTTGCCTTGGGCGATGTCTGAACCTGCGGGTTTGCCGAGGGTGGCCGAATCAGAGAGGACATCAATGACATCGTCCATGAGTTGGAAACAAAGGCCCAGGGCTTTGCCCCAATCGGCCATCAGTTGGACCGTTTCCTCATCAGCACAAGAGATTCGAGCACCGATTTCAGCGCAAATCCAGAACATAACGGCTGTTTTCCCTTCAATCATTTCCAGATAGTCGTCTTCGGAAACTTCCAATCGATCTTCGAATTCAATGTCCAATTGTTGCCCTTCACTTACACGGCGTACCATCCAAGCGATGCGGTTGACCAGAGGTGCCACCTCTTCAGGTTCCAAATTCTCGGCCTGAACGAGGTGTTCAAAAGCGATAGCCAGCATTGCATCACCCGCATTGATGGCCGTCGGAATACCGTATTCAACGTGCACGGCATTCCGGCCCCTGCGGATTTCGTCGTTGTCCATGATGTCATCGTGCACCAGGGTGAAGTTGTGGACAGTTTCAATGGCTGCACCGATATCCAATAGACCAGCGTGGGTGTCGCCAACGGCTTTGGCAACCAACCACGGCAAGGTGGCTCGCATGCGCTTCCCGCCGCCTTCAATCAAATGCATCATGGCGTTTCCGAGGCGCTCATGGCGTGAGGCTCGTAGACTGAGTTCAATGCGTTGCTCAATGAGAGGTTTCACTTCCATGATGGAAGTCAGCAAATCAGCACCTTCGGCATCGGGTAGCATGTAAGAAACATCGCCCATGTCGTGAATGAGGTCGTCGGACAGTTCAGCCAACTTTTCGGGGTTGTTGTAGTTCGCCCACCATTTCCTGTTCATGACGCGTGCGGCAATGCATCGGAACCAAGGTGCAATGGCTTGGTCTGGTTCTCGCTCTTCGATGAGCATGGCTTCCAGCGCCTCGCGGTCAACCCACATGACGTTCGCCACTTCGTTCGGATTTGGGTCTACTTCCACATCAGCACACATGACCAAAACATGGTCAACTTCACGTTCAATCCACTCAGCATTCATGCGCGCAGCATAGCGCATTTTGGTCATGAAGGTCATGTCGTCGGTTGAAAGAGTGGACGGGTCAATGCCCAATTCTTGCTCCAATTTGCGAATTGCAGCTCGCTTCACGCCCAAGGCGTTCTTTTCCTCGAGTTCATCCATGCTGTGTAGGGGATGAGAGCAGCAGGCATTGGCCCACACGTTTGGGAAGGTTACTTTGTCGGCAGAGCGTTGTTGAAGTAACATCTCACCCTTCGTGTTGAAGAGGAGCACGCTGAAGGCACGATGAAAGGCTCCAATTTTTTGGTGGGCATCAAGTTTTGAAATTGGACCGAGAACGACATCGTTCTCCGAAACATGAATCACGGCTTCGGCCATCAAGGCGGCTTGGTCGGGGTTTTCTTCACCCAAGGAAGCCATGGCCTCGTCGTTCAGTTCGACATGCGGGACATCGTTGATTCCGTACCCCGACATGGTTTCACCGATTTTATGGAGTCGCGGAGGCTACATGAAGAGTTCTCCGCGTCATGACGAGCGGAGCGTGGTGCCGCGGACATCATTTCCGAGGCATGCTGCTTTCACGCGCTGACCGATTTCACCGCTGACAAGAAGGACCTCGATGCCATGTTGAGCGGTTTGAAATCCACGCTGTACCTTCAGCCCAATACCTCCAGTGACATCCATTGCTTCCATATGTTCTCCCTTGTAGGTGTCGTTTTGGGAAAGGATTTGGATAAGTTTACCCTCATCATCCACGCCGTTTGGGGGCTCGGAAAGGACGCCTTCCACCCCTCCCATCGCAAAGACGAGGCGTTTGACACCGCTTAACTCGGTGGCTAGACGGTAAACCAAATCATCTCCAGAAAGGATGCCGAACATCAACGGTTCATCGCAATCAACCACATCACCGTGGGTCACCACGACGATGCCTTGTGGGGCTGATTCAAAGAGGGACAAATCACCCTCAAACACTGGTCCAGTGTTTTTTGCCCACTGATGGGGTGGAAGTGAGACGGCCGAAATATCACGCTTTGTTAGTGCAGTTAGGACATGCTCGTTCAACTCCAACATGTCGTTGCGAACATCGACCACGGCTTCTTCTTGTGAGCGGTCGCTGGGGAGGTTGGGGTCGTCTGATTTACCGCCGGCGAGTTGGTATGTTTTCGCCTTGAGGTGGCCGAAGGAGCCTGCACCGTGGACAAGGACGACGTCAAGTCCCTGGAGCAGACACGCCTCCAATTGCTCTGCCAAGTCGTCGAGAACATCGTGGCGCACGGTTTTCATCGCATCTTTTTGCGTGATGAGCCCTCCGCCCCACTTGACGACAACGCGGTCACGCATGATTCTTCCACAGGGTAGCGTTTCATGAGCCTACCGCTGATTTTTCCGAACGTCCATCTTCCTTACCTTGTTGTGCAAGGTTTGATGAGGAACCGACCCTGTATGGGTAGCATGGCCGAGGAACCAAGTGTTGACGCATTCATGCGCCATCTACAGGTTTGTGTTGAAGAGGCTCGCACCATCGCCGATGCAAAAGAGCGAGAGCAGCGGCTCTGGCAATTGGAAAGTGCTCTACAAGAGGCCATCATTTACAAGAACAGAATCGAAGAACTCCAACGACACGGCATTGATCCCGTTCGATTGGTCGAATCCGAATCCGGCATGACGCCGGCCCCTGCCCCTAAGAAGGTGGAGGCGCTGATGACGGGTCACGACCACTGCCCTGTTTGCAAAGCGGTGTTTGAACCCGACCTCGGGTTCTGTCCTGCATGTGGCGCAGAAAAGTGAGGTTTCACTCTTCTTCTTCACGTTCCCACTGTTCAATGATTTCTTGAATCATCGGGTCGTCTTCGTCAACTTTGTAGAGGTATTCACCGGGGACTTCATCGGTCAGGAACACGGTTGTGCCGGCACGATAGATGGTGTGCCCATCTGCGATGGCTCGAGCGGTGTCAATTTCCAAAATTGTTGGGCGGTCAATGCGCACGTGTCCAGCTTCCATGGCGTTGTGAATGGAACGGGACAGGTGGACATTCTTACGGTCGCCTGCCGTCAATCCAAATTCAAGGAGCGTTTCGACTTCTTCACCCTCACAGGGGAAGTAAAGGACTTCGGGGATGTCATCGGTTGGAAGGTCAAGGTCAAGTTCGATGGAGTGGCCGTATGTTGCTCGGATCATGCCGTTTTCAACCTGATATCGACCTTTTTCATCAGCGTTGGCAATGGCCTCAAAGTGCCATCCTCGCAACCAGTGATAGTGGCGGCGTTGGTTACCAATGGCTTCAGAAAGTTCTCGGGTGTTGACCCAACCGTTGATGTCCATGTCCACGTTGAACTTTTCAGGAGCATGTCGGAGAACGAGAGCGAGAATGCGACCAAGCGAGTTTGCTTCTCGGTCGCTCATGATGAATTTCCCTTCGTCGTTGCACACGGGGCAGTTGGTGCCGGAAAAGTGTCCATGGGCTCTGCATTGGCGTAGCATGATGTCCATGCGGGTGCGACCTGTTCAAGAACCCTACGGGCACGGGTTGGTGAATCATGTCATGTTTGTTGTGGGTAGAGCGTGGGTATGAAATGCCTCGTCGCCGTGCACGAACACATGGTGGATGTCGCCGTCGTCGGGGCTGGACAAACGAAGTACGGAAATCATGCCCTCGGTCTGAAAGGGATGTGGGCGGAAGCCGCTTCCAAGGCCTTTGCAAGTGTTGACGGGGATTTTGACCCTGCTTCGGTTGAAGAAGCCTTCATCGGAAGCTTGGCATTCGGCGGCTCACAACTTGGCAACACTGCAGCCTTGCTGACTGAACATTCAGGAATGGACGGCGTGGCAGTTCGTCGTGTTGAAAACGCCTGCGCCTCCTCGGGCTTTGCCTTCCGGGATGCTTGGATGGCCATCAAGAGCGGACAGGCCGATGTTGTTGTAGCTGGTGGTATTGAGAAAATGAACGACTTGACGCCCGAGCGGAAGCGGTATTGGCTCGGCGTTTCAGGAGATACGGAGTGGGAACGACTTGCTGGCCTTACGTTTCCGGGCACCTACGCCCTGATGGCCCGTCGGTATTTCCACGAGTTTGATTCAACCCACGACGACTTGGTTCATGTCAGTGTCAAAAACCACCTTCACGGTTCCATGAATGCTGATGCCCATATTCAGAAGGAAGTCAGCTTCGAAAAGGCAGCGGGTGGCTTCATGGTCGCCGACCCGCTTACGCTCTACGATTGCTGTCCAACATCCGACGGGGCCTCATGTGTCGTGCTTGCAGCCGACCATGTTGCCCACAAGTTCACCGATACGCCCGTATGGGTCAAAGGTGCAGGAGCAGCCTCTGACAACCTTGCATTGCACGACCGTCCAAGCATCACCCAACTCAAAGCGACCCAGGTCGCCTCGGCCAAGGCCTACGGCATGGCTGGTTTAGATGCTCGGCAAATCGATGTGGCAGAGGTCCACGACTGTTTCACCATCGCCGAGGTGTTGGCGACCGAGGACCTCGGTTTTGCACAACGCGGTGAAGGCGGTCGTTTCGCACGTGAAGGTGAGGGTCGAATCAACGAAGGAACCACGACGGTGAATTCCAGTGGCGGTTTGAAATCCAAAGGACACCCATTGGGAGCGACTGGAACCGGACAAGTGGTTGAAGTGTTCAAGCAATTGCGTGGCCAGGTGGAAGCCGGACGCCAAGTGCGAGATGCTGAAACAGCCCTGACACACAATGTAGGTGGCTCGGGTGCGACATGCTCCGTTCACGTCTTTGGGAGGGACCGTTGATGAGCGACGAAGTTTGGATGGGGTATTTGCTTCATCACGAACCCTCCTATACGGTCGTTCAATCGCCGTTTGTTCTCAACGGTCAACGTGTTTTTGGAGCCGATAGCGATGCAACCACGCTCGCCGTGGCCGCCTTGCTTCATCGTTTGGAGCATGATAATGTATCCGCAATTTCAGTTCCAGAGGGCATCGATGCATCCAGCCTCTCTGCTGCGACCGGTGTGGCTTTGCACGACGGGGACGCCGAGGAAGAACCTCCATGGGAGGTGTTGATGAGCGACGAAGCCATCGTCGTGGTGTCTCAACGAGGTGCTACCGTGGAGATTCCGGTGTTTGATATTGAAGTAGAAGTAGACGTTGAATTCCACGCTGCTCTCGAGGCGGCCTGGGGCCAGGAACTGTCTGAGAACCATGTCAGCCAAGGCGCCTATGTCTCTCGAGCACAATACGATGAAGCCGCGGCTTCTCGTCTGCAACTTCACGGGCAAGCCAATGAACAAGGTGTTGTTTGGCCCCCTCGCTTTTCTCATGTCGTGGATGGACACAGCGCTTCGGGCATGCGTCTGCAACGATGCGGGAAGGTCATGACATGGACGACCCTTTCTGCTGCCGGGGCGCCGTCTGAATTTTCGCTTCGTGCACCTGTTCTTGGCGGCGTCAGTACGGTCCTTCTTGCGCTGGACGACGGGCCCAACGGGGTGTTTTTGATGGTGGATGATGAAGAATCCATCATTGAAATGGACGCCCGAATGGAGTTGGTGTTTCGTCGGCTGTACGCTCAGGAAGGCTTTGTTCGGTACGGTTTGAAAGCACGGGCCATTCATGACTAACAAAGCATTCATACAACGCAAAGTTCACCATCCCTTCATGGCAGGGTTTGGAGGTATGAGAAAAGGGCGAGAGGAAGCCCAATCCAACCTTGGGTACACCGAAGGCGGTGATTGCCCACGATGCGGTGGAAATGCCCAAGATTCAACCATGAAGGGCTACCTTCAATGCGGTTCATGCGGCCACGAATGGGCCGACCCGAACTACAAAGAAGAGCGAAAGCGCCCCCAACCCCCCACCCATCGTCGGGACGCTGAACAAATTGAACAGTTCAAACAGGAAATGGCTTCAGGTGAACTGGCCAATGTCCTCGGCATCAACAAGAATTTGACCGGCGAGCAGGAACAATCCCTCAAGCGACTCGAAGACAAGTGGATGAGCGGGATGCAGGGCCACTACAACGCCGCAGCCGAAGAACGAAAGCCGTTGATGATCAGTTTTGATGACGATGACAATATCCTGTCAACGGAAGTGGCAGCGATCACCATCGTGTCCAATGGCTTTGATGGTGGTGAAGAAATCCGCCTTGAATACCCTGGGCGTGGCACCGAGTTTTACGCCTATAACGAGCGAAGTCCGACCGGTTGGAAGCGTGGACCAAACGCCGAAACGACGGCCCGTTCAATTGCCAACGTCATCAACCGTTCCTCGAAATTGGTTTACGCCAACTTGGACGGCGTGCGTATCTCGTTTGAATTGCGCGATGACAACCTCAATGCTGCATCCTTCGTGATTTTCGTTGATGACCCCGGCGGCACGGACATTGTGGCCGAGAAGGGAGGCGTTGTCTTGGACCATCGCGACTTTTCCACCATCCAAGATTATCGAAACGTCGTTGAGATGGTCCTGGAAGACGGTATTATTTCTCCTAGCGAAGACCAACTTCTTTGGGCCATGCGAGAACAACTCAACATCGATGAGGCCTACCATGTACAAATGGTCGTTGACATCTGCGGAGAGAACACGCTGAAGGAGTGCACGAATTGCGGTGGCATGGCTGAATTGTACCCTGAGCATGCTGCATGGTATTGTCATCCCTGCGAACAGTGGTGTTGACAGAATTATCGCACTATCTCTTGTTCTATAGAAAGATAATTTGTTGTTTCCAGCATTCTCGTCTATCATGAATGTGGGGACTCTTCATAAAGTGAAGCGGTATCCCAAAGACGGTTACGCCTATGGCAAAAGACGTGTTGTATATTGGAATCGACTTGGGTACCTTCCGCTCCGTGATGGTCTCCTCCGACAGTCATGAAGTGGAAGAATTGACGGTTATTGGTACTCCCAAAGACCCGATTGCTCGAAACTTCTTGAAGCGCGATGTCCTTTTCGGTCATGAAGCACTGAAGAACCGCTTGGCACTCAACCTGTTCCGCCCGCTTGAACTCGGTGTCATCAAAGACACGCCTGAAGACCGCGAATACATCGCTCACTTCATCACGCACCTCATCGGTCTTTCCGACCCCGAGGATTACGACCGTGTTGTCGCAGTTATCGGTGCACCCGCAGAAGCCAGCCACGTTGACAAGACTGCCATCTTTGATGCTGCTGCCGGCTCGGTCAACTCCGCCATGATCATCTCCGAACCGTTCGCTGTGGCCTATGCCCTCGACATGATTACCCACACCTTGGTCATTGACATCGGTGCAGGTACCACTGACCTTTGCCGTGTTTACGGAACCATCCCAGG
>DAGF01000026.1:10478-10795 GCA_002495645.1 Euryarchaeota archaeon UBA549
GACATGATTACCCACACCTTGGTCATTGACATCGGTGCAGGTACCACTGACCTTTGCCGTGTTTACGGAACCATCCCAGGTCCTGGCGACCAAATGCACACCGGCTACGCTGGTGATTACGTCGACAACGCCCTCATCAAGGAAATTCAGTCCAAGTACAACGGTGCTCAAATCACCAAGGACATGGCACGACGTTGGAAGGAGCAGTTCTCCTTCGTGTCCACCGCAGCCCCTGACGAGCCTGTGCTTGTTGACTTCTCCATTGAAGGCAAGGCCATGACCCTCGACATCACCGACTGCATGCAGCGTGCTTGCGA
>DAGF01000110.1 GCA_002495645.1 Euryarchaeota archaeon UBA549
GACGACGATGACGACGACGACCACGACGACGATTCCACCGAAGAAGAAGCCGAAGAGGCAGAAGCTGAGGAAGAAGAGGAGGACGCCCCTCCTGAAGAAAAGAAGAAATTTTGAGGTGAAGAAAAATGTGGGAACATCGCAGCGTATCAGACAAATCATTCCAAGAAACCGGCCGAATTTTGCCCAACGAGACGTATGTCAAGTTGATGGACGAAGTTGAAGCCGTGGTCACCCGAGCACAAGACGACAAGTTCGACGCCGAGACCTTCTTGACCTACATTCCTCGCAAGGGGCCGTGGGAAGAAATTCCAGCATCGGACCACTCCAAGGCCGACGCCCGAACTCGTTACATCGGTCCAGCGAGCGCTAAACTCCTCAACACCAACTTGGTCTTGGGCTCGTCATGGATTGACTCGGACCGTTTCAAGTACGAGCGAAGGATCACCAACCTCGCCGACTACCTGAAGCAGAAAACCATCATCAACGCCAACATGTGGACGCCCAAGCAGTTGTTCACCACGCAGACGTTCTTCTTCTGCTCAACCGGTGACGAAGAGCGCATGGGCGGCGCCATCCTCGAAGGCGACACCCGCAACGACGACCACCTGTTCCTCGGAACGGAAGGCAAGGAATTCCCCGAGTGGGAAGTCATCCTTTGGGGTCTTGGCCACCGTGGTGTCGTTCCCGACTCCGACCCGCTCGACCGTGTCTACTACCCGTCGTTGATGCACCGCAACGTGTCGTTCAACAACCGACTGGGATGGACTCGCTACTCTCCAGCCGGTTTCGGAAAGGACGCATCAGGCTACTTGATGACCCGCCCCAACACATGGATTTGGCCCGCTGTCAACGGCAACCGTGAGACGGCCACCGCCTTCAACCTCCTCGTGAACCTCCCCGACCGAAGCTCTTCCTTTGGCGAAGAAGGAATCTCTGACGTGTTCATGACGACCGGTAAGACGTCTCTCTACACGCTGATGGGTATGATGCAATCGTCCACTGTTCGCCAAGCCTTTGGCGCAGGTTCAGAGATGGTTCCATTGGAATTCCACTGCATTGAGCCTGGACTTGACGAGTGGATCGGCAACTCCAGCGACGAGGACAAGTACAGCCGCCTGTTCGAAGTCTGTGCTACTCTCGGCTATGTCTTGACCGACCCACACATCGGTACCCTCGGTGGTGCTGCAAAGCGCCGCCGCCTCATCATGTACCCCTCGGACCAAGGCAACCTCTTGACCTGTGCCAACGCCAGTCAGGTGGCTGACCACGCCCTCAAGTCAAACTACGATGCGACGGTGTTCACCAAACTTGACCAGGCCGACTTCATGAACCGAGTCACTCGCCGATTCAAGGCCTACGCCGACCTTGTTGCTGCCTCTGATGTCGCTCGTGGCGCTCGTTGGATCAGCCAAGCCGATGTCGACGGCGAGAAGATGATTGGACCCAACGTCCACTCCATCCTCTCCGTTCGCGGCTATGACATCCTCAACATGGATGAATACCTGAACACGTTCAACGATGTGTCGGCAGCTCCAGAGCGCTTGATGCGCCGCATCATCCAAACCGTGGCCACCAACGCCCTGAAGACGGTCTACCCAGTTGACATGCTGGGCGAATCCTCCGGTCCTGCACCGTTTGAGCACATCTTCAACTCGCCCGACGATAACCCGCTTGTGTACTACACCGATGTGCGTTTCTTGGTTCCAACTTCCATTGACAAGTTGCGCTTCCAAACCGCTGCTCGTGGTGCAGACCGCGGTCGAATGCGTGAAGCCTATGCTTCCTTGACCGCCGCCGACCCCATGACCAGTCTGTCCATCCAAGACCTCTGCCTCCCGTTCTTGGCCGACCTCGGCAAAGACACCTGGCAGACCGGTACCGGCATCAACGAGAACGAGATCGTGGTGGAAGTCACCATGGCCGTGAACCCAGCCCGTGTGTGGCGCTCCTACCTCGAGCCCACCATCAAGGAAGTCTTTGACATGCCAAAGGGCGACAAGGGTACGGCAGCTCAACTCTGGGGCGACGTGTTCATGACCAACGAAGTGCTTCACGACAAGATGCGCAAAGACGGCAACGAGCACTACCTCAACTTGCTCAAGATGGCCTACCACTGGTCCAACAACGAGGCGCAAAAAGAGCACAAACTCGGAAAGCACGCCAAGAAGCCAGCGGCCAAGAAGTCCACTGCCAAGAAGAAGTGAGTTCATCCTGAATAAGGATTGAAGAACAAGAGGCCCCGCCTCTTACATCATGGCGAACGGTAACGACGGCAGTGGGCGTGCCCCCGTTGCCATCGTTCGACCCACCACCACGGTCACGAGCGGTGTGGGCGTTACGCAAAAACTCGTGACTGCTGCGGTTGCATTTGGCGACCTCATGCAGGGTACCTTTGGGCCGAAAGGCCTCGACAAAATGCTCTACAAAACCAACGGCGAAACGGCCGTGACCAACGATGGCGCAAAAATCGTCGCTGAACTCCTCGTGAAACACCCTGCCGCCAAAGCCTTCGTCCAGTTGGCCGACGCTCAAGAACAAGCTTGCGGCGACGGCGTTACCGGCTGTCTTCTCTTTGCCAGTGAGTTGATGCGAGAAGCCGGCCGATTGTTGGAACGCGGACTTCATCCCCTCGTCTGCATCCAAGGGTTTCAATCGGCTTTGGATGTGGCATTGACCCATCTCGAGGACCTTTCCGAGCCGTTGACCGAAGGCGATAGCCGCCTTGATGCAGTTGCACAAACGGCCATGACCGGGACTTCCGCCGACACCGGCGACGACACACTTTCTTCCCTGCTTGTTCAAGCGCTTCGGACCGTGAGTTCATCCGATGGCGTGGATTTCGAAGACGTTCGTATGGCCAAGCGGACCCAAGGCAACCTCTTCGACACGCGATTGGTTGACGGCCTTGTTCTCGACACTGCCTTGTCGTTGGACCGCCTCCCCCGTCGTCTTGAGAACGGAACGGTGCTGGCGTTGACCTGTCCGCTTGACCAGGAAGAAACGGTTCGTGAAACGGAGATTGAAGTTGAAGACGCCGAGCAGTGGATGGCCTTTGTCGAAGCGCGAGATGCGTTGTTGAAAGGCAAGGTCGACACCGTGCTGGCCACAGGAGCGACCGCTATCTTCAGTGCCGAGTCCATTGAGCCCAGTATCGTCCACGCCCTCACCGATGCCGGATGTTTTGTCCTCGGCGGTCTTGAACGAGCAGGGGTCGAGGACATTGCTCAAGGTTCAGGCGCCACCATGTGCGACCATCTTGACGATGTTGATGCGTCCATGTTGGGCACCTTCGCCTCGTTGGAGGTTGAAACAGGAGAGGGGCTTGACGGTCGACGAGAACGTCTCTGTCTTCGATTTGGAGATGACGCCGGATTGGTTACCATCGATGTTGGTGGCGGGGACGGAGCTGCGGTTGAGGAAACCATTCGGGGACTGTACGATGCGCTCCGTTCCACTTCGTTGGCAATGAAAACCAAGGCGATTGTTCGTGGAGGTGGAAGTTTCCACATGGGCGCTTCCTTGGTGGTCAAAGAGGCCGCTGAACACCAAGCAGGACGAGAACGCTTGGCCATGGAAGCCTTCGCTCGAGCACTGGAAAACATTCCTTCCACGTTGGCTCAGAACGCTGGCGTTGACCGCTTAGACACCTTGCTTGCACTGCGCGCCGAACACCGCCGAGGCTCTCAACATGCAGGAATTGATGCAAATGGAAAGGTGGCCGAAATCACTGAAACATGGCTGCCCGCCGAAACACTGCATCATGCCCTTGAATCGGCTACCGAAACCGCTTGTGGTTTGTTGCGTGTTGACCAAGTCATTTCAGCCCGAGGCGACTGAACATTTACCGAAAAGCGCGTGTCGCTAGGTTCAAGTGCATCCGACGGGGCAAGTGCGATAACGGGTTCACGCCATGAATGCCGTTTTCTCGCCACCCCGTGCCCTCCTCAGCGTGTGGGACAAAACTGGAATTGTTGACTTCGCGAAGGGGCTTGCTGCCCTTGGATTTGAACTCGTTTCAACAGGCGGAACCGCCCGCACCTTGACGGAAGCAGGCCTTGAGGTTCGCTTGGTTTCTGACCTGACACAGCATCCGGAAATCTTTGATGGCCGCGTAAAATCCCTTCACCCTGCAATTCACGGCCCGTTGCTCGCACGCCTGCACCAAGAGGCCGATGCGACCGAACTTCACCGTCTTGGATATGCACCGATTCGCGTGGTCGCCTGCAATTTGTACCCCTTTGGCGATGCTGCAGCCAAGCAACCTCCTCTTTCAGATGACGAACTCTTGGAAATGATCGACATTGGCGGGCCGACCATGGTGCGAGCCTCGGCCAAAAATCACCAACACGTCCTGATCGCCACCAATCCTTCAACATACGAACGAATCCTGCAGGCTCTGCAAACCACAGACGACATCTCGTCAATTTCCATGGACCTCCGTCGCTCCTTGGCTCTCGAAGCCTTTGAGCACACGGCTTCCTATGATGTGGCCATCGCTCAGGAATTGCACCGGCGAACCGTCGGGGACCCTGCCCACGGCTCTACCATGGACGAGCAGCGTGACCGATTACCCGCGAGCATGCTTGCTGCCAGCCATCGAGTGAGCACGCTGCGATACGGCGAAAACGGCCACCAAGCCGCAGCCCTGTACGTGAACCACGACGCACCCAACGGCCACAACACCCTCGTGACCGCTCACGTTGAGGGAGGGAAGGCGATGTCTTACAACAACTACAGCGATGCGGATGCAACCCTTCGCTTGTGTCGGTCCTTGTCCACCGATGAGTGGCCAGCAACGCCTCACGCCTGTGTGATTGTCAAACACAACAATCCCTGCGGAGCAGCACTCGGCGCAACGCAGCGTGAAGCGTTTGAAATGGCGCTTGCCAGCGACCCCGAGTCCGCCTTTGGTTCCATCATTTGTTTCAATGAAATTGTGGAGGCGTCGACCGCTGAGGCCGTGGGCGATTTATTCGTTGAAGTCATGATGGCGCCGGGTTATACCGATGAAGCCAAGGCGACGCTGATGCAGAAGAAGAACCGACGACTTCTAACCATCGATTCTCCCGGCAATCGCTTGGAACCGCTCCAACGGCAGGTTGTCAGAAAACCCATCGAAGGAGGCGTTTTGGTTCAAACTGAGGAGCCCCCAATTATTGATTGGGAAAAGGCCACGACGGTCACCGATGCACAACCAACACAGGAACAAATTGACAGCATGAAATTCGCCGTTCGCGTGTGTGAACAAGTCAAATCAAACGCCATCGTGATGGTTCAAGGAACCGCAACCGTAGGAATTGGTCCGGGCCAAACCAGCCGTGTCGAAGCCGTCAAAATTGCAGCGCGGCGAGCGGGCGAACGCGCCCAGAACTGCGTGCTGGCTTCAGACGCCTTCTTTCCGTTCAAGGATGGATTGGAGCAGGCTGCTGATGCCGGTGCGACTGCCATCGTACAACCAGGCGGCTCCATTCGAGACCAGGAAGTCATCGACGAAGCAAACGCGAGGGGCATTGCCATGCTCTTCACAGGCCACCGTCTGTTCCGGCACTGAACCGCTCAACGATGAGTCATTGATCATGCCGTGGTTGGTACACGCCAGCCCACCCACCAAATACCGATGACGGCAACGATGGTGATGGTGGTTTGCCCAAATCCAGGGTCACCCAGTTGGGTGATGTACCAGATGGAAGCAGCCGAAACCAGAGCGATTAAACCACATATGGCAATTTTTGAATGAAGCGGCAACGCTCTTCCAGACCGATAATAACCCAAGAGCAACGAGCCAAAGAGAGGATTGGTTAGCAACCAGTGAAACAATTTTTGCGATGAGCGGCCATAACAGTAGGCGGCTGCTACCAACCACGAGGTGGTGGGCCATCCCGGAAGAATGACGCCAATGACCGCGAACACAACGAAGATGCTGCCAATGACCACCCAAATCGTGCGCACCAAGGGGTTGGCACTTGGCTTGTGCAGGGCAAGAACCGTCTCAATGACTTCGCTATCGGTCAAGGGTTCATACTGCTCTGCAAGAGCGTCTGCAGCCTCCTTTCGTTGGGTCGCTGAGGATACGGCGAGTTCAGACATGTATCCTCAAGCCTAACCCAAGGCCAACTTCGGTAAAATCCTTCTTGGTATGGAAAGGGTTGAAACATCGTCCAACTTGGGCGAACCATGGAATCAGGTGTCGTTGGCGGCCGTGTTGCTACGAGCACGGCTCCACTGCGTTGCGCCGTGTTCGTCTCTGGTTCGGGGAGTGGCATGGAAGCCATGGTGTTGGCCCAACGGCGATTTGATTTACCGCACGAAACAACCGTCGTCGTTTCCAATCACGCTTCGATTGAAGGGCTCAAGCGAGCGGAGAAACTTGGGATACCGACCGTGGTTGTTGAACGGACCAGCGGTGAACGTTCTTTGACGCGAGAGGAGCATGAAGCAGCGGTGATGGAACAACTTGCCCCCTACGATGTAGAATTCATCGTGCTTTCGGGCTATATGCGACTCCTGTCTCCGGTTTTTCTCACTCAATGGGAGCGCCGGGTGGTCAATATTCATCCCTCGTTGTTACCGAATTTCCCAGGTGCTCACGCCCATCGCGACGTGCTTGCTGCTCATGCAAAACTGTCGGGATGCACGGTTCATTTGGTGGATGAGGGCATGGACACCGGTGCGATTCTTGCTCAATCCCCTGTCCCCGTGTTCCCTGAAGACGATGAATCCTCACTCAGTCAGCGTGTCAAAATCGAAGAACATCGCCTCTATCCACGTGTTTTGACATGGATTGCCGAGGGCCGCGTGCGTTTTACGGCTGACGGTCTGAAAGTTGAGGGTGTTGAAGGTCGCTTGGTCGATTGAAATTGGAAAACGCCGAACGATACCGCCCCACATCCACGGAGGGCAGACCTTGTACGAGCGAGGTGGCGCTCGTTGCAGATGTGTCCAACACGAGTTTGTGAGGCAGATACGCAAACAAGGGTTGTCGCTGACCGGTTTCATCAAGGGGGACGCCTCCTCCTGAGGCAGCAGCCAAAAAGGCGCTGATGGCTTCGGGAGAGAGCAAGAACGCATCGCAAGGGATCAAGAGAATGGAGGCTTCCAATTGCGAACGAACCCAGGGTATGATGCGGTGCAAACCGTTGAGATGAGGCGGGTCAGCCAACACTTCGCCCCTGAACAACGACGCTCGTTCCTCATCTCCGCACAGAACCACGGACCGCTCAACACCCGCCTCAGCCAGACACTGCTTGAGCCGGTCAACGCCTCCGAACATCCTGGCTTTATCCTGGCCCATCCGTCGACTACCGCCGCCGGCGAGGATGACGGCTACAACGCTCATGGTCATCCCTCAGTGCATGCTGTCGAGTTCATCAAGGGCTGCTTCGAGTTCAGCAAGCAACCCACGAACACGCTGCAACAACGCCTTTCTCTCCCGACTGGAGCGAGCTTCGGGTAGCCACTCAAGGAGACGACGGACATCTTTTGCGTCCCGTTCAACCGTCCACTTGAGGACGTTCTCCAAAACGGGGTCATCGGCTGGCAACAAACGCTCGACCATGGATATCAACCCTGAAGATGCTCCTTCAATGCTCCGCTTCCAACAATCGCTGTCGGATGCGCTCAAACATTTCACCACCTGGCGGGGCTGTCTCGATCAGTTGGCGGCAACCCCCCGCTTGGCGGCGAAGCGAGAGGAAGAGCACACAGTATTGGTGCCACTGCGGGCTTTGCTGGGCCGCCGCTTCAAGCCATGCATCGTCGGGAACAGCGTGCCCGCCCCGCACCAACTCTTCGGCGACCTCGAGGACCACCATCAACGGTTCTTGCCGTTGCAAAAGATGGATGAATGCCATCCAAGGGTCTTGGCCAATATCGCTGGCATCTAGATTGGCCAAAAGCAGGCCAGCCATGCTCAAATCTTCCCGACCGTGCCGTTTCCACAAGGCTGGGATGAGTTTCGCTAACGGCCGTTTCCGAGGGGCGTGGGTAAGCATCCATGAGGCAATTTGTCGCAGGTCCGGGAGCGGTGTGCCGATGTGAAACCGAAAACCGGCATCCGTCATGGTGACATCTGTCCGTGGTTTGTTGGCGAAATCACCCACACAGACGCTGTATGCCTCTTTGAGAAAGCGCAGGCCCCGCCGCTTTGATTTCAACCGTTGAGATGGTTGGCGCTCAAGCCAATCATCCAGCAGGGGGTTCAACGGTCGTCACCCTCGCTGGGTCGTTTTCTGAAATTATCGAACAGGTCGCCGACCAAACCAACAGAATCCTTCAACGTGTCCATGAGCGTTTCCATCATGGCCTTATCGCCGTACTTTTCTTTCACCATCTCACGGAGTTCGTGTTCGATTTCCTCGTGGAGAGCGTCATCGATATTGAACTGGGTTCGCAAGTTGGCCAAGACTCGGAACTCATCGCGGGAAAGTGACGCATTCACGATGGCGACCTCGAAAACTTTGGTGTAAATCAGCCGCATCTCATCCTTGGATATCGGCGTACCGCTTCTTGACTCGGTTCCGTTTTGAATGGCTTCGTAAATGTAAGCGGGCTCCTCTGGGGCGAGTTTGAGCGCACTGGCTAATTTGATGATGAGTCGCTTTTCTTCTCGGGTCAACACCCCGTCGGTCAACATGACCTCAACCGTTGAACGAAACACGTCCAACGTTCCAAGTTCAAGCGACGACACACTCCACCGACGCGCTTCCACTTCTTGAAGAAACCGTTGAGTTTGAAAACCACATAAATCGCCCGTTTTGAGGGCACAGGATTCAAAAGGGCTCGGCATGTGGAAGGGATTGTTCACATTCACTTCCCTCGCTTTGCGAGTGGAATGCCACGGACCCGTTGACACCCGTCATCGGCCCAACGCACGGTGTTTGTGTGCAAACAAGGAGCGTAAACCACATGGGAAGAAACAACTCAAACCGCGGAGGCGGAAATCAAAACCGCGGTGGCGGTGGAAAAGGCAAGGCCATGAAGTATGAAATTCGGGCTGATATCAAAGTGAACGGCACCGTCCAACGCAAGGACATCATCGGGGCCATCATGGGCCAAACCGAGGGCTTGCTCGGGGACGAACTCGAACTGCGCAAGTTGCAACGAACGGCGCGTGTTGGACACGTTGACGTTGAAATGGAGACCAAGAACGGCAAGGTGCACGGCACCATTGTCATTCCAAGCAGCATGGATAACGTTGAGACGGCGATCATCGCAAGTTCGTTGGAAACCATTGACCGCATCGGTCCCTGCAACGCCATCATCAAGGTCATGCAGATCAGCGATATCCGAGCAACCAAGCGAACAGCGGTGGTTGACCGAGCCAAGGAGCTCTTGTTGACCATGGTGAATTCTGGCGAAGCTGCATCCAAGACCGTTATCGAAGAAGTTCGTTCGGTGTTGACCGTTGGCACAGCCAAGTCCTTCCACGGATTGACCTGTGGCCCGAACGTCGAATCTTCGTCCTCCCTCATCATTGTGGAAGGTCGTAACGATGTTCGAAATTTGCTCAACTGCGGTGTCAAGAACGCCATCAGTGCCGATGGCTCAGGCAACATCAAGCAGGAACTCATCGACCTTGCGAACGGCAAGGAAAGCGTTACGGTGGCCATTGACGGCGATCGTGGCGGTGAAATGCTGTTCATGCAACTTTACGATATGATGAAGGTTGACCACGTCGCTCAAGCGCCGGTCGGTCAAGAGTGGGAATTGCTCCCACAGAAGACCGTTACGATGTGCCTCCAAAAGAAGACGGAAGCTGCCAAGTTCAAGCATCAACTCGATAAGAAAATCGCCGAGGACGACCAAAAGTTCGGTGGCGACAAAGACTGGGACAAGGACATGGACGAGGAATTCTCCCCCGATGAACCCGAATCCGCACCCGCAGACATCCAGGAACTCTTTGACAAGGTGGATGAGATGGGCAAGAACAAAGCCGTCATCCGATTTGCTGACGGTACATTTTCGGACGAAATTGGCCCCTCCAAACTTGAGGCTGCGTTGACTGAGGCCGAGGCGGCCGAGGCCGTTTTGTTCAACGGCTCGGTGACCGAGAAGGTTCTCAACTACGTGAGTCAGTCTTCGGCCAACACCCTCGTTGGTACCAAGGAAGGCAAAGGGTTCGAAGCATCCGATGACTTGACGGTCTGGTTTGCTGAAGTTCACCGATAAGTGCCAAACGGTTCACTTATGTTCTTGTGTGGCTAAGGTCGCTTCATGGAGGACGATGCGTTCCCCGAGTGGCCTGCCCAAGAGGGCGAAGTTTCCGAGGGTACAACCGAGGAAACACCCGAGCAAGAACCCAAGGATTCCACTGCGGAATCGGTCGAACAGGCCGAGGAAACAGCCGAAATCACCACGAACGTGGAATCTACAGATTCTGATACCGATGATGTGGACGCTTCGAATGACGAACTTCCTAACGGCGCTCCCACAGAAGGATGGACCCTCCCCGTTCGGGCTGCACCCATCCTTGCTCTTCAAGGAGAGAAGGTTGTGGAGTTCCCGCTGAGCCAGCATGTGAACGGGTTGGAATCCACGTCGCTTGTCATGGACGACGAACTGATGCGAATTGTTGAGGCCCGGTACGACGCAGATGGTGTTCGTCGACTCAATGTACGCATGGCACTTGTAAAGGAACACATTTCTGGATATTCCCACACCCATCTGGATTTGTTTCAGAAATTGCAGGGCGTTTGGTGGGGCTCCATCGGGGTCGGTCTGCTTAGTGGCATTTTAGCCACCACCACCCAAGGGCTGTTGGCTTTGGGAGGCGGCGCCTTTGTTCTGGCAGGCGTTGCGGGTCTCTTGTTGGCCAAACTCGACCTTCACCGGCTTTCATTCTCTGACCACGGCGGTCGGCACGATTTCTATCTCTCCGGTTGGCGGCAAGAGCCCTACTTGATTCACAACAGCACGGCCCTGCTCGGACCGGCCTTCGTGGAGTTTTTGCGAACCTCAAACCTTGACACTGAACACATTGATGCGGTCATCGATGCGTTAGGAGCGCCAGCCCAACCCGCCCCTGAACTCCAATCGGCACCGGAGGTACCCGCTCCGGCAGCGTTACCCGAACCCACCCCTCCGACAACTCCAGCACTCCCGCCTCCACCAAGTTCCAGCCCAGCAGCCCCGCCTCCAGTCGTGGCGTCAAGCGGCCCACCCATCTCCAATCCAAGCCCGGCGCCCCAACCTCTACCACTTCCACCCGCCCCGGTTCAGCACGCACCACCGCCGCCAACCCTTCCTGCGGCACCTTTGCCAGCACCCCTTCCTCCAGCACCACTCCCCCCGCCTTTGGCACCCGCGATGACGAAGAGCAGTATTGACGAAGACGCCTTGTGGGACGACCTGAATTGATCAAGCCTTTACGCCGCCAGCGGACGGCAGGTTCACGCTTTTGGCTAATTTTTTGATTTCATCTGAAAGACCGGCCAATTCACTCGGTAGGGGCCACTCGTCTTTCTCCAGTGGCACATGTCGGCCAAGGCCAGGGATGCGTTCCAACGCCACTCCCAGCTCAACCGCATCGGCAAGGAAATCCCCCTTTGCACCGGAATGCCTAGCTTCCAACCGTCGCCGCATCCAGCGCTTGAGTGGGGCGACCAACTGGGTTAATTCAGTCAACATTCGTGCCCGCTCTCCGTCGCTCTTGTTCCCTTCCGGGAGGAGTCTGAGGGTTAGACGAAGCAATCGTCCAACACGGACATCCCGTGGCGTGATATTGACGTGCTGAGCCAAACCTCTTCGGACCTCAGGAAGGGCGTTCATGCCCTGCTGCGCCACATCATCTGCAAGGCCATTCAAGCCCAAGAGGGCAATGAGTTCCCTCAAAGCGTTCAATGCCCGCTGGGTTGCAATATCGGAAGAAATGACCTCTTCAGCCATCGGCTTAACGGCAACGCTCTCCGTGCTGTCCACACTTGCAGATGGCGCACCAACCTCTGGCTTGATATCTTCTTCCTCAGGCTGGGCAACGTCAACAACTTCCTCAACGGATTCTGGTGGCAATGGCGAAATTGGGGGCGGGGGTGTTGCCTCTTGCTTTGCTGATGCCCGTTCCTCCCGTTCTCGCCACCAACGCCAACGCTCGACTGACCACTTATCATCGGCAAAGAATTCCTCATCTGACACACCATCATCGTGCAGATGCTTTGTGTCAGGGTGCCGCCGCTCTTCCTCCAATGATTTGGTGGGGCGTCCCGTGTTGTTGTGCACGGGTTCAGCCTCTTCAACATCCGTCGCAGACTCGTGGTCCATGGCCTCGAGCATGGCTTCATGAGCCTCATCCAGTGCGGAAACGGGCTGAAGAACCGGACGCTCTTCCTGCTCTGGAACAGGGACGAGCGTTGGATGCGTCCGTTCGGGTTGCCAAAGATGAAGACGATACGTTGCGTCTTCAACCGGGCGGCTGGCCAGATGCGTCGTAAAGGAAGGAATGCTACGACTGAGATGGTTCAGTCGGTGTGGCTGCTTGATGTGCAATTCCATCTCCAACCCAAGTTCGATATCCCGTTCCCAAGGAAGGGCGGACAAACGTCGTCGTAGGACTTCGTGATGCTCTACATGCGGCCGGGCCTCGCTCAGCTCCCTGGCGACCCGCACAGGGTCTTCGTTGACCAATTCAATCCATGCATCAACCACCCACCCAGACCGCTTGAGCGCCGTTAATTCACGCATCAGCGGTGCTTGGATGCGCTTGGCGGCTGCTGAGGATGCATCCTTCGGGATGGACGCACCGCCGCTTCGCATCAATTCAGCCACATGCTGCTCGAGTTCGCGAAGGCTCATGTCGTGTGTTAGCGTTTCTTTTTCGAGGGAGCCCGAACGGCGCATGCCGGCCAATTCTTCTTCCAACATAACGCGATGTCGCTCATTTCTTCGGTTGATTTTCACCACGTAGGCTTCCATTTCTTCGAGCACATCGTCCTCAAGTTCCTCAGTGGCCAAAAGGTGACGGCGCATCCCGACCTCTTCATTCCCGATGAAGGAGGTATCAAGGCCATCGAGAGCCTCCATGATTTCCACTCGTCGGTCCCAGCGATGGCGTTCGGCCGACATTCGCTCCAAAGCATTGAGCGGGTCGTCAAACACGCGTTGTTGCCAGGCGCCGACGACCAATCCCGCATGTTCGTAGGATTGGAGCAATTCCAACCCGTCAAGCTCAAGTTGTTTCCAAAGAGCGTCCAATTCGTCAACAATGTCTTGCAACCCCTCGGTCATCTCAAGATGGCCAACGAGGTCTCTTGATCCTTCAACCCGAGAAGGCCAATAGCGTGCAAATCGTTCCCACCGCCCCACGAGTTCAAGATGCCGTTGCACTGATGCCGCAATGGTGTCGTGATTGGCTTCCCACTCCATGAGGTCGCTTGGATGTAGGTCGCCTTCGTGAGGAAAGACAATCCCTTGCTGTCTCCATTCTCGTATGCGGTCAGAAAACACCTGCCTTCGTTGTTCAAGGGTTTGAGCAACCTCGTTCACCTCGTTTGAGAGTTCATCCAAGGCTTGTTGGTTCTCTTTATCCAAGAGTTGACTGCAACGCAATTCAAATTCAGCAGCCAAGGCATCATCAAAGGGCTGAATCATTTGCACCGCATTCAATCGAACCAACTCCTTCTTGGCGTGGAATCCTTGCCACTGTTCGAGTTGGTTGAGCGCCTCCAGCAAGGGCTGTTCGATCGTTTCGCCAAGTGCATAACCCAAGCCCCGCAAGTGGTCAGCGCCGCTCTGAATCATCTGCCGTTGCCGTTGTTCATCGGCCTCGACAAGTTCCAGATGGCGCAGCAGTTCATCGATGGACAGAGGCGAGGCGAAAAGTCGGTACAGCGGAGCAACGGCGGCATGACTGGAGACATCCAACGCTGCCAGGCGTTCGTAGAGCATGGACCACATGTCGCCGTGCTCTTCTCCAAACCACGCCTCCTTCTCCCTGTTCAACGGGGGCTCCCACGGGGCAAGGGAACGAAGTTCGCGTTCCACTTCTAGATACGTTTCTTCGATGGTGAACGGGTCACTGAGTTGTGATCTGTAGGGATTAAGTGCCTCAAAACCAGGAATTGAATGTTGAGAAAAGGCAGCGATGCGGTCTTCAAGTTCAGAAGCGGTTTCCCGTCGTTCCTCCAACCAGGTCAAACGTTCACCTTGACCCCCTTCATGTTCATTGAGAAAAGCCTCGATATCGGCACGGTCGAAACCGAAACGGACCAGCGAGTCAATTCGCTCACCCTCGGTGTCGTCCGCCCAATTCTCGCCGCTCATCGCTCCTCAATTCTCCCACGGTGACGGGAGGGCTTTCAATATGAGCGGTTCCAAAGGCAAATTTCCCCCGTCTTCTCAACATCTTGTGATTCACGGCTGTTGATTGAGGGGGCCAAAACGAGCCTTTCTTGCATGAATTCTTCCGCAGACCATAAAGGCGCAACGGACCGCTCGTGGTCAATGAGTCTGCTCGCTATCGGTTTAGGTGCCCTTTCCGTGGGGGTTGTAGGAGGCCTTGGTTATTGGATGGTGCAGGCCAATAACAAGATGATTCGCTTGCTTGACATGCAAACGTTGTTGCGTGAATCACAAGCCACCCACTTCCATCATCTGAACATCGCTACCGAAGGGGTGCTTTCAGACCTCAACACCCTTCAAACCACCCTCGACGCCCTGCGTGCGACCCACCCCGACATCGACGCATCCATGGCCGTACACCAGTTCCTGCTGGCCTACGAAACGGAATCTTCGCCTGCCATCGATATTCAACAAGCCTGTGAAGTCCTACGGTCGGTGGTTCAACACCAACCGATTGAAGGCGGCGTTTCGGACCATCTTTCCGTCAACCACGCAAGCCTGCTCCGACGTCTGCTGACCGTTTTCGAACATCACCAACTGACCGTTTCTGCGTTGCACATGGACGGCGACACCGCGCATCGATTGGGTTTGGCTGCGTGCCATCTCCAGCGATACGACTGGGCTGAAGGTGCGCTTGGTGTGGCCTACCAACTCTCGCCAGGGCATGCAAGCGTGCTCGAGGGTTTGGAACACATCGCCCGTCTTCGCGGCGACGATGCTTTGTATCGTCATTGGCTTGAAGCTCGGATGAAACTCACACCGGACGATCCCGACCTCCTCCGCTCCCACGCACACCTCCTTGCATCGATGGGTGATGAAGAAGCCGAACATGCTGTTCGTCGCCTTGAAGCGCTCGGCGTTGACACCGCAGCTGACCGTTCTCTTCTCTCCGGGCTGCGAGCACGTGCTGGAGCAAGAACCGAGGCCATTGAAGCCATTCTGCAAGCCTTGGAAGAGGACCCGAGCCGGTCGGCAGATTGGCTCCACTACGCTCAGTTATTGGAGGACGAAGGCGAGCGAGAATTGGCGCTTGAGGCCAACGAACGTTGCTTGACCCTCGACCGGCAGAACGGTGAAGCATGGGCCCTCAAAGCCCGTCTTCTCGCCGATAAACAAGGCCACGCCCGGGAGGCCCTGAAAGCCGCCACACACGCCGTGGCCCTGGAGGCCGGTGGTGTGGACGCCATCTTCCTCAAATCGGAATTACTCGAACTTGAAGGGTCGATGGTCGCCGCCGAAGAAACCCTTCTCAAAGCGCTTGAGGCTC
This sequence comes from Euryarchaeota archaeon UBA549, assembly GCA_002495645.1. Classification (GTDB taxonomy): domain Archaea; phylum Thermoplasmatota; class Poseidoniia; order Poseidoniales; family Poseidoniaceae; genus Poseidonia. The sequence continues at coordinate 15,599 of DAGF01000110.1, forward strand.
AACCGTACAACGGGGAATTGCGTGCTCGTATTGCAGGCCGATACCTGCTCCAGCACCGAATTGATACCGCCTCTGATTTGCTTTCAGCCACACCCGATGGTATTGACCACGCCTTGTTGCACACCGTAGAAGGCCGCCTGCACCTTGCACATGCCGACCGCTTGCGAGACGGTACTGGGCTGACCGATGAGAATTTGCTTGAAGCAGCGCTGGGCGCGTTCAACGGGGCTTTGTCCCTCAACCGAGAACTCGGCGTCGCTTGGCTCGGTTTGGCTCGAACCCAACGCATGCTGGGAGATACGGCCACAGCCGGCGAATCCCTTGACCGTGCCGAACGGTTGAGTCCAGAAAAGGACCCCTCCATCGCTTGTGAGGCGGCCTTACTCGCTCTCGACAACGGCGACCTGCAAGCCGCTCTGCTTCATGTGGATGCAGCGGAAGTTCATGGCCAAAAGGCCACCACCGCCTACATCAGAGGCAACATTGCCGCTGTCAAGGGTCAACTCAAGCAGGCCTTGTACCACTACAGCGATTGCTTGACGCTCGACGCGGGGCATATTCGTGCGCGACTCAACCGCTCTTCAGTTTACATGGGTCTAAATGAAGCACGAAAGGCGTTGGACGATGCTGAAGCCCTGCTGGACCTCGCCCCTCAATTGGCGGTGGCCCGTGTCCGCAAGGCCGACGCTCACATGCATCTTGCAGAATGGGAAGCAGCTTCGAAGGAATTCAAGCATGTGCTTGAAAACGCACCCCATCACACCCATGCGCTGACGCAATTGGCGGCGTGCTATATGAGCATGGACCGTGCAGAGCGGGCAGAAGCCCCGTTGAATGAGGCGCTCCGCCAATCCCCAGACCATGCACCAGCATGGCACCAACGAGGCTTGTATTACATGCACTTCAACAAAATTGACAACGCCCTTTCAGACTTTGAGGCGGCGGTTCGGTGCGACGGCCATCATCTCGACGCACGCCTTCAAATCGCTGCCCATCATCACGGACTTGGCAATATGGACGAAGCTGAAACGGCTTGGAAGGCCATTTTGAGTATTGACCCCGATCACCAATTGGCCAAAACTCGGCTGAGTGAGTGCGAGAAAAACTTGATGAAAAGCGCGTGAACACCTCAACCCGAAGGGGGGAGTTGAATCACTGAAATCAAAGAGTTGAATTTGACTGAAATTCTGACCGCCCTCCAGGATTTTATGACCCAAGACGGGGCTATTTCCGCTGAACAGCGAGAATTCTACAGAATTTTTTCTCAACACCTTCGTGAACACGACGGCGTGTTTACGGTTGAGGACATTGAACGTCTCTTGATGGAGGGAAAGAAGGAAGTCCCCGACCTCATTGACGAAGAATTTTTCAAAATGGGCGAAGCGATCTTGAATCGATACCGAAACAAGAACGAAGAAGCCATCAACGAACGTATCCGCCGTCTTGCTGAAGAAGAAGCACGGAAGCGTGCTATCGCTGAAGAGGAACGACGAAAGCGTGAGGAAGAGGAACGTCTTGCCGAAGAAGCCCGCTTGGCTGAAGAGGCCCGCCTGGCTGAGGAAGAGCGCCTTGCTGAGGAAGCACGTTTGGCTGAAGAAGCACGTTTGGCCGAAGAAGCCCGCTTGGCTGAGGAAGCACGTTTGGCTGAAGAAGCACGTTTGGCCGAAGAAGCCCGCTTGGCTGAGGAAGCACGGCTTGCCGAAGAAGCGCGATTGGCTGAAGAAGCACGTTTGGCCGAAGAAGCCCGCTTGGCTGAGGAAGCACGTTTGGCCGAAGAAGCACGATTGGCTGAGGAAGCCCGCTTGGCTGAGGAAGCACGTTTGGCCGAAGAAGCCCGCTTGGCTGAAGAAGCCCGCTTGGCTGAGGAAGCACGTTTGGCCGAAGAAGCTCGTTTGGCGGAAGAGGCCCGTCTTGCTGAGGAAGCACGATTAGCCGAAGAGGCTCGTTTGGCGGAAGAGGCTCGTATTCAAGCAGAATTGGAAGCGGGTGCTGCAGAGAAAGAGGCCTACTGGGATTCGCAAAAGCTCCCTGGTGACGAGGCAAAAATCGTCCCCGATTTGCCAACCAACGCCACGGCGCTCAACGCCGAAGGATCAGGAAAGGGCTCCAAACTCAAATTGTTTTTCGCCGCTATCGTCATACTCGCCGGCGCAGGCGCCGCCTATGTTTTCTTGTGAGCCGCCAGGAAGCAAGCCATTTTGAGCGATGAATGTTGAGGGGGTGGTATGCCCCTTTCAACCGGAGATGCAGCCCCCACCTTTGAACTCCCCAACGCCAACGCCAACGTGGGCCCGTCCACCTTATCCTTCGAAGGTGCAAAAATGGAGCACGGCACCTTGGTCCTCTTCGAATGCAATCACTGTCCCTATGTGGTCGCCAGCGTTGGGCGCATCAACGCTATGGCAGAAACGTGCCTCTCGCAAGGCATTGGTTTTGTCGGCATCAATTCCAACGACCCTGTGGTCTACGAAAACGACTCCTTTGAACACATGGTCAAGCGAGCCGAAGGCGGCATGCCTTACGCTTATCTCCACGATGCGTCTCAAACTGTCGCTCACGCCTATGGCGCCAAGCGAACACCGGAGTTTTTCCTCTTCGACGCCGATGACCGATTGGTCTACCAGGGTCGGATGGATGACAGTCCGCGCAACCCCAACGATGTGACGTCAACTGAGTTGGCCGAGGCCATTACGGCCATGCTGAGCGGGGAAGCACCTGCAGTCGACTACACCGAATCCATCGGCTGTTCAGTGAAATGGAAGGCGTGAACACCATGACCGGATGCCGCCGTCAGTGCGATTGGGATGACAACATGGTCTGCCGCTCATGCGGCATTGACTACTCGCTACCTTCTGAAGAAGAGTGAGCCTCAGTATTGTTCCAACACCAATTCGGTGGTGGTGCTGGCGATTTCATTGGGAGCGGCCAACCACATTTTGTCCAACAGGGCTCGAAGGGCCATTGTGTCGTCAACGTGAACCAGAGCAACGAGGTCCGCTTCCCCGGAAACTTCGTAGACGATCTCAACCCCTTCCCATCCGGTAACTTCAGAGGCGAAAGAACCGATTTCAGAACCGGGAGAGACCTTGATGCGAACCAAAGCGGTCAAGCCCACCCCTCCTTCTCGAATGGTGTATCCACGGATGGTGCCGTTTTCTTCCATGTTTCGGATGTGGGTGCGTACCGTTCGTTCACTCGCCTCAACCTTGGACGCCAAGTCCACATAGGACATGCGTCCATTTTTTCGCAGCTGTGCAAGGATGGCTCGGTCAATTTCGGCGATTCGGGGCATAAGCGACCCTCAGCAAGGCCCTATTTCAAACCTTTTCCAGCAGAATATGACTGTTTTACGCGAAAAAGCGGGCCAATTTTGTATTTTTCCAGCGAATACGCCAAGAAAAACCGAGCCCGCCGAAACGCCCGTTGGGCGCTGAACACACGGGAAAACCCCGCTTCATTCAAAGAGCGACTGACCCTCGCCAAACCAGAGGGAACCGCATGGCAGGACACATTTCAGGCCTTGACGCACGCATGGTGTTGGACAGCCGAGGGCAGCCCACCGTTGAAGTGGACTGTTTTGTCGACGGTAATCTCTTGGGTCGGGCGATTGTACCTTCAGGGGCTTCAACGGGCGCCTACGAGGCTCTTGAGTTGCGAGATGGCGATGCGAACACCTACCTTGGCAAAGGCGTCTCCAAAGCCGTGAACAACGTCAAAGACCACCTCGAAGAGGCACTTGTGGGATTGCCAGTCGATGAACAACGCATCATCGATGAGGTGATGATTGAACACGATGGAACGCCAAACAAATCCAACCTCGGAGCGAACGCCATGCTGGGGGTTTCCATGGCCTGCCTTCATGCCGGTGCCGCCTTTCACGAACTCCCTCTGTGGAAATATGTAGGTGGAGTGGCGGGGGGGTTGATGCCCGTTCCCATGTTGAACATTCTCAACGGTGGCGCACACGCCGCATCAAATGTTGATGTCCAGGAATTCATGGTCATGCCTCATGGCTTTGACACCTTTGAAGAAGGGCTCCGAGCAGGTGTTGAAACGTACCACGCCCTCAAAGCCGAACTCAAGAAAGACGGTCTACTCGGTGGTATCGGTGACGAAGGTGGCTTTGCACCGAACCTCCCTGCAAACGAAGACGGCCTCAAGTACATGGTGCGGGCCATCGAGGGCGCAGGTTATTCCACGGAAGAAATTGGCATTGCGCTCGACGTCGCTTCCACAGAATTCCTGAAGGACGACGGCTACCACATGGAGGGCAAGGTACTGTCCTCGGACGACCTTGTTGAGATGTACGGTGGATGGCTTGACGAGTATCCCATTCTCTCGATTGAAGACGGATTTGGCGAAGACGACTGGCGTGGCTGGGCTGCGTTCACCAAAGCCCACGGACATCGCGTTCAAACGGTGGGCGACGACCTCTTCGTGACCCAATCTGAACGCCTCTCACAAGGCATTGAACTCGGTGCAGCCAACGCCATGCTCGTCAAGCTCAACCAAGTAGGGACGGTGTCTGAGACGCTTGAAGCGATGGACCTCGCCTCCAGCAATGGCATGAACAACGTTGTCTCCCATCGAAGTGGCGAATCCGAGGACGTGACCATCGCAGACTTTGCGGTCGGTACGCGAGCAGGGCAGATCAAAACCGGTGCACCTGCTCGGTCTGATCGCGTAGCGAAATACAACCAACTGCTTCGCATTTCAGAAGATGTCCACGAATACCGTTCCCCCTTCATTTGAGCTTGGTCATAGCGTTGTATCCATGCAAACCATCGCAATGTCCGTCCTTGAGCCCTGAAGAAGTTCATCCACGCGGTGGAAAAATACCGTGACTTAAGTACGCCACGAATGCGGTTGTCCACATGAACCGTGCTCTAACGCTCCTCATGATTGCCTGCTTGAGTCTGTCCACCGTTGCTTTCGGTGTGTCGGCTGACGAAACAAAAGACATCCCAGCCAACGCTGAAGCCACCGGATTGCACGACTCACTTGTCGCTGCACTGGCTCATGCCGGGTTGGTTGAAACTCTCCAAGGGGACGGCCCGTTCACAGTTTTTGCTCCAACCGATGCCGCTTTTGAAGCGGCCGGCATTGACCTGTCAACGTTCGACACAGAGGCTGAAAATGAGACTCTGTCTGACATTCTTCTCTACCACGTCATCTCTGGCGCCGTCGACGCTGCCAATGTGACCGACGGCATGGTCGCAACGATGGTCAACGGAGACAACGTCACCTTCACCGTGACCAACGAAACGGTCATGATCAACGACGCCAACGTCACGGACCGAGACGTTGCTGCCAGCAACGGCATCATCCACATCATCGACAAGGTTCTCCTTCCGCCTGCTGAGGAACCCGCTCTCGAAGACATCAGCGGTGTAGCGGCCGGAACTGGCGTCCACGATTCTCTTGTTGCTGCACTGACCCACGCTGGCTTGGTCGCAACGCTTCAGGGAGACGGACCTTTCACGGTTTTCGCTCCTACCGACGAGGCCTTCGCTGAAGCTGGCATTGACCTGTCCACATTTGACAACGATGAAGCCAACGCCACCCTCACCGATATCCTAACCTACCACGTTTACGCTGGCTCTGTTGCTGCAGCAGATGTCACCGACGGTATGGTGGCGACCATGGTGAACGGAGACGACGCCACATTCACCGTTGTGAACGGCACCGTCATGGTTGGTGGTGCAACTGTCACCACGGCTGATGTGGCCGCCTCCAACGGTGTAATTCACGTCATCGACAAGGTCTTGATGCCCCCAGCAGACGAACCTGCGGTCGTTGATCCGTTTGAAGGCATCAATTGCGCCGCTACCGTCGGTATTGATTCCTCTGGATTCGCTTTCAGCCCGACCGTGGTCAACATCGCCGTTGGCGAGACCGTCTGTTGGTTCTGGGAGGACTCATCCATGCCACACAATGTCAAACAAGTTGATGGCTTCAAGTCCACGACATACGTCGAGAATGGCATCACCTCCGGAGAGGCAGCCAGCGATGTGGCTTTCCACCACACATTCACCGAGGACACCACCTTCTACTACGCATGCCAACCACACATTGCCATGGACATGTTTGGCGAAATCGTGGTGGGTGATGGCGGCTCAGAACCAGTCGCAGAGTCCAGCGATGAGACCGAGGACACCCCCGGGTTCATGGTTGCTGGAACAATCATTGCCGTGATCGGTGCGTTGGCTCTTATGGGTCGTACCAAAGACGACAACTGAGCAAGATGCCATGGTGTCTATGGTGTTCGTGCCGGAACCTCAACGGTAGGTCGAACGCATTGGGCTGTGATTGGTGTCCCGAATCGTTGAAAATCTCACAACGGAGCGGTATAATCAGATGCGACGCCACCTGCTCCCCGTGGTGACACTACTCATCGCACTGCTCATGGCCAGACAACTCTACCCGTATGCCTCTGGCTCGGAACCATCAGTGGTCGAAGGCTATGAAGTCAAGCGTGTCGCAGATGGCCTAGGAGGCCCCACCTGCCTTGTTTGGGCTAATGACACACATTTGCTTATCTGCGACAGAGACGGTGGAGCCATCACGGAATTAAACATTCAAACCGATGAACGAAGGGTGCTTTTGAACGGCCTCGACCGCCCTCACGGGATGGTTTTGTTGGACACTGTTGTTGTTGTTTCAGAGGCCGGCAAACTCACATCATATACCATCGCTGAAAGCGGCCTCTATGTCGAACCTCGAGTGCTTGTTGAGGGCATTCCTGTCGGCAATCATCAAACCAACACGGTGGACGTCATGCCCAATGGCACGTTGTTGTGGCACAGCGGCTCCACCTGCAATGTCTGCGATGAATTAGACGCACGCAACGCGGCACTGCTCTGGGTCAATGCGACCACAGGTGAGCACGGCGTTCTCGCCAGCGGCGTTCGAAATTCCTTTGATGGTGTGTGGGTGGAAGGCCACGGCTACTTCTTCACAGACAATGGCCGCGACTGGGAGGGCGATCACCCTGATGAAGAATTGAATTTCATGATTCCCGGAGCGGCCTACGGTTGGCCCGATGATGCGCCCGAGACTCCGATTCCATCTGGCACTGAAGCGCCCGTAGGTCGCTGGACGCCTCACACATCCATGAACGGCATTGATGTTCGTCCGGTTCACTCACCGCTTCCAGGATTGTCTCCCTCAGAGGGGTTCACTCTCTATGCCACGGTGTACGGTTCATGGAATACGTTACTTCCTGTCGGTCAAGAAATCGTTCGCATTGACGTCATGCCGGGTGAAGAGGAGAACACCTACACGACAGACATTACGCGGTTTGCTTGGGACGCGGGCACCCCTCTACCTCTTGTGTTTCACCCTAACGGGACGTTATATTACGCTATTTTCGGTGGTGGAGGGCAACTCTTCACCATCGACGAAGTGGCAGATTCTGGTTAATGCGGCTCAAGCCAAGCGAGCAGCCAAGTCTACAATGGATTCACCGGACCGTGCAAGTGAACGAATGTACCGGGCGACGGTGTGTTCAGAATATTCCAAATCCCATGCATCACCGCACCATTCAAGCTGAGTTTTCGGAGAGGCTTGTGTACTCTTATTGGATTCAACAGTCCACACCGAGCATCCGCTCTCATCGTTTGCTTGAACCTGAAGATACCACGGCTCTGGTACATGTTCGTGGTCACTTTTGAGATGATGCCGCTGAACAAACCGCACGATGCAATCGTCAACGATGTGGAGGATGCCCGCTTCGTTGAGCATTTCCAGCACATCTTCGTGTTCTGAACCAGGTTGAAACCATAGCAAAGGCATACTTTCTCGTCCATGGCGAACCATCATCTCCCTTACTGCCTGTTTCGCTCGTTCAGGTGCGAGGAAAAATACGACAACCTCGGGGATGATACCATCCTCGATCGTAGGCCGAATGGGCCGACCAAGAATGGCTCCGCCAGCGTCTCTTGGATGAACCGGGACCAGCCGCCAACCCCTGCTATCCAAGTCGTGAATCGCCTGATGAGCTGGCTTCTCTGGTTTGAGGCCGGCACCAAGAATGTGGATGCTTGCCGCTTCGCTGACCACGCCTTGAATGGCTGGATGGGCATCCCGAAGCATGGTTATTTTTCGGAGCGTTCCCTTTTCAAACGCTGTTCAACACCCTAAAACAGCAGTATAAAAGGAACCCGAGATGTAAGGAATCCATGAACAAATCATTTCTTTTGGTTGGTGGGAGCAGCGACATCGCTCGTCATTTGGCCACCATGCTGCTGGCTGATGGCCACAGTGTAACCCTGCTTGCTCGAGACGCTGACCGAGTCGCTGGTCTTGTTGAACAGGGGGCCGAATTCGTTCAAGGCGATGCACTTGACGAAGAGGCTGTTCAAAGCGCAGTCGCTCACGCCGCTGAACATGGAGAGGGCGGTTTGGCGGGCATGGCTCACTTGGTGGGCTCCATCGCTTTGCGACCGCCCCATGCGACCAAAGTGGAGGATTTCACCGCCGTCATCAACACCAACCTCACCTCGGCCTTTCTCGCCTTGAAAACCGCTGGAAAGGCCATGCTGAAACTCGGGACGGGCCGCATGGTGTTTACATCCAGCGTAGCAGGGAGCTATGGGCTGACCAACCACGAGGCCATCGCTGCTGCAAAGGGGGGCATTGAGGCCATGGTACGTGCCGCTGCTTCCACCTATGCGGGACGCGGTCTCCGCGTAAACGCTGTTGCACCTGGTTTGACCGAAACCCGTCTTGGAGGAAGCGTGCTGCGCTCCGATGCCATTCGTGAAGCTTCGGTGGGCATGATCCCCTTGAAACGCATCAACGAACCAGAAGAAATTGCTCAAAGCATGCACTGGTTGCTCACCGATGCTCCGGACAATTTGACCGGGCAAATCCTTCATCTCGACGGCGGGATGTCGAACATCCGAGGTTGAAGCATGAAGGTGGCCGTGGTCGGGGGCGGTCTCGCTGGATTGGCCGTTGCTCTTGGCTGTGAAGAAGACGGACACGATGTCACCTTGTTCGAGGCCTCCTCCGAACTCGGCGGCCGAATGAAAACACTCCAAGAGGCCAACCACCCGCTTGATGTGGGCTTTCACGTCCTCCACACCGCTTATTCCACCGTGAAACGGTGGATTGACCTCGACGCTCTCCAATCCAAACCCATGGATGCTTGCACCATGACCATCGCCCCATCAAGCGGCCGCCGCCGCCTTCTCGGTGATGCACTCCGAAATCCCAGGTATCTTCTATCGACCCTGAAATCGGTCGGCATCTCCGACGGGCTGCGTTTTCTCCGATGGCGCATGAGCACGTCCGCACGTGACCTTGAACGAAGCATGGATGCACCCACGGCTACCATTGCTGAAGGCTTGGGTCAACGCAACTTTCGCGCCTCAACCCAGCGGGTACTCCAACCTCTTTTCGCCGGCATCACCCTTGACCCCACGCTCTCGGAACGCATCGGTTTTGCCGATTTCACATGGGGAGCGATGTCGCACGGCAAAATGGTCATGCCCAGAGATGGCATTGCCGCCGTACCAAACCAACTCGCTGCACGCCTCCGTTCCACCGAGGTTCGCTTGAACACATCCGTGGAGGGCGTCACGGCATCCAGCGTTGTGGTCAACGGTCATCCGGAGACGTTCGACCGTGTGGTTCTCGCTGTGCCACAGCATGTTGCCGGGAGAATGCTGCCGGATTCCCTCGGCGAACATCAACCCGTTGAGCGACTGACCACAACGGTGGTGTTTGTCGCACCAACCGCTCCGTTTCCCCAAGCCCGCCTTCTCTTGAACGAAGAATGGGGCGAAGAAGGCCAGCATGTGCTTCATGTCCACCTCCCGACCAACCTCCATCCTCACCCAGACGGTCATCATTGGGTGGTGGCAACGCTGGTTGGCGAAGACGCAGAAAATGTCGACGTGGAATCGGTCAGTGCCGAGTTGACGAATTGGTTCGGACCTTCGGTTTCGCAGTGGTCGCACCTGACCACCACGACGGTCAGGCATGCGCTGCCCCATATCAATCCGGCTCACCATGCGCGGGCTCTACCCAACCTCGAAGTGAACGGCGTTCTCTTAGCGGGCGACCATCGCACCCATCCTTCCGTTCAGGGCACGCTTCGCAGCGCGGAGCGCGTGCTTGAACACCTCAGCATCCCACTCCCAAGGAGGGCCTGATATGACGTGGCATAACGTGATGAAATCAAGCAAGTTGAAACCAGGAAAGAAGAAGATGAAGTCCGTCAAGGGCAAGATGGTGATGGTGGGTCGTCAAGGCACCACCCTCTTTGCCACCGAAGCCTTGTGTCGCCACATGCGATGGCCGCTGGCTTGGGGTGCGAAGGTTGAGGATGATTGCGTTCGCTGCCCGCTTCATCAAACAACGTACAATTTGGACGACGGTTCGGTTGTTGAGTGGTCGCCGTTTCCACTGTTTCCCCCGTATGGGAAACTGGTGGGGGCCATGTCGAAGAAAAAAGATTTGAAAATCTACGAAGTGAGAGACCACGAAGGTATGATCCAAGTGAATTTTTGATTTCCTGCATCTGCCTATTTAGGATTGGTTAACAAAGAAGGATGAAACCAGAAGATTGCCGCAGGGGGCAGAGATATCGAAACATTGGTCCTTGTTGGCGGCCTTCTCGCATGCGTCTTGGCAGCAGCACTGACCGTACCAGCAGGCTTTGGCTTAGCCACGATGACCACGCCTTTGTTTTTGATCTGGTTTGAACCG
>DAGF01000036.1:0-1230 GCA_002495645.1 Euryarchaeota archaeon UBA549
TCAAGGTGCATTGGAACGAGTTCAAGGTAGGGGCAACGGCGCAAAACCTCCGCCACCACGGCTTCGTTTTCCACAGGGTCAATGCTGCACGTGGAGTACACCAAGTGACCACCGGGGACCAAAAGGGAAGCCCCGCGCATGGTGATTTCAACCTGCATCTTGAACATCCGGCGGCTTTCTTTGGGTGTCCAGTCCCACCAAACATCTCGGTTTTTGCGCGTCGTTCCCGTGCCCGTGCACGGCACATCCGCCACCACCGCATCAAAGCCCGGGGGTGGCAAGCGAGCGAAGTGCCGACCGTCGTGTTGCGTGACCACGATGTTGGTCAGTCCTAACCGGCTTCGATTGCTCACCAGCATGTTGAGGCGTCCAGAGACGGGTTCGTTGGCCACCACAACCCCATCTGGATGAAGCGATTCTCCCAGTTGCGTTGTCTTTGAGCCCGGGGCCGCACACATGTCAAGAGCCAACATGCCGTTCGTGTGGTTGAGCAGGCGGACGGGAAGCATGCTCGCCGTTTCTTGTCGAGTGATGCGACCCGTTTCGTGCAACAACGCCATCATTCGTTGCGCCAGACCTTCGGGCGCTCTGCCCCGAGCAAACGGCATGGTGAAGGCGGTTTCGTTGGGCATCCAAGGGATGGGCTCGGCTCCAAGCGCCTTGACTTGGTCCACGGTCCACTGCCGGTCGTTGCGGTGCAGGGAGATACGGAACGTCTCGGGCAACGGTTTCAAGGCGCACTCTAGCCACGCTTCCGCATCCCTACCAAGATGCTTCACCAACGCTGTGAGCGATGATTGTTCGGCGTAGGCGCGCCGTTCTTCCTCGGCGTCGGTGGGTCCTCGCACGCTTGGGGCTTGAGCGTCTTGTCCTTTGGTCTTCCGCCATCATCAAAAGGTGCCTCGCCGTGATGGGTTTCATGCTGGCCTCCTCGGTGCCGTGGTACCTGCCAGTGCTCTTTCTTGCCTGCCTTGGTTGGGCCTTCGCTTTCCATATCGAGGGTGTGGTGAATCAGCGGCCTTTGCTTCAACGACTTTACCGATGGACGCCACCGCTGATGGTGGCAGGTTTGGTGGTCGCAAGAGCAGTGGACATTTTGTCCTCCTCCTCTACGAATCCAGAGGTGGCGTATGTGCTCGGTCAGAACGCTTCCTTTGACGAACAACTTCGCTTGCTGTTCACCGGTCAAGGTGCCCTTGAGGGGGCGCTCTTTGCCTTTCTCGTCTTCGC
>DAGF01000036.1:1622-19426 GCA_002495645.1 Euryarchaeota archaeon UBA549
GTCCGGGCGCGTATGATGACGCACGCTGGAATCTGGTCGTTGTTATTACTGATGTTTTTGTTCCAACAGGACACCTATGCGCCGGTCGCATCCCCGCCCACTTCACCAACCGTAGCGTTGGCTGGGTGGTCGGCCTTTCTTCTCGTCGCTCTGTTCACTCTGCTGTTGATGATGACGGGTGAGATGCTCACGGCTTCGGCCCACATGGCGTCGAGCGGTGAAACGTCGCTTCTGCTTCAGCGAGCCCTCCTCAAGACCTTGGGGGCGGGGCTCGTGGCTTGGGCCTGTTTGTTTCAGACGGACGTGTTCACCAACACATGGTGGGAGCGGCCGTTGCGAGACGAACGTCTCGCCGTGGCCCTCATCATTGCCGCCGCTTCGACATGGACTGCCCTTGTCCATGCCTTCTCAACGGTGGCAGAGGGTCTTCAAGGCCCTTCGAATTCACAAGCAAAATCCTTGGCTTGGTGCATGGGCTTGACCGGCTGCATCTCCCTTCTCATTTCGGGTAGCACCGCCGATGCGGTCCATGTCTACGGTGAAGGCCTTGGTGCGTTCACCACGGGTTGGAAATGGGTGGCCATTTTGATGTTCTTTGGCGCAGCCACCATGGTTCTCCCCACCGTTGGATTTGATGCGACCCACCATCCCGAAGCGTGGTGGTTTCGAGTCACCGTGCTGTTCTTCCTCCCTCTCGGCGTCTTGATGTCAAACGCTGCCTGGCTTCTGTATCCAGCGATTCTCCTCTCCGGAGCAGCATATCCACTGGTCTACATTTGGCTCATTGGAGGGTCTTCTGTACGCAGCCAACCGTTGTTCCTTCTCGGCGTCTGTGGCTGGGTCGTGTGTTTCTTTTTGGCGTTCACAACAAGTGATGCCGTCCACAAGCTCCACTTTTCTCTTCTTTCTTTGGCCGTCGTTGGTGCAATGGCGGCTTGGTGGCTGCGTCGTGAACGCCAAGCCTCGGTCCAATAAACGGGCTCTCCGTCCCCTTCAGCGTCGCGGCCTTTAAGTGTGAAATGAAAAAGCAGCGACTGAAGTCTTCGGATTTCAGGGATGGGACCCTTATGGCACGAGCCTTTCGCGCAGGCGTAGAACCAACACGGAAATTGAGAATGCCGTTGCGACAACGGTTGTGGCAACCGGTACGAGACCTCGCATCGCTCACGTCGCGGGCCGAGCGCGTTGGCCAGCAAATGGGCCCCTTGACCGAAGTTCCCGCCTTGGTTCGTATCGAAAACGAACATTGGATTTTTGAGCGCATTGAAGCCTCGACGCTTTACGAATTGACCCATCGCTTGGTCCTCCAAACAGACGACGGCGAAGAAGTGCTTGGTGTCACAGAAGACCTCTCAACGGCGTTGGAAGTGGCTCGCTGCATGGCAGAAAACGACCAACGAGTCGTGTTGATTCAGGCTCTCTGAGTTCAGAAGAGGTTCCAAATCGCTTGGACCACGCCTTGGTTCACGAGGTAAAAGAAACCACCCAAAAGGATGCAGGCAAGGTAAACTTGCGCAGGAGTGATCTTCCAAGATTCCTCGGATTCCTCATCGAAATAGCGAATCAAACCTGCAGCTTGCTGAATGCCGCTGCCGTCGTTTTTCTTCTTCGTTGCCATGTGGACCGTTCTTGGCCAGCGACCTCCCCCTTATGAACGCGACGCGCGGTTCATTCTTCCTCAAGCGAGGAATTTCCCGTCAAGTCAACAAAGGGGACATCATCAACGCTTTCCTTCTTCACTTCAAGGTCGAGGACCGATGCAGAAAGCGCAGACACATCCATGACATCCGTACCATCCGAAACGAGGGTCTCTGGAGCCATGACGATGTCTCCACCTTCGCCGTTGAGTTGAATCAGGCTGGCCTCGAGGCGAGCCAGCGCCCGTTCAACACCCGGTGCGTTATCCTCTGCTAGGGCTCGATGTGCCATGTGCAAATCTTCGTCCAAAAGACCCTGCCACGTGTCGTGGTCAATGTCTTCACCACGCTGCTCTAGAACCGCAGTGCATCGGAGTTTCATGGTTTCAATCGCTTCCTTGAGCGCTTGACGCCCGGCCTCGAAGAGGTTTCGCCACCGGCGCTCATTTTCTTTCAGAGTGATATCCTCATGGTGGCGGTGCAGCCATCGTCGGGCCGAGCGCTGATGAGCCATCTCCCAGGGCGATTGCCCCAGCGAACTGGTCAGGTCGAGCACGAGCCGGGCGCGGCTTGAGACCGGGCCTTCCAGTCTGATGATGTTGAGATAACCCGTCGTGAACAACCCCCATGCCCAGTAAGGGCGGGAGACAATGCTCACCTTGAGGTCGCCACTGGTCGTTTGCAACATCCATCGCTGCTCGTTGTATCCCGGCGCTTCGGTAAATTCAGGCGTTTCCGGGTGGGGCAGTTGAGAGAGAAGGGCCTTGGCGACGTCGCCGAGATACACCACGTTACTCGGGCCGTTAAAGTGACGTCCTCGAAGCAGTTGATGGGCCGTGTCAATCTTGTGCGAAGCGTCGGCTTGACGCACTTGGGCGACCAAGACCGAAACCGAAGCGTCGAGAACATCGTCCATCGTGGTCCCTCACGCTGATTCTCCCATCCACAAGCGACCGCCCAATTCCTCCCATTCAGTGGATTGCGGCTGACAGGAATTGTGGTAGTTGGTGAATTCCCCAAAGTACCACTCGTCGCCGACGAGGAAAAAATCCGCCCGCGTATAATCGATGTCTTCCGCCAATTGTTCAGCCGTTTTGATGAGGCGTTCTCGTTGTTCGTCGGTTAACAATCCGTGGAGCGTCTCGGGCAAATCTCCCCGAGACCATGGGGAGTCAGTTTGCTCAATTCGCTTTCCGCTTAGGTCGTAAATGGCCTGGCAGTGTTGGTCAAATCGTCCGGTATCGTATTGGATGAATCCTGCTTTACCGTGGAAGACATGCACTTTCCAGTCGTTTGGAAGAGCACCTTCGTGCAATAGCAATTGTTCCACCATAATGCCTCGAGGCTGAATGTTGGCAGCACCCCACTCAAGTTGAACCGGGTAGGTCTTGTTCAGGCAACGGCGGAGGTTGCGCTCAATTCGCCATTTCGGCCAGGGGATGCCGTATTGGTCGCGTCCTTTACGGATGATTCGGTAGCCGTTTTTTTGCCGGGCCCAAGGCCGAAATTGTCGATTTACGCCAGGCAGCGGCGTCTTGCCATTGTCCATAATGAACAGCGCTTCACCCGACCAATGATTGGTTTTGATGACGCAACGTTCGGGCAAATCAGCCCACGGCAGGCGCGTCGTTTCCGTACTCCAGTGGTAAAGGTCAGTCAAGTGCCCCATGTCTTTTGAAGCCACCAAAGCGCGAGAAGCGTATTTGTCTTCCATGGTGATGAGGAGCGGATTTCGGTCGTGTAGGCAACGCTTGAGTTGCAATTGGCTGTAGTGGTGGGCCCTTGTTGGGTCGAGCTTGTGGTGGGGTTGGGTTCCCCCTGGCAACAAGCCGTCCATGCCTCTGCCAACAACAAAGCACTCAAGAAGCAACCGCCTCAAGACATCATTACATCGCCAAGGGAAGGTTCAAGTTAGGTCACCATCATCCTTCAATCGGTGAAACCATGGCAGGTAAAGAGAAAGGTTCGGGACTCACATCGCTCCCCGGTGTCGGCGCAGCAACGGCAAAAAAGTTGCAAGCAGCAAAATTAGGAACCGTCGCAAAGATTGCGAAAGCCAGCGTTGGCGACTTGAAAAAGGCCGGCTTATCGCTTGCTATCGCCAAGAAAGTCCACGCGGCCGCTAAGGCGGCGAGCGCCACGAAAGCCACGGCAAAGAAGGCGACGAAGAAGGCCTCGGAATCAGCCAAAAAAGCCACTTCCAAAGCCAAAGCCGCCTCGAAAAAGGCGAGCGAGAAAGCATCCAAAGCCTCCTCCAAGGCCAGCAAAACGGCGAAAGAAGCCACACAAAAGGCCGTTGGAAAAGGTCAGAAGGTGGCTGAAAAAGTCGTTGAGAAAACCAAGTCGGCTGGCACCAGTCTCAAAACGGCCAAGGACAAAGACCGAAAAGGTGCCACGATCAAGGTCCCCAAGTCTGTAAAGGACATGCCTTGGTTCAAAAAAGGGTGAAATCATCGCTATCTTTGAAGACCGTCGTTTCAAACACGGTTCATGCCTAGGCGCAAATACGGACGTCTTCGCAAAACGGTTGAACAGCCGCCCAAAGGAAATTGCTCCCGGTGCCGTGCAGGCAAACACTGCCCCATTGAAGGTCACCAAGGAAACTCGGTGCATCCTCACCGAGCATGGACGGGACCGGAACAGGTGGCAAAACGCAAGAAATCATCGTCGTGATCACACCACGCCATGACTGCTCGTGGACGGTGTGGTCTCTTCCACTGGATTGGTTTCAATCGGCGTCTCATCCATGTTCTCACGCATGGACTGGGCGCGGTGATAGACCTCCCGAAGCGTTTGGTCTGAAATCTCGAGGTAAACGCGGGTCGTGGCGATGGTGGCGTGACCCATCAAGCGTTGAATGGTGACCAAATCGGCACCGCGTTCCAACAACCCGGTGGCGAAATTGTGGCGCAGCACGTGCGGCGTCAACTTCCCCTTGGGCAGCCCCGCTTCTTGGCCCAGTGCATCCATCATTCGCTGAACGCCTCGGGGCTGAAGCCGACGGCCGTGGCGATTGACGAAACAGGCTTGTTCCTCCTCGGGGGCCAAACGGGTACGAATCGGAATCCACGCTCGCAACCGAGCAACGGTTCGGGCCGTGAAGAGCACAAGGCGGTCTTTGTCGCCCTTTCCGCCGAGAACACGGGCTGAGCCGTCATCAAAATCGATGTCTTCGAGGTTCAATTCGCAGACTTCGCTCACGCGCAAGCCCGTGTCGAGCATCATCGTGACCACCAGCGAAGTCGCCGGGTCTTCGCTGATTTCAGCCGTTTCCAAGACCGTGGTCAATTCCCTTCGAGTGAGCGTGCGAGGAAGTCGTTTGCCGGTGCGTGCACGCTGGAGATGGTCCGGCCAACGAAGTCCGAGCCAGGCGATGAGGTGTCGAGCAGCCGCAAGTCGTGCGTTGTAGGTGGTGGGTCGGAGGCCAGCGATGCTGTGAGCCCAGAGGTCCAAACGGCCTCGCATTGGCTCCATACGTTCAGCCAGTGTTTCGATGGTGAGGTTTTCGTACACCTCTTCGCTGAGGACATCTTCACCCGGGAGCACGGTTTCTATTAACGGTCGCAGACCGTAAAAGTATGATTTCTGAGTGTTTTCAGATTTGTTTTCGGTCTGCAGTTGTCGCTGATAGCATTCCAGCCACGGAAGGTGGCGAAGATGAGTCAATCGGGCAGGAAGCGAGAGCTGCTCTTCAGCCAAGCGTAACTGGCTTGGCTTTCGCGCCTTTGGTTGTGGCGTTCGCATCTCTCGTCTGTTCATTCGGCGTCACCGCCTCCCGCCGAAGCGGGTGTGCATCCCATGTCCCGGAGGACAGGCTGAAAGTAGTGGCCGTGTTTATCAACTCATCGTTAAACAAGAGGATGGAGAAAGGGAAGGGGCCTTTTCCGTGCCTTGGCACGAGAAAGGCCGTTGTACAACTCAGTGAGCTGGAAGAAGGGTCAGCAGCAGGCTGCACTCAAAGGTGCTCGATGCCTTGCTTCTTGACGTTGGCCTTCTTGATCATATCTGGCAACCAGTCAGGTCCGCCAGCAGGCTTGGGGACCATCGAGATGCTGCCCGTGAAGACGTGGACCCGCTTGGTTCCACGCTCTCGTAGGCGGATGGTCGTGTGTCCGCGGGTAGCGGCCTTCAAGGCTGCACCGCGGGGTTGCTTGCTCGCAAATACCTGGCTCGTGTCTTTTCCGTTCTCCATGAGAACGAAGTATTTCTTTCCGTCTGACATTGGATTACCTCCAAATCGTTCTTGTACCGTTGAGCATATAATGTTTTTCCCGAAAAAAGGCGATACTGCGCCACATATGCCGCTCAGTACCCCATTCCGAAAGGACTTTTTCACCTGATTACCGCTCAGTCCATCGGTTTGAAATCCTTCAATCGAGGTCTGCACCGGCAAGAGTTTTCGTGTTCATGACGCCATCGACGCAACGAATGTGTTCAACCACGGCTTTGGCGATGGTTGCAAGGTCGTCAGCCTCCAACTTCACAATAAGGTCGTGATCGCCAAAGAGGACCGTGGCGTCGGTCACGTGTGGGAGGGATTTGACGCCTTCGTAGACCTGCTGTTCCATTCCAGGTTGGACGTTGATGAGGACATAACCGATTGCCATGGTGCTCTGTTGACCACGGGTGGCGCTAGCACATCACCCTTCCGCTTGTGGTTCGTGGGCCTCAAGTGTCCGTTTTGCCTCTTCCAGATATGTTGCCCATTGTTCGGGCGCCCAACCCTCAGGAAGCGGCCCGTCCAGCCATCGGTGGTATTCCTCAAGCGTCCATCCTTCAGGGACGATGTCTGGAAGAACGGGTGCGGAAGGCTCATCGAGGAGACCAACGCTTTCTTCTTGCTCAAACAAGTCTTCCGTGCTGAGGTACGGTTCGGTCGCTTCAGTGTGCCATTTTTCTTCGTCCTCAACGCCGCCCCGCCTTCTGACCAACCATCCGGTCGTGACAAGGATTGAGACCAGGAGAGCGAGAGGTAGGACAACCTTGAGGTTCGTCGCTTCATTTTCTGTTGACGGGCGTTGGACATTTTGCTCGGAGGTGTCACATGTAACGCAGTCATCTGCTCCTCCAACTTCAACGGTGGCGTTGATGAAAAAGGATTGCTGGAGGTTGTCCAAACAGCTGATGTTCACCGCCAAACTTGCGTTGGCCAACGCCACCGTCAAGGGATACCGATAACTGAGGTCGTTGGAGAACACGCCTTGTGGACCAGCCGGAAGAACCGATTGGGTGAGCAAGGCATCGTCGGGCCCGTAGAGATTGAAGGCGCAGACCACGCGGTCAAGCCCGTCCAAATCTCCCACGGTGATGTTGGTGTACAAATCCAAACCGGGCGTGGCTTCGGAAAATGAGAGCGGACCAAAGGTGGTGGGTGCGTGTTGGAAGAAGACATCAAGGGATTGAGATTTCACAAGTCCGTCCAAGTCAACGGTTGAAAAGACGATTTTTCCGGGCCCGTCCACCATGGAGTTGTCGAGTTTTAACCTGAAGTACAGAAGTTCAACCTCTCCTGAAAGGGTGTTGTTCAAGCGGCAAGCCTCGGGTACCTCCTCAAGCGACCAAACGGGTGAATCCATGTCCGGGGCGTTGATGGCCCAACTTGACTGTGTCAGTTGTGCTGTTGTAGATTGAATCGGGCGGTCACTAGAAAGGCCCACGACCAAAGTGGCGATTTGACCGAAGGTCATGTTTCGAACGACACCGTTCTGGTCGCAAGCCTCAAACAACTCGATGTTGGGCGGAGTGAGAAGGAATGGAAGGTTGAGCGCCACACTCGCCGTGGCACCGTGTTGCCCGCGCCCCGTGACACTCAGCATCAATTCGCCTCCCTCGAGGGGTATTGAGGCCTGCTCGAGCGGAATGACGGTGCTGCTTTCAGTACCAAGAATGTCAAGAGGTAATTGAACAGGTTCGCCACCGGGCCACTGGAGGGTTAGGTCTCCCACAAAGGAGGTCTGCGGGTCATCAACATCGTCCACGAGCACCCGAACGTGTTCGTTACCGTCTCCCACGACACGGTCCAGAACTTCCCCTGAACGTGTTTCAACGCGAACGGTCACCTCGGGGGCTTTGTCTGCCACTCGTATGGTTCGCTGAAGCAGTAAAGAGCCTTCATCGGTTCGAAGTTGAATGTCCACATCTTCCAGGTCGCTCCCGATTTCAAGGTTGAACGGCGATGTGTAACAATAGAGGTTGGCCGCAGATTGCGGAACAAAGGTCATGTTTCCAGGGGTTCCCCTTGAGGTCAAGAACACCGGTGCGGGGGTGTTGAGGTCGTAATCGGCGTCCATAACACAAACGGTCAGGAGGCTGGTTTGGTGTCGATAAAGTCCAACAGGAGGCCGATTTGGCAACATGGACGCGTTGTTCCAATCAGGGGGGTCAACGCCCGAGACGTGCGGGCCAAACCATGTTCGGGGCGCATCAACGACGCGAGTTACATTTTCCACCACGCTGCTACGGGACATGTTGCCACCATCGCGAGCCGTAGCCTGCAACGCAACAGAACCGAGCGTGGTGTTTGTTGGAATCACGAGGGAGGTTTTCCACAGCACACCGTTTGCCGAACCCATGAACAGCCTTGTCCAGCGACTGCTGTTGATCTGTTCGTTTTCTTGGAGGATTTGCCAGTCGAGGGTGACGTTGGTGACTCCTTCATCGTCGGTCACTTCAACCGAACAAATGGTGTACTCGCCGCGCGAGAGCGCAGGTGCATTGCAAGAGATGTCCAGAACTTGAGGTGGTGAGTTGACATCCACAGCGAAGGAAAGGAAGTTGTTGTCCAAGACCTGTTCTGGACTGCCGTTGATGTAGCGAAGGCGGAGGTCGAGCACACCGCTTGAGGGCGGCACCATGGTCAAATTCACGATGGCTCTGCTGCCAACTTCATCACCGGCCGGCATCATCAGCGAGGTTTGATTGAGCAAGTTATCACCCAATATTGTTCGAATTTCGAGTGTGCCGTTGGAGGCCGCCATGCCCAAGTTTTCCAACACCACTTGAACCGTCGCTGCCTCACCTCGATTCACATCTCCGATCGTCCGCACATCCACGAGGTTCACGTCGTGCACAACATCGGCGTAGGGCGCCATTTTGGGGTCGCCGACCACCACAGCCATCCAACCCGTGTAGAGGTTGGCCGCAGCGTGGCTTTCTGCAAGATTGTAGCCTGCGGCGTATGTTGGAAGGAAGGTACTGGGAAGGCCCACGGCTGTCAAGTAAGGTTCGTACACGTATCCTTTCACGCCCGATACGCCGTCTTCGAGCAGGTCAGCGATGAGCGATTGACCGTAACTTGTCCCCCAGTTGAAGGAACGACCACCGGTGGAAACGGCCGTGTCGGCGATGGAACCGTTGACCCAATCCATCTGTGGGCGGATGGCCCGCAACACCACGGAGTCAACATAGAGCGAACCCACGGTTGAGATGGAATCGATGTCGACACCAATGCGAATGGTCAATTCGGTGGCGTTGGCATGGGGTCGCATCCGCATCGTCTGAGATGCCCATGAGGTCGTGAAGGTCTTGGTACCAGAGGTGTTGGTGGAGAGCACCGTTCCCACCGTGTCGGCGCCCTCAACGGTCAATCCGAAGGCGCCGTTGACTTCACCGTCTCGCTTACCGTAAACGTAGATGTTCCACGCATGGTCCATGAGGTGGTTGGGCACGGCGAAGGTGGTCTCAAGCGTGGCGACTTCGGTGCCAGCACCCGAATAACTGGTGCAGTTATCGATGATGGTCCGGCGCAAGGCCGTGATGTCCTCGTACTCGAGCGCAACATCCCAAACCATCACTTCGTCAATCATTCCTTCGAAGTAGGCGTTGCCAGCACGGTTTACGCCCAACTTATACAGGTCGATGTTGTTGAATGAGCCGTTGGGATACACACCGCTGTTGACGAGCACACCGTCCATGTATTGACGCAGGTCGCCGTCGTCAAACACGGTGACAAGATGGGTCCATCGTTGGGCCACCACATCGCCAAAGACGTGTGTTTGGTTGTTGTGCAACCTCCATTTATTGCTTGAAATCATGTGTTGAAAGGACAGGTTGGAGCCGGCTTGGTCGTCCACGGCGAAGGTTGAGGCGTAGGTTGATTGAGCGGTGGTGTTGGCCCAAACCCACTGACTGACCGTCATGTTTCCATACCAGTCGTCAACGTTCACCTTGGCCATATCGTTGGTGCCATCGTACCACAAACACGAACCATCGGGGCATGTCCTCCAATTGCTGTTGTCCATCCCGGTGAGCGTCATGTTGGCGACATCCGAACCGTCGTCGACAGCGGTACTTCCCGAACCGTCTTCAAACGCCCAATGGTGGACGAGGTGGGAGGCTTTTGGAGCAACATCGTTGGCGACCACAAAGGCCGAGGGCGGTACAGGGGCCTTGCTGGTGTTGGGTCCCTGCCATGAGAAAATGAGGCCGTGTGGCCCACCTCCTTGGAAGAACTCAATTCGGAATTCATGCAGCCCTTCGGTCAGGTTGACCGAACCCGAGCGTTCGCGCATGCCGTGCATGCCGTAATTGGTTGCAAGGGAATCGCCGTTGACCCAAAGTTCTGAACCGTCGTCGGAGTTGATGAAAAAGGTCCAATTTCCAGTTTCAGGAATATCGATCAATCCGCTGAATCGTGCTCCCCAATCGCTCTTGAAACGATTGTCAAGGCCTGGGTAGGCGTTGTAGGAGGACCCACGGTTGAGGTGGGGCTCAATCTGGACTCGGTCGGGGTTTCGGTCGATGAGGGAAGGCATGCTCGAGGAGCTGAAACTGACGCCATCGTTGTCAAAATATTCGCCGTATATGCCTTGCAAGCCCTTGCCCCCGTCTTGGTCGCAATCGGTGCGAATGCTGGCTTCAAATGCGCCGTTACCGCCTTGTTTTTCATCGGTTTGGTAGGACCAATTGAAATCGTCTTCCGGTGCTACGGTTGGGGACGTGTGGGTCCAGTAGCGAGAACCGCTTTGCCATGAGGTATCAAGGGTATCAAAACCACTGTTGGGAAGATAATTTTTGTTCCAGTTTCCATCGTTGCTGCCCCACGATGCATACCCCATCACGTTGGAGATGTTGGTCAAGAATTCCGTCTCTTCGTCAAAATGAACCGGCAGGCCCATGCTCTGGTTGAGCGTTGTGTTGGCCGTGTACAGGTCATCGTTCCAAAATTTGTAGCCCGAATTGTTCCGGTTGGTGGCCAAATCGAGCACGAACGTGCCTCGTTGCCCCAAACTTTGGTTGGCTCGCTCGATGAGTTCGAGGGCCGTATCCACGGTGTATCCGGTCAGCCGAGTCACCAGGAAAAAGCCGTACTTGTTTCGAGTGAACGGTTCCATGGCCTTTCCAGCGAGAGGGCCGTAGTCATGGGTGCCCCAGTAGTTGGTGCCGATCGAACTGTTGTAGGCGCCGCCTAACAAGGCCAATTCTTGGTCAAAACTCGCTTTATCGTTCCCACCCGATACACGAAGGGGGATACCCTTGGTCGTCACGAGATAATTCAGTTCGCTCAGCGTGCTACGGTTCTGGAGCATTTCGAGGAATGGATAGGCAAAGTAGGTGTTGAATTGGTTGCGGTTGACGGTCTCGCCGGTAGGGGTCCCCGAGGCGTTGAACAAGAACACACGGTCCAGGGAGATGTTTCGAGCCGCAACAAAGGCCCACCCGATGGTGCGACTCTCCTCGGAGAGGTTGTTGATGAGCACGCCAACGTCGCTGTAATCGGTGACACTATCGTAGGTGAAACCTTGAGGAACGGCGATCTTGTGCCAAGGCGTTTGGTTCCAAACATCGTCTGCACCGCCAACGAAAAAGCCCGAAAAGAGTTGATCTTCAAGTTCTCGCTCGACGCTTGTTTCCTCGAGTTCGGCCCCGGGAGAAAAAGGAAGAAGCGAGAGCAACAACAAGGCCACGAAAGCGATGCTGCACGCCTTCGTGGACATGGTCAAGGCACCGTCGCAGCCGATTTAGGGGTATCGCCTTGGTGATGGCTGCGACGAAGGCGAGGTAAGGCGATAAATTCTGCATTTTTCATCATTTTACGGGGCAGATAATATGTAGGGTCGCCTTCTCTTAGAACCGATGGCCGAACTTTACATGGCACGGACCTGCAAACACGGCGTCCTCCGCGTGATGGGGGGCGATGTTTGGAATCACAGCGGGGATGTGCTCATCACGCCAGCCAACAATCGCCTGTCCGGAAGGGAGGGCCTTGATGCCATGATCCATCAGAAAGCCGGGAAGGAGTTGACCCAAGTCACCCGCAATATTTGCTTGGACATGCGAAAAATCAACGCGCCACCCTGTGCCGTCACAAAGAACGTTATCACCGAACCGTTTGCACTCGCTGAAAATTACAAGCACATCATCCACGCCGTGGGACCCGATTGTCGTCGACCGAATCAGGATGAGGCTCGTCGGGAACTCTTGGCGGAAACCTACGCCAACCTCTTTGCGACCCTCGAAGAAATGGGCGATGTAACCTCGGTCGTGTCTCCCCCGCTGTCCATGGGTGTGTTTTCCTACCCGCACCGAGAAGGCGCTCGCTTGACCCTCCAGGTCTTGCTGGAAATGTTGGACGGTGAGAAGGACTTTGGCATCAGGAATTACACCATCGTGGTCAAAGAAAAGAACTTCATCAGCAACATGCGAACCGTCTACCGAGAAGGAGAAGACCAATTCCCTGGCGTTGACACCACGATGCAGGATTCAGTTCGCTAAGCGGTTGTTGATGCGGTCGAGTTGACTCTCGAGCATCACCTGTTCCTCGCCGACCTTCGCCAGCGAAGCACTCTCAAGGTTGCGTTCAATGGAAAGTTTGAGTCGCTTGATTTCATTGATGCGCTGCGTGCGGTCCTTGGGCCGGTTCACGGCACTGCGCATGCTAAGAAGCCACTCTTCTAAGAGTGCAGCACCCCATTCTGGCACACGCAGTTCACTCGAGAGGTAAATGCTCTGCCGTCGATGCTGAAATCGTGTTTTTCCTTCGCTGGTTCGCATGCCAAGGACGGAGCCAGGGTTCCACGTTTCCAAAGGGATGTGAAGGTGTTGTTGGATGTTGAGTTTTCCGTTGCTGTCCATCAAAAAATCAGCGATGAGGACGCTGGAAGAAAGGCGAATCAACACCTGAACGACATCGTCGTGATTGGCCCAGTCCGAAATGCGCACCGGTCGTTCCCCCCAGGTCTCTTCACACCAGACCTCAATGGCCATGTTGTGGGGGTGCATGGACGCCAATGCACGCCAACCCATCATCAAGTTTTGTCCTGTTGATGAGGTGAGGGCGCGTATCAACGTTCAAGACGGAACGGGGTTTGCGTGCAGCATGGTGGGGTCGTGGGGCTCGGTTCAGGCCGACTGGACCTTGGTGTTCGCGCTGCTCATCGGATGGTATATCCTCATCAGAACCTGGGAGCGAAACGGCACCCTTGACCGCTGGAACGCTACCCGGGCCCTCGGCATCGTGCTGATGGTTCGAACCCAACGGGGCCAACGGCTTCTGGATTGGTTAGCCCGCCCCCGGCGGTTTTGGCGTGCTTACGGTGAAGTCTCGCTTTGGGTTTGCTCGGTCTCCATGCTCGTGGTCGCTCTGGTGGTGATCCTCGCCTTCGTCACCTCCTTGCTCTCACCACCAACGGCTTCGCCACCATCGGCCAGTGAATTGGTCGCTGTGCCTGGCATCAATCCCGTCATTCCGCTCGGCTGGGGAGTCTTGGCCTTCGTTGTTTCACTCGTGATTCACGAATTTGGTCATGGCTTGCTGGCTCGTGGCCACGGCATGAGGATCCGTTCGTTCGGCCTGCTCCAACTTGGTCCGTTGCCTTTGGGCGCATTCGCTGAACCACAGTCCGACGAGTTGATGCGAGCTCCTCGCAGGGAGCGCCTTCGAATGTTTGCTGCAGGGCCGGCGACGAACCTCTTCGCTGCCTTCATCATGCTGTTGTTGTTGGGCGGTCTCGCGTCCCAAATCGTCGCAGAAGAGGATTACATCCACGTCCGAGGCATCGTGGTGGACGGTGGTGCTGAGCAGGCTGGTATGCAACCGTGGGACACCTTGGTTTCCATCGATGGTCAACCGGTTCATACAACGGATGATTTCAGAGATATCCTTCTGGGTTACCAGAGCAACGACACCGTCGATTTGGTGGTCATTCATCAGGACGGGGCGCGGGAAACACTGCAAGCCACCTTTGGCGACAAATACCAGTATTACTCGGATTTGGGATGGAGCGAGGAGGTCCTCGCTAACCTCGATGTACAGCCCG
The DNA here is from genome assembly GCA_002495645.1 of Euryarchaeota archaeon UBA549. Lineage (GTDB taxonomy): Archaea > Thermoplasmatota > Poseidoniia > Poseidoniales > Poseidoniaceae > Poseidonia. Next base: position 15,517 of record DAGF01000036.1, read on the forward strand.
GTGATGCGTTTTTAGGTGTTGAAGGCCTTTCCGAAGGCACGGCAGGTGTCGACCGATTAGCAGGGCCCTTCTCTCCCCGTTGGGAGGGAAACCTTGCCCAGCGTGCCCTTTCAGTTCCCTTCCACATTCTGACGATTTTATTGATTCCGTTTGAACTCGGAGGAGTAGCAATTCATCCCTTTGAGGAGGCGTTGATGGTCGCAGGTGATGGGGTCGTCGGCAGCATCTTGGGCACCGACGTCCTGATGTTCTTTTGCCACCTGATGTTTTGGCTGATGTGGGTCAACATCCTTCTTGGCTTTACCAACCTGATTCCGATGGTGCCCTTTGACGGCGGCCACATGCTGCGAGACATGCTTCACGCCTTTTTGAGTGGGGTGAAACGTGTGGGTCGGAAACTCAAGTTGTGGGACTTGCACCCGATGTGGGTGGACCACATCTCAACGCGAGCATCGAGTTATTCTTCCCTTGTCTTACTGGTCATGCTACTCTTCACGATGTTCATTCCTTACCTTTGAACACCGGAAGAACTGCCGAACGCCGTCGCTCCAATTCGGCAAGAATATCCACAGCACTTTGTTCACGACGTTCCGCCATCGTTGGTGATGAGGCCCGTTGCGCTCGCCCCTGAAGGGCCGTGACCTGCGCGTCTTCACCTCCAAGCGGCGAACACATCATGGCGAGAAATTGGTTGAGGGGCATCCCTTGTTCCCAATCGATGAACGGTGAGCCGTTTCGATTCAAGGGCAGCGGGGGAATCATTTTGGCCAACCGAGCGAGTGTGCCGGTCAAACCTTCTGTCTCAACACGAAACAAACGCCAAGAATCGCCCCGAACGCCCTTTCGACGGTGGGCGTAAAGCGGCATCAATCCCGACCGCTCACCCTCTCGAATCATGGCGTTGAGTTGGTCCTTTGTGCGCCCCGAAAAATACAACTTTTCCGCGCGCGTTGATTTCACTTCAATGGGAAAGCAGCAATCGCCACGAAGGGCCACCAAATCACCGCTGCCCTCCATGCCCGAGCCAGCGGCACGGACGACGAGAAAGGGTCTGTCAAGAACGCGCATGGTTCGGGCCTTTTCCTCCTGCGTGCAACTGCGCGTCACCGCATGCACGCCCTTTTCTGTGCCCGATAGAACATCCCGAAGCTCACGCTCGTAGGCGCCTGTCATGGAGAGACATCCGCGTCTATCGTTCTTGATAACTTCGGAACGAGACCGCTGCATGAACCGAGTTTGAGAGACCCTTCATTTGGCCAACCGATAGGTTAGAACAGGGCCAATGGATGGGCAAGATGTGAAGCCGCTCTATGTCCGAACGGATGATTTCCGTCTGGCCCATCGGCTGTTGAGCGAACTCAAGCGACGAAACTTGCCGGCCCAACAACGTTCAACCACCGATGCAATTGAAGCCGAGGCGTATTGGTTTGGTACGCCTGAAGAAGTCCGCACTCTGGGTGGGCGAGGCGTGGCCGTTGAACTCGATGATGTGGCTGAGACCGTGTCAACGTGGCTGTTGTCGCGTCAGTTGACGGGACCGCCTGCGCAATTGGTGGTGGGTCTTGACCCGGGCCCACGGCCAGGTTGTGCCTTTTTCGCTGACGGCCTCTTGCTAGGAAAGCGCGAGATGGATTCCATCGATGAATCGCTCGAGAGCATCGTGAACTTGGTGGAACACACCTGCCCGACTCAGGTGCTGGTTCGTATCGGGCATGGTTCTCCGGTGCACCGAGATCGTCTGGTCAATCGTGTTTTAGCGCTTGGTTACCACGTTGAAATTGTCAACGAACATCGAACCAGCGCAGGGCAATCTCGACATGCGCACGGCTCTGCCGCCCTCAAAATCGCCATGATGCCAGGCACACCGGTGCACGAACAACGCAAGGTTCGAACATCCACGGGTGAGTTGCGAAACCTCCAACGCATCAGTCGCCAACGGTCAAAAGGCCAACTGACCATTTCGCTGGAAACAGCGATGCGTGTCAGTGAAGGTCAACTGACGATGGACGAGGCCCTCAAAGAATCGGGTTATGACGCCTCTTGATCGCGTTCAAGTTTGGCAACTTCCATCATTTCCGGCGAACGGTTCAACCACCAACGGAACACCTTTTCGGATGCTTGAGGCGCCAGCAAAACGGCCCCGAACACGGCGAAAAGGGCGATGAAGGAAGACGAAGGTACGTCCCTCGTTCCATAGGAATCAGGCCCGCCCACCATCAGTTTGACCGTTCCAAGCCACGGAATTTCCCCTCCGGCAACACCCAAGACCCAGGTGTCTCGGACAGGTCCGACGACGCCCGAGGCACTGTGAACACCTGCAGAGCCACGAACGGCCTCGGCGCCTTGGTCAACCGAACATTTGTTGTTATCGCCAAGCGTCAGCATGCCTTCGTGTCTGGGCGTCCATTGCTCCACGACCAGATAGGACTCGATACCGGCATGAGCTGGACGTTTGCAGTCGTAGTATGCAGCGTCGCTTCCGTCAAAACGCACGGTGATGTTGCTCACGTTGCTGACCGAGGTTCCGGGGACCGACCACGTGAGAATGCAAGAGCCTGGCAGACCGTCCTCAGCGATACGTTCAGCGTCGTACGTCGCTTCTTCTGGACACGGTGAAGTCGCTTCTCGGTTTGGCAGGACCGTTTCTTCCGCGACCACACGCATGATGGCGCGATGAATGATGGGCGTACCGTCTTCACCGTTTTTTGCGTAGATGATGACATCGCCTTCAAGTCCGTGCTGTGCATACCCGTACGCGGGGTTGCTCGGGTCGGTGGCTTCGGCGTAGGTGACGATGGTATCACCCGGTTGGTCGTGAACGAGAATGAGGTCGCCTGCATCGATGCTACCCATCTCGCCGCCCTCATCGTGAATCATGGATTTGGACTCAACCACCACCAACGGCGGCATGGAACCCGTGTGGATGAACATCGCTCCAACCAAACAAGCGATCATGCCCACGGCGAGCGCCAACTCGAGGAGCAGCGTACGCAGAGGGTCGTGTTCCGACATGTGGTGGCCTCGAACTCATCGCTTGACGCCGCGGCCATCGAGGAAGGCTTTCCACTGCTCAAGATGCCCGGCGCCCAAGGCTTCTGCGGCTTCGTCGCCCTCGGCCTTTCGGCGTCGGAGTTCGGACGTTGATTGAATCTCTTTCAGTTCTTCAAGCGTCACGACATGGCCCTTGAAGCGGAGGTATTCGGGGAATGAAATCAGGAAGACGATGAGCGAAACAACAGCGCCGATGATGGCGCCACCGGTGTAATCGTTCCAGTTGGCGTGGTCTTGCAGGAAGAGGATTTGGTACATGCAAGCAACAAGCAGAACACCGCTCGAGCCTGCGGTGACGGCGGTGATGCCGAACTGCTTTCCGTGTTGCTTGGCCCAAAGTCGCCCAAAGAAGGTACCCTCTTCGCTCATGCCTTCACCGTTCAACACCAAGGCGTCGGAGGCCTTCAATGCTCCCCTGTGCTGGTTCAAATCGGGCTTTGTGCGAATTGCCCCGAAGGGGCATCATTCAAATGCGATGTGAACCATCAATGAGATAGCCCGGGTGACCACCATGCGTCAAGCCATCTTCCTCACGCTTCTTTTCGTGCTCTCCGTTATGTCCCCGTTGGCCGCTGCAGCGACGACGGAAACGCAGTTCAAAGACGGCACCACGTCCTATGAGCACACCTTTTCTCAGAAGGGCGTCGGGCCTGCGGGGGTTGTGACGCTGCCCATCGGTGCTGATGTTCAATCGGCAACCTTCAACCTGTACGGGGATGCAAGCACCACCACTTACACCAACTTCACCACTGACAGCCACTACGGGGGCACGGGCGATACCGACTACACCAGCTCATCAACGACCTACCCCTCGCCGTTTTCCTATGCCCGTCGAGACAACGTTGAGGTAAGCAGTCAA
>DAGF01000045.1:0-3340 GCA_002495645.1 Euryarchaeota archaeon UBA549
CACGACCATGCGCTTGTCGGGCGATGTCAAAGACCGATTGGTGTCCCTGCTGTGCGAGGAACTCGACCGCTTGGTGCCACGCATGGAGGACGAGACGCTCACTCAAGACCCGGAGCGCAAAACCTTGGACGACCCAAGGCGCAGCCGTCTCAATTACAACCGCACTCGCGAGCTCATGGGCGACCGCATCAAGAACGTGGAATCGGTGGGTTCCGCCGCCGTTCAAGCGGGCATTGACCATCTGGAAAATCACCTCGCTCAGATTCTGCGCCACGCAGCCGAGGCTGCGGAACGAGACCGTGTCGCCACCATCAAGCCACGCCACCTTGACCGAGCACTTCTCAACATGAAAGCCGGCGAGGGTGAAGAAGAAGGTGAATCGGTTGCCGAGGCCGGTGCGGCTGAGGAATTCGTGGCGGGTCAAGCCGGCGGCCTCATCACGGCCACAGGCTTGCTCTCCATGGCCAAAAGCATCGCCCGAATGGGCGTCACCAAAGATGCGCTTGATGAGTTGCTCTACCTCTACGCCGAAGTGTTGGAGGACTTGGAGGAAGACATTCGAAACCACGCTCAACTCGGCAGCAACCCCGTTCACTTCATCGAATCCATCAACGCCATGCGCGGCATGATGACCCTCGGTTGGATTCGTGCCCGTTTGACACGAGCGGCCGAGCACGCCAAAGGTCGCGGTGCCAAAGCCATCGAACTTCAGGACATCATCGACAGCCAATCCTACACCATGGAGTGATGGCATGGACATCGCTGCGCTGACCGATGCCCAACGGGTGCTCGGTACGACCAAGCCGACATTGCTGATTTTGGGTCGGCCAACATGCGATGATTGTCAGGAATTCTACAGCCGGTTGAACGGGTGGGAGCCGCCCGTCCCGCTCGAGGTTCTCACGCTCAATTTGCGTGCACCTGAAGGGGACGTGTTCCGTTTGGCCAATCCTTGGGTGACCGCTATTGATTTCGTGCCGTTCAATGTGCTCTATGTCAACAGCGAGCCGGTGGACCAGTGGACGGGCGGAGACATCGCTCGATTGGAAGCTGCATTGAGCGCCTTGGAGGGTTGAAACTGGACGCCACCTCAATTCTCCTCTCCGCCCTGTTCGCAGGCATCGTTGCGACGGCCGTGACTGTGGCCATTGAGAAATGGGGCGGATTGGTTGGTGGATTGCTCGGCACGATCCCCTCGACCATCGTGCCGGCTGGGATTGGCATGTACATGACGGGCGGCGAAGACGAGATTGTCAGCAGCATGATGGTGGTGCCGCTTGGCATGCTGCTCAATGCGCTGTTTTTGGGAGCGTGGCTGGTGCTTCCGCGTTGGTTCGCCAACACCTCTCGACCACTTCTTTTGACCTCTTTTGGGGCCCTTGCTTTTTGGTGTGTTTTGGGCATTGGTGTGTGGTTTCTTCTTCAACACACAGTCATTGGCATCCTCCTCACGGAACGAGAACTTGCCCTCGTCGGGCTTGCTCTCTTGGTCGTCATCTCGGTGTGGTTCAACCGACATCCTCAGCCCACGCCAAAAGGAACCAACGCCGTTTCCAAAACCGTTCTGCTCGCTCGAGGAACGATGGCGGCTTCCGCCATTGGGATCGCGGTTTGGATGGCTGGCCTTGGCTTACCGCTTCTGGCGGGTTTGGCCAGCGTGTTTCCGGCCATTTTCTTGACCAGCATGGTGGCGCTGTGGTTGGCTCAGGGGCCCACCGTTCCACAAGGCGCAGCAGGCCCGATGATGCTTGGCGGTGCCAGTGTGGCGGTGTACGCCAACATCGCCATGTGGTCGCTCCCAGCCTACGGCGCCATGCTCGGCTCGCTCATTGCGTGGGTTGGCTCGGTGGTTGGTTGGTCCCTGCCTGCTTTCATGGTGCTGCGCAAACACCACGCTTCGGTCAGCGATTGACGGCGCGGGTCCAACGGGGGGCAGCGGGGATATCGACCACATTGACCTGAACATAGGTGACGCCCTTTACTTCGGACAGACGCTTTCGCAGCGCATCGAGGTCGAGCAGGCAACAAGGGCAGTGCGGTCGCGCCGGTTTGACCGTGAGGTTCACCTCGCCGTCCTCAGCCACATCAACATGCCGAACGATGTCAAGTTCGGGATAGGGGCGGGTATCGTGAGGGTCGTTCCACGACGATAACACGCGAGCGACCCGTCGTTGGAGGGCCACGTGCTTCCGTCCCATGCAATCGCCTCAGTCGTCGTCCTTCACCAAGGCTTCGGCTTCATCAAGTCGCATTTCTGCCAATCGTCCCTCAACCTCGCCGAGTTCTGCTTGGCAGCGCTTCAACAACGCCGTGCCTTCCTCAAACATGGCCAAGGTCTCGTCCAAGTTCTTCCCTCCTCGTTCAAGTTGGGCCACCAGGTCTTCCAGTCGTCGCAAGGCTTCGTCATAGGTCATCGTTTCTTCTGTCATCGTTCATCCTCCAGGGGTTCAATGGTGTGCACGTCGGCGGCCGCTTGACCGTCGGCGAATTGGAGTTGGATGGTCTGCCCTTCTTTCAGGTTCGCCACGTCCGAGATGACCACACCTTGGTCGTCTTGGACCATGGAGTAGCCACGCTCCAGCACCCGCTTGGGGTGGGCGGCGTTGAGGGTCGCTTCGAGTTGGGCCAAACGCTGTTGTCGTCCTGAAACGGTGGCCTCCATGCTGCGCTGTATTCGGTGATTCAAGCGACTGAGGCGCTCCTTGGCGGCGTAGATGCCTTTGCCGGGAGCGTGGCGCAGTTGACTCGTCAAGAGGGCGAGGTGCTGGCGCCATTCCTGGAGGCGACGTTGCATGGCACCCTCGATGCGCAGGTCAAATTCGTCGAGGAGCTGGACCATGGCGTGGCGTTCGGGCACGAGCCGCTCAATGGCGTTGGAGGGCGTAGAGGCGCGCACGTCGGCGACGAGGTCCGAGACCAGGTGGTCCTGTTCATGACCCACCGCTGAGATGATGGGGACGGTGCTGGCGAGGATGGCCCGAACGACCGGCTCCAGATTGAACGCCCACAGGTCTTCTGGCGAGCCTCCGCCTCGCCCCACGATGACGGCGTCCACCGGTGGTAGGCCGAGCCGGCTCGCCACCTCTGGACGGGCCAAGGCTCGGGTGACGGCCAGTCCGCGTACGATTTCTTTGGCAGCGTGTTCGCCTTGAACCAGCACTTCGATGACGGTTGTTCGCAGGCCCGGCCAACGGTCGGCCATGAGTTGTCGCATGTCGGACAGGGCCGCAGAATCGGCCCCGGTGACAATGGCCACGTGCTTTGGCAACAACGGCAGGCGCCGAGAGGGAATGTCCAGTGAACCTTCAGCACGGAGCGTCTCGATGAGTTGGCGTTTCGC
>DAGF01000045.1:3735-8078 GCA_002495645.1 Euryarchaeota archaeon UBA549
CGGCCCCGTTTGGGCCAAACATCAACGCTGCCGATGATGATGACCTCGCTCCCGACCTTGATGGAAGGGCTGACGGTCAGGCGAGCACTCCGCCAAATCACACAATCCATCTGCCCGTCATCGTCTCGCAGGGTGAAGTAGATGTTGCCGTTGTGGACGCTCCACGAGGAGACCTCCCCTTGCAGGGCCTGATGCTGAAACAGGGGGTCGTTCTTGACCGTGTGTTGGACCAGTCGAGCAAATTGGCCGATGGGCAGCGGACCCGTCGTCGTTTCATGACCCGCTGACATAGGTGGAAAGGAGCGTCAAGGGTTCTTGAAGCATCGGGCTTCGCTCGTTGTCATGATGCATCATCGTGGTCGGATGCATGTGCCTCTTCCTTCCGCTCACGCTTGCGCATCAACCGCTCGTGGGCCTGACGTGCTTCCACTTCCTTGAGTTTGAGTTTGATTCGGGATTTGAGGAACATGACGACGATGACGATGGCCACGAGGTCAACCAGCAGGATGAGCCAGGTTCCGGTCGTCAACTCCCCGAACATGGTAGCCCCTCAAATCGGTGGGCGGATGTCTATGTCCACATCGCCGCGGGGCTTGCCAATGCAGCCCAGACGTGCCCCTTCTTCGACCAGCCAATCATCAAGCCCGGGCGGGAGTTCTTCGGGCAGCGGGACCTCACCGAGGATGAGGCTGACCATGCAGGTGCCACAGGTGCCGGAGGTGCAGTTGGTCGGCAGACGAATTCCACAGGCCTCCGCGTGTTCAACGATGGTTTCGCCGGGGTTCACAGCGCATTGACCCAACAGGTGCGGTCCTCGCAGAAAGCGAATCACTGGGCTGGGCGGTTGGGTTGCGGGGGGCTCAGCATCGGCGGTCAAGGAAGCCGGACTCGCGGACATGGACGCCGCCTCATCGTGCCTTTTCTCGGGTCCAGCGACCCGTTTGCTTGTTGAAGAACAGGCCGGCCTTCTTCATCCACTTGTTGAACTTGGTCGCACCGGCACCGGTTCGTAGGATGAAGTCCTCTCGGTCTTCTTGGGCCTGGATGTAATCCTTGGCGGCGAGCGTTTGGTCAATCCAGTCGTTGATGTCCATCAGGCCACCGGCGACCACGCTTTCCTCGACCACACGGGTCATTTCATCGGCGGTTGCACCGGTCTGCTCGAGGTCCTTGCGGATGAGGTCGGAGACCGAGGAGAAGTCCATGCTGGCGGGCTTGGGCGGCACGGGGTTGCGAGGTGGCTTATCGGGGTCGATGACGATGCGCTTCTCGTCGAGGATGGTCTCCACGTTGACAGCGAGGTCGGGAGTGAAACTCGTTTCGCACTCCCAGCAGATGAAGGCCCAAGCATCAGGCTGGTCGGGGTCCCGGGATTGGCGAGGGTCGAGTTCGTCACCGCACTCGGGGCAGGCGTGGAAAATGAGGCCGGGCACGTGCTGGCGTCGGAAATCCACGATGTCCTGGGGCGTGCCTTCGAGTTCCAGCATTTCGTGGTCGCGGGCGGCTTCAAGTCCACGTGTTTCGAGTTGGTCTCGGATCTTGACCTTCTGGTCATCTTTGCCTTCGTCGTGAAGGTTGTTTTCGAGTTTGACGATGAGTTCCACGGTTTTGCCCAAGCGGTTCATGATGAGCTTCTGGGCTCGGAAGGCCTCAACCTTGGCGATCTTCAATCGCTCTTTTTGCTCGGCGAGTTCAGCGAGGACGTCCTTTTGCTTGCGCTGGAACTTCATTTCCTCAATACGGGATTCCTGCTTCTTCTCAGGAGCGAGGACCTTGGAAAGGAAGCGCTCCTTGCCGTGGGATTGCGGGCCTGCGGTGATGATTTCAATGACACCTTGGGCAATTTCTTCCTTGAGACCGTAGTTCTCAACGAGCATCGTTTTGTCGATTTTCTTCAAATCGCCAATCTTCAACCCAGCATCAGCGAGTTGGTTGGCCGTGGTATCGTCAATACCTCGGCGGAGCAGTGCAAGATAGGTGTCCTTCTTTGCCATCCAAATCCCCCCGACAAGTTGAGGCGAGCAGACACTCCTAAGAAAAGTCTCTCCCCAAACCGCTCATTCACACGACCCGTCTTGAAGGTTCAAGCCTCTTCTTCACACGAAGCGAAATCAATGCCCAAATCAGCCCACTCGTCCAACTCCAAGGTCTCCGGTCGACGCTGAAGGCGTGGGTCGTGCTCCATTGAAGCGTAGGCTCGCTTCCAGCGGGTGGTGTGCCAGCCAGGAATGCGGCCAAGGCGTCGTGGCGGTTTCTTCAACGTCTTCTTTAATTTCTTACGTCGCTGTTCAAACGCGGTTCGGATCATCTGGACCAGCAAGCGCCTATCGCACGGCCATTCTTCGTCGTGCGGCGTCATGCGAAGCAGGCGAGAATGGACCTTGGGCATCGGTGAAAAGGCATGAGGGCCTACCCGCTCACCCAATTCCGCATCAAAGTCCAACGCCACGACCATCCCGAGTGAACCGACATCGCTTTCGTACTCCATGACCACACGCTCGGCAAATTCCTCTTGCACGAGCATGACGATGTCCTGAAGGGGCGTGGTCTTGGGGTTTCGATGGTAGCGGGTGATGACGTCGATGAGAGGGGAAGAAATCTGGTAGGGAATGTTGGCGACAACTCGTGTGATGTCGGCCGGCCATGAGACCTGAAGGGCGTCGCCCTCCAGGAGCGTCAAGGCCTCTTCGGCGATGGCGTCGGCAAACACCGAGCGAAGATGGTCGCACGCACCGCTGTCAAGTTCGATGGCGGTGACCTTGCAGCCCTTGGACAGGAGCACTTCGGTCAGCGTTCCCGGTCCAGGACCGATTTCCAACACGTGGTCCTCCACGTCGACTTCAGCCCAGGAAACGGTGTGCTCAAGGACGTCGTCGTGAACCAGAAAATGCTGACCCAAGGCCTTGTTGAACGGTTGCTTCGCGCGCAGTGCATCGACGAGGCGTCGAGCCCCCTTCATGCTGTCACCGGAAGAAGAAGTTCGGTCAGCCGAGGCATGAGCGTTTTGTCTTCCAACTCTTCGACGAAACGCTGGGCCAAGAGTTCGGCGCCCTTGACCTTGGCCAAGGCGTTGAGTTCGTCCATGGAAGCGAACACGCCGACTTGGTCTCGGGCTTTCACCATGTTTCGGGCCTTCACTGGACCAACATCGGGCAGCAACTCGTAGGAGTGCTGCTTGAGCGACATGGGGCCGGCCTTGTTGTAGAATTCATCCACAAAGTACTGGGCGTGTTCTTCAATGAAGAGTTGCACCAAGTTGGGCAAATCCTGTCGGGCCATGTTGGACATTTTGTCGAGATGTGCCATGCCGATGATGGCGGCGACATCGGTTCGCTTTGAAGCGTCTTTGCCGATGTAGATGCGCTGATTGAGCGTCATGGCCTCGCTGCCCTTGAGTTTGAGGCGACAAAACGCCAGGCTCTTTTCGGCCATGGCGGTGGCGATACCGGTTCCAGCATCGTGTTCGAGAATACGAGCGTAGGTCTCTGTTTTGAGGGCTTCAGGTTCCGGACGAGGTTGGTCCCGGCGACCTTGCCCTCGACCACCCTGTCGTCCACCACGCTGACCACCGCGTTGTCCGCCACGCTGACCACCGCCTTGACGGCGTTGTTGGCCACCGCGCTGACCGCCGCTGCGCTGTTGCGAAGGGTCGGGTTTGGGTTGAGGCTTGGGGACTTCTTGTCGGCCCGTGGCTGACTTCAACTTGTACTTTGACAGGTCTGGCCCGGCGGCTTTCTTCTTTGGACCGGATGGGGTCTTGATTTGGCGCCTTCGCCGTGGGTCTGACATCGAACATCACCTGTTTGGGGGATGCGAAACGCATCAAATGACTTGACGCACAATGTCGAGGACAGCATCGATTTCACTGTCTTCAATCACGATGCGCTTGGAGCCGAAGACCGCCTTCACGTCTTCGGGTGCGGCGGGCATGAGTTCGGCGAGCTTGGCGGCGAGGTCGGGGTGCTTGGCCAACGTCTCAACTTCGAGGAGTTTGGTTCGGAGTTCTTCGAACACGGCGGGCTCGGTGGAGACACCGTTGCGAGCCTCGCTGGCGGCCCACTCAGCGTGCTGAAGGGCCCACTTCTGTTCGTACTTCAGCGCACCACGGCGCTCTTGTGCGTCGTACAGCATCTCGCGGACGGTGGCGAAATCCAGGAATCTCTCTTCTTCGGTCATGGTGCATCCCTCATTCAAGTGGGCGGAGGTGCTCTGGGCGAGCGATGACGGTCTTCTGCATGTTGCCGTCCTTGACGGCGACGATCCATGCAACACCTTGGCGCTTCGTGATGAAGCCGGTGCGACCGTGGAAGCGGCGGTGAGGCATGCCACCTTGCTGACCACCG
>DAGF01000013.1:0-340 GCA_002495645.1 Euryarchaeota archaeon UBA549
TTCAGTGACGATTGATGGGCGAACTGAGCAGGTACCGCTCTCAGGTGACCACGATGCAGCCGTTGCTCCAACCTCAGCAACTTCAGCAGGTACCCTTGACACCCGTCCCGGACCAACTCACCGTTTGGAAGGCATCAACGCCGTGGCACACCGTTCGCTCGATGCTCGGACTGGTTATCGTCTGCTTCTTCATTTCGCAAATCGCTGTGCTCATCGTGGCGGGCTACATCGACGGTGACATGAACGGCACCATCGGGCCTTTTGACCCGCTGTTCACCTTCCTTGGTGGTGTTTGCCTCGCTCCTTTTCTGATGCTTTTCTTCTACCTTCGACGACCAAG
>DAGF01000013.1:730-1119 GCA_002495645.1 Euryarchaeota archaeon UBA549
CTGGCCGGTGGGGCGGTGGTCAAATCACCTGGACCAACCGTGGTCCAACACCACCTCTTCCGTTCAACAGCGCCGCTGGAAATGCCGAGACCCAAACACCTCTGGATGCTCTTCGTGTGCGGCGTTGGCATCTCCACCCTGTGTTTGCTTCCATTGACCATCCTCGGCGCCAACGCCCTGACGCTGCTTCTCGCCGTCGCCATCGTGCTACCAGCGTGGCTGATTGGCTTCTCAACCCCCGTTTTTGCATGGTGGTCCATCACCAGCCGGCACATGGGCATTCACATCTCTCGGCGGGATGCAGAGTGGATTTTGGCTGCCGGGATGTTGTCAACAATTCCTGCCATCGTCATCAACTCGGTGATATCGCCAATCCTTGTCTCCCTGGT
>DAGF01000013.1:1531-9390 GCA_002495645.1 Euryarchaeota archaeon UBA549
ATCTCGAAAATGTTGGCCGTGCTCGCTCTCAGCCACCTGATCGTCTCGCCCAAGCACGGTTTCTATGTTGGTTCAACCGTCGGTTTTGGCTTTGCTTTGTTGGAGAATGCGAGCTATATCTTCATGGCGTTGCTCAGCGATTACAGCAGCATTGCTTACTTCTTTACCGCCACCCTTCGCGGCTTGTCTTCGGTACCCGGCCATGCGATGTGGACCGGTCTCAGTGGATACGCTATCGGTTGTTGGCTGGCCAGAGGGAACCGTCTTCCCTCACTATCGGGCACCTCGTACCTCTCAGAGGATGCCGACGCGAATTGGGTCTTGTACGATAAGCAGGGCCGAGCGGTGCCAACGACGACGTGGAACACGCTCCCCTCCGAGCGCTTAGCCAGACTCCTGACCAAACACCGAGAGCATGCATGGCCGATGCCTCAAACCATTGCAAACGGACTGTTGCTTGCCATCCTTGGCCACGCACTGTGGAACGGCTCTTCATGGGGCGTGGGCATGTTGTTGGCCGACAGTGAAACGCTGCTTGCCGTTCTGCTCCAATTGGCCTGGCTTTTCGTGATGGTCGTCGGCCTCTGGGTTTGCATCCTCAGATGGCTCCCCACCATCGTTTTAGGTCCAAAACCACGATGATATGCACCAATATCGGGTCATGTCTTCAAAAACCAACCACCGCTAGAGGGCAGTGGACAGTTTTGCTGCTCCCCCTGCAGGTGGTCGACCATGGACATTTTTTCCAGCGGACCCAACCCGGGAAATCTGGTCGTAACGGCCGGCCTCGTCGTGTTCCTCTTGGTGATGTCATCGCGTGCCAAGATGTTGGACGCCATGGGGTCGAAAGCGGCGGCCGGCTTGGGCCTCATCGTCGGAGGTTTGGGCCACTGGACCTGGTTGCTGATTCTCCTAGGGTTCTTACTCAGTTCACACAAAGCCACGAAATGGCGCTTTGAGGAAAAGAAAGCCCTCGGCCTCAGTGAGTCAAGCGATGGCCACCGAGGCTGGACCAACGTGGTCGCTAACGGTGCCATTCCCGGACTGATTTGCATCTACGCCTATCTGTCAGATGATTGGACCACCGTGGTTTGGGTCTTCGGAGCAGCGGTGGCCGTGGCGGCAAGCGATACCTTTGCCAGCGAAATCGGTTGCCTTGACCCTCGTGTTCGCATGATCACGACCTTCAAATCCTGCGAACAAGGAGAAAACGGGGGATTCTCACCCAACGGGCAATTGGCCGCAGCCGTGGGCTCATCGGTGGTGGCGGTGCTCACCTACCTCGCCTGGTGGCTGACGACCGCCGACACCTCGTCCATGAACGGAACCCAACTCTGCGTTGTCTTGGCCGTGGTGGGATGGCTCGGTTGTCAAATTGACAGTTATCTTGGCGCCCTTCTTGAGAACCGAGGCTACATGTCCAAAGGAGCGGTGAACGCCTCGGCCATCAGCGGGGGCGTCGTCATGATGTTCGCCTACCTCTCAAGCCTGTGATGCACCTGTTCATCGGTGCATTGGCTTCTTGAACCGAAACGGTTTGGTCCTAGCATGGGGCGTCGTGCATGGGCGGTTGGGACCTTGTGTCTGCTCCTCATGGTCACCGCATCAACTGCGGCCCAAGCCAATCAGGACATGACCTATGAGCCGGGATTTGCAGAATGGTCCATCATCCCCCATGAGCGGTTGTATGTGGAAGGCGCCGATGTCGAAGAAGCCGTCCTGCAACGCGGCCAGACCGATTCGGCCATCGGCGGCCTGACAGTAGGTGTTACCAACGGTCCCGTTCCCGTGTTCACCCTGCAAAGCCCACCTGTTGAGCAGCCCATTGAGGCCCAGGTCTTCATGAGCGTCTATTTCTCCGCCATCATCGAAGGTGGCGGTGGCCCTCAGTCCTGCACCCGACAGACATGGGCCGATTCCAGCACCACCCTGTACTACAACGTAGGAGTTGGCAGTAAGGAACTCTACAGCGCCGAGGTCACGCAGACGTTGGACACCTCGGCGGAAGCCGACGCCATGAACTTCTCCGGCGAACTGCAAAACGTGACCTTGAGCATGCAGCCCGGAGAAAGCATCACCCTCAGCCTTTCTATAGAACATCGTTGCATCGGTACCCAGGCGAGGGTCCAATGGGGTGGATTTGAACAAAACAGCGGTGGCGTCATCATTGAAGGGGTGCTCTATGAGCCCGAAGCTCGTATTCTGGTCGATGCTTCCCGGCTGGCCCATGTTGAACTCGAACATCGCCTTCCGTGGGGGCTTGAAGACCTGCGGGACGAGAAGTGGGAGATTTGGGGGCCCTTGCTGCCCACCGACAAATCCATTCGCGATGGCGAGTACCTCGTCGAAACAAGCGCTAGCCGAATTCGGATGACACGCGACCTCGGGGGAAACAACACCGTCTATACGTGGTCAGGAGCGAAACCCCTGCCCATCGGTGAATTGAACCTGCAATTCTGCCTGAGGACCGTCGCTGGCGACCTGAACAGCGATTGTCACGCTGAAGGCATCCTCCGCTTCGAAGTGACCGGCGAAGACGACGGGTTCGCAAGTGCACCCGTTTGGCTGACGCTCACCACTGCACTTGCCCTGCTGGGCTATGTGGTCAACGCCTTCCGCAGTGGGCTCCTGCTCCCCATACCCATCCTCGGCGCATTGGTGGCTTTGGCCCTTCTAACCCTCCCGACGGTCTTTGACCAACCGAACCTCGGCGCTGATGCGGTCATTTTGGACAACACCAAAATCCTCGACGCTGATTTGATGCGACCCGATGGTTCCTCTGCCTCGGTGAGCGAATTGCTCTCCGGAAACGAAGCCCTCGTCATCGGCCTCGTGCTTCCGGGCTCGGAACAAATTCTCAGCCAGTCAAACGAATTCAATCGGACCATCGACCAATTGGGTGAGCGTGTCAACGTGATTCACATCGTCACCGGCGAGGATGCTCGTATGAGCGATGTGGTTTCGTTGGCTGCATCCACCAATGCAACATGGCAAGTTTACCTTGACGAGAAGAGTGTGTTTGCCAAGAGCTTGCCCACCGGAGCATCCGATGCCGTGGTGGTCGTTGACCCCGGGATGCACGTAACCTACTCCCAGACGTCCTCTGCCGCCATGTTGGACATCGTCGAAGCCGTGGACGCCATCAAGAGCGGGGGTTCAAACTCCTTTGCCTCGTACTTTGGCCTGCTCTTTGGACCCGGACTCTTCCTCTTCTTGCTCGCCCTTCCCCGAGAAGAATGGACGGCCCCCGAAGAGCCACTCCCCCCGGGATTGCTGTGGGGCTCTATTGTGCTCGCCGGCGGCGCAGGTGCCTTGATGATCAACCTCCCTGCCCTGTTGCTCACGCTGATTCCCGTCGGCATGACCGCTCGGTTCTTGCTCGATATCGTCATGATGGTGTGGATGCTCGAGATGTGCTTCTTCACAGCCCGCCGTGGTGCTCCTTACGAAGCGGATTTCCTCGGACGTTTGATGCACCGAAGTTTCCCCCAGGCGTTCCGAGAGTGGCGCGACCCTGTGGACATGGACCGAGACGTGCTTCTTGGCATTTGGATGGGTTGGTTCGGATGGCTGGCCTTCCCGCACCTCTACCCGCAAGCCGTGGCTTCCTCGGCTCTCGCGGGCGGTAGCGGGATTGGCATGGCGGTGTTCTTCCTCTTGCTGTTCACCTTCTCAGCGGGCTTCGTCGTGCTCTTGCTTCGGATCGTCTCGTCGTGGGGCGGCCCCTTTTCCAGACTCTTCGGGAAGTTTGGTGGAGAAGTCTTCGCCCAGTTCGTGGGCTGGATCTTGACGCCCATGGCGCTCTGGATGGCCATCAATGCGACGCTCAACGTGCTTGAGCTCGGCGTCATCTAAACACGAGCGTTATGAGGGTTAACCTCGTTGGTTCGGTGCATGAAAGCATCCAAACCTCACTGGAGTCAAACGAGTGCACGCCTCATGAACGCCTGCCCTCGCGCTTGGGCTATCACCTACGCAACGCTTAGCGGACACCTCAATTCCTCCAAAGCCCCCCCGAGCACACCCCCACGAACGTTTGACGACCTGCTCACCCGCACCATGCGAGCAACATGGCTGAAACGTCTGGCCGACCAATATCAGCGAAAAATCTGGTCCATACCCTACGGGAAGCAAACACTTGAGAACGCTGTCGACGACGCTATGGGCCTCGTGAACATGAGTGTCCCCCACCTGCACCTTGAGATGGGAAAGGTGCGGTCAAACAAGCAATTGCGCTCGCTTGAACAATGCCAAACACTCCGTCCTTTGTTCACCGGTCAGCCGAGGAGATGGGCGTATTTTGATCGGCGAACCTCAGCCAATATTGGTGGAGTCGAGGTCTATGCTGCACCCGATGTTGCGATTTTTCATCAGCACCGATGGACGTTGGTCCGACTCCAATTCCGCTCACCACGAAGGTCGTTACTTGGTCAACAACTCGAGCACCTGCTGATGGTTCACTGGGCCATGAACCAGCCGGGATTTCCCCGGAACTTTGATGCTTACAGAGTCAGGGTGGTTCGCTGGCAAGGACGAGCATGGCAAGAGCACACGGTGCAGGTGAGCAACGAGTTACTTGAACAATCGCTTGGTTTGATGAACCATGATGTCCAAGAAATGACGTGGCTTCAGCGATGGGCCAACGCCGACCCTTCCCTCAATTCTCTCCCTCTTGCAACGCATCATGAACAGTGCCAATCGTGTCGCCATCGACCTGATTGCCCTGCGAAGGACGGTCTAAATTCTGCAAAAAGAGCCCAAGAAAGGACCGTGCTACGCACGAATTAGAGTGAGGCGACCAAATCGGCCAACACGGCATGAACATCACTCGCCTTGGTGACACCGCTGGCAAGCAGGACGCCTTCTGCGCCCAATTCCATTGCTTTGGCCACATCTTGGCCGTTCTTCACGCCGGCACCGCAAAGCACGCGCACCGAGGGGTTCACCGCTTTGACAGCCGCCACGGTATCGCTGACGATGGCAGGGTCAGCGGTCGTGACCGAGATGTCGCCGCCGATGAGTTCTGGGGGTTCGACAGCAATGTAGGTGGGGCTCAATGCGGCCAACGCCTTGGCTTCTTCCACATCTGCAGCACATGCGCAGACTGGGAAATCATCGGGCAAGATTTCGAGAAGAGAACGGACATGCTCCAATTCCACCTTGTGTTCAGCGTGGTTGATGATGCTCCCGCTGGCACCGCGCTGCATCGCCGTTTGCGGTTCAAGCCAGCCAGTGAAGCCACCCAAACCAACGGGGTCAAGGTGTTGGGACCAAACTTCAACGCTTGAAGCCTGCTGAGCTAGCACGGCCAAATCAAAGGCAGAAGCGACGGCAACGAAGGTCGCAGGTCCATCAGCATGGGCTTCCATGGCCTTGAGCAAAGCCTCAGCTTCTGCTCCAGAGGCTGAAGCGTAGGTCTTAAAATTCACAACGATCATCGGTCGGTCCATGAACGACTGTGCAGTGTACTTGTTTTTAGCAAGTTTCCCTTTCTGGAATCCCAGCCAAGGGTTGTATGACCCTCATGCAGGCCATGAGCCACCGTTCTGGACCGTACCATCTGGTACCACGGCTTCATGGTCAACCACCACACCGGACAGTTGGCATCCATTCCCAATGCGTGCGCCATGCCCAACCAGCGAGGCCACAAGACGGGCATTGTCCCCAACGTGGGCCCCTTTGAGCAGGGTTGACATGGCCACGGTGGATTGGCCAATTACACAACCCTCTGAGACCATGCTGTGCTCGACCTGAGCCCGCGGCGAAACGCCGGCACGGGCATCTTGGGTAGCATACCAGGACGGCTTGGAGCCGTGAACAAGCCCGGTGTTGTATCGGCCGTTTTCAATGGACGCCTTGACCGCATCATTCCATGCATCGGGCGTGCCAGCGTCGATGAAATAGCCTTCAAAGGGCACACCGCTCAACAGACCTTCACTGGCCAGTTGGGGAAAGACATCGCGCTCAATGGAGTGTCGCCCATGTGGCATCCAGTCAAACACATCGTCGTTGAAAATGTAGGAACCAGCGTTGATGAGGTTGGAAAACACCTCTTCTGGCTTGGGCTTCTCTTTGAAGCGAGTGATTTTGTTGGCATCGTCCAAGCCTACGATACCGAAGCGAGTGGGGTCCTCCACCTCCCACAAACCCAGGGTGCCAACCGACCGGTTTGTCCGGTGCATCTCAAGCACTTTTGTTGCATCGAGCGATGAGATGATGTCGCCGTTAAAGCACGCAAAGGTGCCACTGACCACGTCCCGGCAGTTGCCAAGCGCACCACCTGTTCCAAGGGGTTCATCCTCCGGCACAATTCGAACATCAAAGGGAGCGTCCAAGGCTTGGAAGTGGGCCTTGATTTGGTCCACTTTGTAGCCACCTGCGACGACCACTTCATCCACCATCTCAGGCGGGAGTGAGCGAACAACGTGCTCGAGAAGGGTCTGGTCAAGCACGGGGAGCAAGGGTTTGGGGACCGTGTTGGTCCACGGCCGCAGCCTTGAACCGACACCACCAGCCAGCACCACGACCTGCATCATCTGCGCCTCCCGTGTCTATGTTATCAACACCTCGCCAGAATGACGATGCATGATGCGACTCCAAAGTATTCAAAGACGGGCTTCCAATCGTTCGTCTTGGAGAGCATCATGAACATTCACGAGTACCAAGGAAAAGCACTGCTCAAGCAGCACGGTGTCCCCGTGCTCGAGGGTGTTCACTGCACCACCGTTGACCAAGCACTCGCCGCCTACGACCACCTCGGCTCGAAAGTCGTCGCCGTGAAATCACAAATCCACGCAGGCGGTCGTGGGAAAGGCAACCTCTACGCGCCCGATTCAGGCGATCTGGTCATGGAGGGCGGTGTTAAAATCGCCTTCTCAAAGGATGAAGTGCAAACCTACGCCACCAACATCCTGGGAAACATTCTGGTGACCATCCAAACGGGCGAGGAAGGAAAACTCGTTCGAAACCTCTACGTTGAATCCGGTTGCGACATCGCCCACGAATACTACCTCGCCATTCTGGTTGACCGTGAAAACAAGTCCGTGCTCATCATGGCTTCCACCGAGGGTGGCATGGACATCGAACACGTCGCTGAAACCACCCCTGAGAAAATTCACAAAATTTCAGTGGACCCCAACGCTGGCCTGATGGGCTACCAAAAGCGCGACTTGGGGCTGGCACTCGGTCTCATGGGCGCCGCTCACAAAGCCTTCGCCAAAGCCCTGACCTCCATGTACAACATGTTCGTTTCCAGCGACTGCGCCATGCTGGAAATCAACCCGCTGGTCCGCACCGCTGACGACGGCATTGTGGCCCTGGACGCTAAGGTCTCCTTTGATGAGAACGCCGAGTTCCGCCACAAGAACTGGGATGACCTCCGCGACTTGTCAGAGGAAGAAGAGGTGGAAATCCGAGCCAAGGAAACGGGCTTGTCCTACGTCAAACTCGACGGCAACATCGGCTGTTTGGTCAACGGTGCAGGCTTGGCCATGGCCACCATGGACGTCATCAAATTGTACGGCGGCGAACCAGCCAACTTCCTTGACGTCGGCGGCGGTGCCAACGAAGAGCAGGTCAAGACCGCCTTCTCCATCATCCTTGAAGACCCGAACGTGAAGGGCATCCTCGTCAACATCTTCGGCGGCATCATGCGCTGCGACATCATCGCCCGAGGCGTGATTGCAGCCACCGAAGCGCTCTCCCTCGATGTGCCGCTCGTTGTGCGATTGGCAGGTACCAACGTGGACGAAGGGAAGGCCATCCTCGCCGCATCCACCCTCAACATTCATCCTGCCGACGACCTCGCTGAAGGGGCGCAGAAAATTGTGGAACTCATTGGAGGTGGAAACTGATGGCGA
>DAGF01000058.1:0-1879 GCA_002495645.1 Euryarchaeota archaeon UBA549
CGCATGAGGTTCATCATGTCCTCGGGGTAGGTGCCGAGCATGTCGTTTTCAGCCAGGACTTGGCCAATGCGCTTGCCGAGTACGAGGCGAACATTGGGGACAGCGTGCTTGTCTCGCAGAACCGTGCCGATCTCAGCGGTTGAGAGGCCGGTCTTTGCCAAATCCAAAATGAGGGACTGCACCGTATCTTTGTCGGTTTCTGACCACTCTGGAGCTTCCTTGACGTGAGGGCGAGAGGAGCCGCTCTGACCTTTTCGGGACTTGTACATACGTGCCATATCACACCACCAAGCGGCCTTCCGACTTATCTCCCCTTCTTAATCACTCCGCCAAAGGAGAGCCTCGGACTTGCTCAGGCCTTTTTCTTTCGCTGATGGGATTTGGCGAGGGTTCCCGGCGTACCTCCCCACTCCCAGCCGTGGGCAACAGCCCGGGCCAAACCGATGACTTCCCCGTTCTGAAGGATGCGAAGGTCGTCACCGAGGCGAATGGAAGCATCGAACCGTTCAACCATTTGGGAAAAGACATCACCACGCCAAGCAGCGTCTTCTTTCAAATGGACGACCGGGAGGGCGTTGTGTTCGTGAAGCCAATCGATGGCGGCACGAGAAAAAGAAAATCCATTTCGGTCAATGGACCAAACGGCCATCTGCGTCCCGTTCTGTTCCAATCGCCACCGGGGCAACTTTCCTCTGACACTCAGCTGTTCAAGCCAAGCGTCGGTTCCAGTTGTCTTACGAGCGATGCTCATGAATTGCTGCTTTAATCGCTGGTTGTTCTTCTGATTACGCAATTCAAAGTCAGCCACGGCGGCTTTGACAGCCTCGCTCAAGCGCTGGAGTGCGTCAAAATGGGTTGCGCCTTGCCCGTGACGGGTGTCAACCACGTCAATGTCCAAGAAATCAAGGGCCATGTTCGTGTGGTTGATGATGCGTTTGTAGCCAAATCGTTCCACAAGTGAAGTGAGCATTCGCCGTACACGGGCGAGTTCGTCGGACGACCAGTCCCCGGTGACAGGTACATCATAATTCGCTGCAGGCCAAACATCCTCCAAATCTCGGGGCACAAGGCCGAGAGGGGAGGTCATCATGACCTCATGACATCCAGTTGAGGCGATGGCACGAAAGAATTGACCGTGAGATTTCGAGAGACGGTAGGGCTTCCGAGCGGAACAGGGCAGGAAAATCATGACGTCTCGCACTTTTACTGGCGCCTGATAGTCGTGGGTCATGAACCGCTCCCAATCTTCAACCAACGGGTCGACGAGAGCGCTCGATGAATAGCATGGAAATTCGGTCGTTGCCGGTTGGTGGGAAGCAAGGTTGCCTTCTCGCTCACACATCAACGCCTGATGCCGACGAAGATGTTCGACCAGTCGAGGGCTGGACAAACTTTGCTTCTCAGCCAGCCCACGAAGGGTTCCGTGCTCCACTGACGAACGCACTTCATCCAAGGCTTTCATGAAATGATAGGCTTGGGCTTCCAACGTGGTCTCCTCGTGTTGCAAGGGCAGACGTGGGCCCATGGCCGTCAAGAGCACGCCATTGGCCTCGGCTTCACGGCAACGCGCTAAGTCAAACACATCCACGCCCATGGAGGCGAGGACCCCCACATTGTCAGGGCCACCGAGTCCAGGCGTCCAGAGGAGCGCACCGGGAAATCGGTGCTTCAAGGTCAACAAGGCAAGGGGAAGTTTTCCGGGTTGACTCGCAAGTTGAAGTGCGTCGGTGAGAACAACAATTTCCGGAGCGAGGGAAGCGTCGGTCAAACCTTCATCGTGGTTCATCCGCTGCCAAGAAACGGGCAAGAGAGAAGAGGTCCCTTGCTCTTCACCAGCGTTTGCATCCTCGAGAGAAGGAGGAAGAACATGGCCGAGATT
>DAGF01000058.1:2294-25562 GCA_002495645.1 Euryarchaeota archaeon UBA549
GATGTGCTCGAGGTGGTGAATGCAGCATAGGCGAGGGGTAGAGAGGGATCGTCTTCCATCAGCACAAGTGTTGGCGTCATGGCGGCCGCTGCTTTTCGGTCTCCCAGTCCCCAAACACGGGCATAACGGTCCCGATGCAAGACAGTACGCCCCAACACATCGGCCATGAGCAAGGCTAACGCCTTGGCTTCTTGAAGGGTTTGAACATCAAACGGGGGTGGATTTGAAAGACCCCGCCCCTACCCAACACCATGGGTTGGTCTTCTCGCAGAGCACGTGCCGTGTTGCTGACCACCCTTTTGATGCTGGTTTTGGTACCGGCCACCGGTGCACAGTCCGATACGCCTCCTGTGCTTGACCAGGCCATGAACAGCATTGACCTCGTGCCAGAAGAGAGCGTGTTGGTGAACATCCAAGTTGCAGCGAATTCGTCCGCTCTGCTCTCGTGGTCCTGCTCATCCTGCACCGTTGATGTTGACCACACCCCCAGTGGCATCACCACCGCCGCTCACGGCACGTCCATGCTCAGCGTTGAGGTGGAAGAGACCACAACCCTGGACGTCACCTTGTCTTCAACCGCCACCGAATCAGTGTCGCTCATGGTGTTCAAGGACATTGACGATGAGCACCATCACGCTGTTCGTCCTTCACCGGGAACGGACGCTTCAACGGCTCATCTCGGTGTATGCGTGGAAGCCGCCGATTGTGTTGATGCGTCAACAGGTTCCCTGTCTTCCCAACTCAACCTCGCAAGCGAAGCGATGTTCTTGCATGCTGGTGATGTCCAGGCGTCAGAGGCCGAATACCTTGTGTTCAATGCCTCACAAGGCGACACGTTGGAGTGGCAATGGCTCGCCACAACCCATGCCCTCAACCTGCAAATGTACCACCAAACCGACGATGAGGAACACGTGCTAGCAGGAAATTTTTCGTCCACAGCCTCTTCTTCTCAAAGCGGCCAACAGCCTGTCGCAGCAGCCTACTGGACAGCCCCGGACAACGGTCGTTTTGTGGCTCGACTCTCCACAGACGACGCTTACGCCGTGTGGGGGGCGCAGGTGCTCCTTCACCCCCACCGTTCCGTTGAAACATTGGTCGGGCTGAACTTGGCTGAAGGCGTCAACATCGTCGGCCACGCCAACACGACCTCGCCCTTCGACTGGTCCGAGGTGGAAGCGCTGCACCTCCACGCACGTGCCGGTGCCGTTGAGGTCAGTGTTGACCAGTTGCTCAACGGCGCTTGGGTGAAAGGGGCAAGCCATGTCCTCCAAGCCGGTGAAACAATCGCAGTCTATCCTTACCCAGATGTGGAGGTCGGCCGAATCAACATCGTCAACACCCCCGTGTTTTCCCTGGATGTTCAGCTTGAGAGCTTCGCTGACCACAACCAGGTTGACGCACCATCCTACCTTCCCGAAAACCTTGATGTCGACAACACCTCATGGCCCGTCCTCAATTTGACGGAAACCACGAGCGGGCAACTTACGCTCGCCGTTCACGACACAACCGACACCTATCGACTTGTGGTGGATGGATGGGAAGACTCCATCCATTTCGTTCAGTTTGTGGTGGATGGCCCCATTGAGGGCCTTGAATTGCAACTCTGGGACATGGATCAAGCAACCTCTGAGACCCTCTCCACTGACATCACCCAACCGGTTGGCGACCAACTCAAGATTGGCCTTCAAGTCGGCCGAGGCACGCATTTCCTCCAGATTCGATTCCAGAACGCTACTGAGGCCACACCTCACTTGTGGGGTGAAGACGTTGAACCACGGACATATGTTCTCCAAGCATCGTATTCCCTCATCGATGAAGGGGAAGAACCGTGGTTTCCTCCAAGCGACGATGCGGTCTATTGGGGCAATATCGCACGTTGGTTCATGGGCATCCTGTTTCTCTTACCCGTCGTGTACCTCATCATCCACGTTCAACGGTCAAAATCCTACGCTGCATCCGTTGCTGAAAAGAAACAGCGACTCGCATGGTACACCTCCCGCTTGGACAGCGGCGAGAGCAACGTCAAGCAAGCCCGAACCGACATGGCCAAAGCGCTCCACGCCGTTGCACAGCTCGAGTGGCGAGACGGTCTTGAGGCCTGGGGTCCGCAGCGATTGGAGCACCGAACAGAAGATGTGGCCCTCGCCGTCTGGCGTGTTGACGAACGACTTGCGACCTCGGAAGGTGCTTGGCCTGTCGTGGTTGGCGTCCACGTCATCAACGGCACATGGGACTTGGCTGCACTTCGCTTTGACGCCCCAGAGGGGGAAGCCTACGAAGTCGTCCATGTTGAGCCCCGTTTCTTATTCCAAGGAGAGGAGGTGTTCCTTGACACCATGGGTCCCGGCCATCGAACATATCTGGTGGTTGAGTTGAACGGAACCGCCGCCCAAGTCGACCTTGAACTCAACGGTCGTATGGACGGCGAGCCCTTTGCGGCCCGAATTCCAGAATCACTGGTACGAAACGACGCATCCTCATGAGCGCCTTCGCTCGTTCGTGTCATCCAGAATGCTTTGCTCGGTGTCCTTTGGTGCGAGGTCCGCTCGAAGTCCTTCCAGGCTTTTCTTTGCCGCCTTTGGGACCTTCTTTGGCATGTGCAACTTGAGCAAGACGACAACATCACCACGGCCACCTCCTCGTTGTCGTGGCAAACCTCGCTTGCGAATTTCAACGGTCTCACCAGAATTTGAGTGGGCTGGCACCTTGATGACGAGCGGTTTTCCATCGAGATGCTCAAGCTCAACCGTGGTACCCAGCAGGAGGTCGGCATAACCCAGCGGCAAGGACATGATGAGGTCGGAGCCCGAGCGCTCAAACCATCGGTGCGGTTCAATTTCAAGTTCAATGAAGAGATCACCTGCTTCGCCAACGCCGCTTGGTGCAGGTTCGCCCTTTCCTCGCATACGCAGCCGTGTTCCTCCCTCAGCCCCTTCTGGGACGTTGAAGCGCAAGGTGTTGGATTTCATCACCTGTCCCCGGCCATCACAGACACTGCATGGGTGCACGGCCACCTTGCCACGACCACCGCAGTCCTGACAGGTTTGAACCGATTCTTGAATGAAGGGGCCCACTTGCTGGCGGACACGAATTTGACCTTGACCAGAACAGGTGGTGCAGGTCTTGAGTTCTCCACCCTTTGCACCTGTGCCCTCGCACGCTGAACACGGTTCGGGCAAATCAAGCACGACTTCTTGTTCGCTGCCCAAGTAAACATCTTCGAGGTCAACCGAATGACGAAGGAGGATATCGTTGCCTCGTCGTTGTTGTCGTCGCCGGGAACCTCCACCGAAGAAGGATGAGAAAAAGTCGCCACCGAGGATGTCCTCGAGATTGATGTTGATGCCCCCTCCGAATCCTCCAAAGGGAGAACCCTGTGGACCGTCATGACCAAATCGGTCGTAATGTGCACGTTTTTGGTCGTCAGAGAGGACGGCGTAGGCCTCTTGAATTTCTTTGAAACGATCCTCGGCATCCTCCTCCGTGCTTCGGTCAGGATGGAATTTTCTTGCCAATCGTCGAAAGGCGTTCTTCAAATCACCGGCCGAGGCTGATTTTTCAACACCCAAGACCTCGTAGTAGTCTCGTTTGTCGGTCATGGCCTCGTCCTCGCTCAACACGATGAGGGACCTGCTTTGAACCTCACGCCTCGTTCTCAAAGGTCAAGGCCACAATGCGGGCAAAAGCGGTCGCTTGGGCTAACGGTGCCAGAGCAGCCCGGGCATTGGAGTCCCGTTGTTGCAATTTGTGTGGTGGCGGAGGGCGCTTGTCCCATCATGGCCATGCTCTCCAGTGATTCCGAAACCACAGGGACCTGTTTGATTGAAGAGGGAATTTCAACATCGCTTTTGATCTGTCCCGAGGTGGTCATGACCGTTTCAATCCCGCCAGAATCGCTCATTGACGTCATGTTGACTTCGGAATCGTCGTTGGATTTGTTCAAGCGAAGAGGTGCAACAGGACGTTGAGCGGTGACAGGGGCTGATGTGGCCGCTTGGCGCAACCTCGCCTGACGCTCGGCTTCACGGTCGGCACGGCTATCAAAGCCAAAGAGACCGAACAGGCCGTCCAGAAAACGGTCCATTGGGCCCACCTTTCGCTGGGCACCGATGGTACCGGTGATGACTTCATCGTCCAGACTTGCGCTTCCTGAAACACGGGCATTGGCTTTGACAATGTGGTCAGCCTCATTGAGCATGCGAACCTCAACTTTGGCCTCATCGTCCAATTCCATTTCAGGCGCCTCACCAGAAATTTCTGAAATTGAGCGAGACAAACCCATCTGCATTTGTTGGTCCATCGTTCCATCCAGCGCAACATCTCTTGACCAAACGCCGGCTTCTTCAGCCTCGTAGACGTGCTTGATTTTCCTCATGGCTTTAGCACGGTTGTACTCATGGTCTTTGACCACGCCCGAACGACGGTAAACAACCACCCCCAAGAGAATCGCAACGGCGTACCAGGCGTACATGAGCATGGGCTCTATGGAAAACATCGACTGCAATGGAGGAAGGGACAGATGGGTCACTCCCATGAGGAGGAGTGGCAGCGCACTCAAACTCCGACTGGTGAGACCCTTGTTCTCTGCCATGTGATTCACCTGTTTGGTCCGTAGAGGCCCTCATGTATCTATTGGCTTCTTGTGTTCAGCCACGGTCGTTGGGTAAGCGACCTTTGCGCAGCAAACCGTCCACAAGACCGAGCGAGAAACTGGTGTGGAGCATCAAGAGGCAAATCGGGACGCCCAACAGAGACGATGGACGTCGTTGACGAAGGGCTTCAACGGCTCCACCGACCATCAACGCAAGGCCGTAGAGGAGTATTGGAAACAAGGCCCAGGGCGAGGAAAGACCGAACAATACGGCGGAGAGCAACAGACCTGCGAGCGGCAAAAATTCTTGCCATTTTGCACGCTTAGGATGTTTGAGCAGAACCTTTGTTCTCCAGAAACCATATCGGTGCCCCATTTTCCACCACTGCTTGAGGCCGTTTCGCTTGTGCATCATTACCGTGGTTGCTGGATGGCGATAGAGGGAGTAGCCTGCTTTCAACAGTCGCATGGAAAGGTCACTGTCTTGGCTTGTGATGAAGGCTTCATCCCAACCGCCAACCGCTGAAAGCGCTTCGCGACGATGCATGACAAAAGCAGGTACGTTGGTCGGTTCTGCCTTGGTGAATTGACTGAATTGACCACCGCTCCTACCGAGGGGAGATGCAAGCGCACCTTCGACCCAATCCCCTATGCGGGTGCGATCATCCCCGTCTTCAACAACCCGAACACCAACGCCTGCCAAACGCTCGGGCACCTCGGCTTCGCATGCCTCCCAAGCCAGAAGGCGTTGCTCGAGGTGGTCGGCATCAACCGTAGCGTGGCCGATCATCTCGACCATGAACTCCACGCTCTCGGGCAGGATCGTCAACGCAAGGTTTCTCGCATGGGGGACCGTTCTTTGGGGGTTCATTTCCAAAACTAAACGAGGCCATGCCTCCCCTTGATGTTCGGAGATGAGGTGTTCAACGACGGCAACCGTACCGTCCTGTGAGCCACCATCAAGGACCAAAATCATGTGTTGGGAAGCGGGGAGGGTTTGATTGAGTAAACTCTTGAGGCAGCGTTCGATAAAGCGCTCCTCGTTGAGCACGGGGATGACCGTGGCCAGAACCGGCACCTGGTCTCCACCCATGGGCTTGGCTGAACCGAGGCGGTTTTCACCTCTTCGCCAATCGCGGTTGCGTGCCGCATGTTCTTTGAGGAGCAACCCGTCCCCGATACATGGAAGGCTCTCGTCTCCGACTTACGGGTACGGGTGAAGGCTTCGCCACCGTCGTGCGAACCACCCTTTCTGGTGCTGATTCCCCACAAAGGGTCCTCGATGCTCTGCAGCGTATTTTCCCAGATGCCACAGTCGATGAACTGCCAGACGAGCCTTCGTTTGGTCGCGCCTCAAATCAAACTTGGTCCTTTGAGGACCTCTCCTTAGCGACCTTTCTCAACCAACTTCACGAGCAGCGAATTCTTGACACGGCCTTGGACGCCATGTCGGTGAACATGAAGGAGGAAACGACAACGTTTCACATCGCCCGTTTGGCTGCTGTCGCAGGAAAAATCGCCTTCCCCATACCAGGAGACCGACCCCTTGGAGGCGTGTTTGAAATCAGTATCGCAGGAAAGGGCCTAGGTGATTGGTTGCAGGCAGCTACATGGCATGCTGGTAGGAGTCAGGTTCCTCGCCACATCAACGATGAGCGTTCGATGAATGAAGACGGCGAGTCATCTACGTGGATTTGATGCAGTCTTGCAAAAAGGCATCCATTTCCCCGTCTCGACCGGCCCAAGAAAGCGAAGATGATGACGACCCACTTCGCCACATGGAAGCATCATGCACCGTTAAGGAAGGAGTCCCATCAAGGTCAACCAAGCCACAGGCGATGAGGTGAATCACAAAACCATCTCCATCCCGTTGCCGGTACCAAGAACCGAGCGGGTGGCGTGGGCTGACCTCAATGGATAGCTCTTCTTGCAACTCTCGAGCGATGGCTTCGCTCCAATCCTCACCAGAGTCGCATTTGCCTCCGGGAAATTCCCATTGCCCTGCGTCGGCTTCCTCAGGACTGCGGCGTGCAACGAGATAGCCACCATCGTGCAAGACGGCAGCAGCCACAACATGAACTGGCTCACCATGATATGGGCGCAAGAGATGAACAATGCAAGCGTTGACAAAGGCCTCACCATCTTCAAGCGAAATGTGTTTCTCGCTGGGTAAATGCAAGAAGATGGACGGCGGAGGTAGCGGGCCATGTGGTTCAACCTCGCACAAGGCTTTGAGCGTTGCATGGTACGTTTCGTTGCATATGTATGCACCTGCATCCGTTGAGAGCGTGTAAGCCGTCGGGAAAAGCGCAGGATTCCATACCGTTGTGTCAACCCAACAACCTCGGTCGCCTTCTCCATCCAGTGTGGCTCCAACCACAAGGCGACCCGCATTATCGGGCATCCGCATGTTCAGTTGGTCCTGTGCCAATCGCTCAATTCGGGGCACTTCGCACGAATCGCAGAGGCCGACATGAAGAATCGCATCCCATCGTTCGCCCATGCGAAGCCTGCCAGCTGTTCGCTGAGCGCCCGTTGAATCAACCGGAAGGACATCAACTTCAACGCTGACCTGAAGAGGAGCGTTCGTCTGAGGACACGCCAAGGTTCGAGCACCAACCATCCTTGAAACAACGAGTTGGCTGATGTTGGTCTCATGACCTCCAAAGGGCTCAAACCCGGTGACGAGCACCCTCATTGTTGAGTCCATGCTCAACAAGAGCCGCACGGGTTTTTGATACATCCTCCCTGTTTGCCTGCGTCATCTTGACAAGGAGTGGAGCACACCGCACCTCATGGAAGAGGAGTTGGTGGTGCAGTTCACCCCCGAAACCGACTCCAGCAAGAACGGCATCCTTCCCGTTCGAATCGTGAGGGAGATTTGGAGAGAAATCACCTTTGGCGTAGGGACGTGGGGTGCGCTACGTCCGCTCGTCGCTGCCTTGCTTGCTGCTGTTCCCTTCTTGTTTTTGGGGCAACATTTCAATCGTCAACACCGACGTGGGTTTGAATGGTCGTTCCTGCAAATACCCCTCGCCTTCACCGTCCTGTTGTGGATTGGCCTCTACCTGTGGTCCATCATCGATGCATGGCGAGATGCCGTATCGGCCATGGGACAGGTTCAGGACCAGAGTTGATCCCGAATGGCGATGCTGCCATCGGCCAATCCAGCCAAATCTGCGAGGTCATCGGCATCAAATTCATTGGGCAATTCGCCGAATATAAAGTTGGAAAGGTCGGCCGATTCAACCGCCCAATACATGACGGATTCATCGTTGTTGGAATGACCTGGATGTTCGTCGTCTTCATGGTCAACCGGTGACTGGTAGACTAAATTGACCAAACCAAGCAGATGCCCAACTTCGTGAACAAGAACGCTGTTCTCAACATCCTCAACGGATGGACGACCGAAAGGTCCGTCTGCTTCATCAATGGAGTCACTGAACAAGGCCACGGTTGATGCATCGACAGCGACACCCAGTACCGAATCGGTTTCGTAGGTGCCTGCAGGGAACAAGACTTGCCAGTACAGCGTCGTCCCATCCCGTGGTGATTGGTCTTTGGTCTCCCATCCTTTGTCTCGAACATCTTGCGCCGACCATGTACCATCGTGGTTGAAGGAGACTTCGGAGTACTTGATGGATATTCCCGAAGGTTTGTCACACACCTGCTCCAGCCGGTCGATCAGCATGTCCGTGCTGCTGGTGAATGGGCGGTAACCGGGTTCATGATCAATCTCGATGACCATGGACGTGTACATGCTGCTGCGAAGACAGGCCAGCGTAAGTCCTCCCGGCACACCCTTCTTTTCGGGAAGCAAATCAAGCGCCTCATCGCCCAAGCAACCCGATAGCCCACATGCGAGCATCATGCTCACGAGCAGAAACG
Source organism: Euryarchaeota archaeon UBA549 (assembly GCA_002495645.1). GTDB lineage: Archaea > Thermoplasmatota > Poseidoniia > Poseidoniales > Poseidoniaceae > Poseidonia. The sequence goes on from DAGF01000058.1 coordinate 10,774, forward strand.
TCAGCGGGGCACGCCGTGTCATACTCAGCGCTTGCAGAGGCGCTTTTTGAATCTCTGCCTACCAATCATCAGGAACATCAAGGGGCGAGAACAGTTGACCAGGCCCCGTTGCTGAAGCCAGTTGTGTGCGAGCGAGGTGTTCCCACTGCCGTAAGGCCAGAAGGGCTTCGACCACCGTCACATCAATCTCGATGAGGGTGACCCGAATCAGGGTGTCGAGAATATCCATGCGCTGCTGGTCGACGATATCCATGACCTTCTCAAGTGCAAAATTGGATTGGGTTGTTGATTCCGGCAGGTCAACCGGCCATGGAGACTGAACACGATCACTGACACTTTGGCCGGTCGCTTGCAAATGTTGGTTCAGCGTTTCCATGAGTTGGTTGATGTGCTTTTGAATCACCAATGAGACCTCAACCAAAGGCATGTTGAGTTGCTTGATGAGGTTCACCGTACGCTCCGTTAGCGTCACCAAGCCGTCAACTGAATTGCTGGACATGCGAGATACGCTCACTTCTTGGAAAGTGCATCGATGTATTGCCAACCGTAGGAGTTCCATTGCTCTTGGGTCCATCCGTCAGGAAGACCGGTGGGCGGAACGGGCGCAGGCTTTGTTCGGTCTGGACCACTGGGGGGCGGTGGAACTGGGCTGGCCGCTGTTGGTGCTGGCGGTACGGGGCCCACAGACCCCGGTGGTGGTGGAATGGATCCAGTCGGTGCGGGCGGTTGTGCGAGTTCAGGGACAGCCTTGCCGGACTTCATCTCTTCAGCCACCACATCGGTCTGATCTGCGAGTTCTTCTTCCGATTCGGGGGCGAGCATGCGACGGCGCAAGACCATCGCGTAGAGACCGAAGGAAACCGAAGCAAGCGCGATGATGAAGAGCGACACGCTAAACACATCTGTGGAGAGTTGTTGCGTGAGTGCCTCGCCATCTCGTACCGTCTCTTCCTTGATGAGCAATGAATCAACGGTGTGGCGATCCATTTCAACACCATCGACCAACACCAGAACACGGTATTCAATGCTTGAACCAACAGGGCCGTCAGCGGTCACCGGCAGAGAAGCGGTGAGCGGATTACCAGCAGTGGCCTGAAGCTCAACCGCAGTAACCGTTGACCAAAAGCCACCATCAACAAGTTCCTGGAGCGCAAAGGTTACATCACCGTTGCCACCGAGATTGTTGGTGTTGACCACCATTTTGGAAGTATCACCCACATACGGGCTTGGTACATCCCATTGCATGCTTGTGGACGGGTCTTGTAGGTCCACGCGAGGTCCAACCAAGGCCAGAGGCCACGAAGCAAACGGTTCACTCATGGAATTTGAGACCGTATCGTAGGGGTTGCCTGCTTCGTCGGAACCTGAAACCCAGACATCAACGGCATAGGAAGGCAACAAGGTCGTCGCACCTGAATCGGTCAGGTCGAGGGACCCGCTCCAGAAATATTGTTGGCCGAAGGGCGTAATGTCGGGCAAGAGCACGCTGCCTCGAGAAATTTCGGCTTCCCCTGCTTTGACCCGGTAATGGAGCACGGCTGCCTCGTTGATATCGAAGCCGTTCTCATCGTTGGTGATGAGGATGACCTCGAGGTTACTGGCATCTCCGATGGAGAGTGGAGAGCCTTGAGGTACACCGTTGAGTGAGATGCTGTCAATGGTCGGACGAGCGCTGTCAACCGCCAAGCGAACCCTCGGTGAGAACGCTGTTTCGTCAAGGGCGAATCCTGGCATATCGTCCATGCTCAACCGCAGGTCAAGACGGCCTGAGCGAACCGATGGAACGAGCAGGTCCAGACTGAATTCACCGTCTTCTCGGGTTGAGGTGCGCCAGTTGTTCTCATAGTCTCCGAAGACGACATCAAACGAGCCGGGCGGCGCCGGTGTCTCGTCCTCAGCAAAGAGAACACGTCCAGAAACACGGAGGGCCTGGCCGGCACCGATGATGGTTTCATAGTTCTCAGAATTGTAGTGATTCTCGCTGTTGCGCAGCTCAATGGCTCGAATCTTCCCCGGCTGAGTATCAAAGCGGAAGTCGTTGTCCAAACTCCACCAGTTGTCGCCTAGACCTTCCTCAACTTCGAAACAGGGCACAACCTCGTTATCGTTACAGGGCATGTCGGTGACCTTGATGCGAGGCAGGAAGTGAGCCTCGCCGTCGGTATCGTATGCCTCAGGGAACATCCAAGTCAATTGGAAGCGGGCCTCGATGATAACCACCGATTCGTTCCCTTCCTCAAGACTGACCGTCGAATAGAGGTTTGAAACAGCGATGTTATCCGAACCCGATGTCATGACCGCCATTGGTTGGCCGTCATTGCCTTCGGCGAGGGAGATGAACAAGGAGGATTCATCGTCATCAAAATCGCCGGCAAGCGCAACCTGAACGTATTGAATGTCTTGCCATCCATTGGTATCGCTGAGTTTGATTCGGGCGGTGTAGGGTACGCCAGGGTGAAGCGGGTCGTAATCGTCGTGGCCGAGGATGGATGAGTTGGTCAAATCAACTTCGGGTTCGAATTCTTGACGGATATGATAGGTCACCAAATCAGCGTCCCAGTCAGGGAGGACTTCACCAGGACGGTCACCACAGGTGATGGATGAAACGGGGCAAACGGGACCACGCCCCATTGCGATTTCGTTGTCTTGCTCATCCTGTCCTGAGACATAGAATGAGACACGTTGTTTGTGTAACAACATGGAATCATCAATCAGCCCCTCGAAGATGTTGAGGCCACCTGCTCGTGTTTCAGGTGAACCCAATACGACCAGTTCGTATTCATCTTCATTGGGCAAGCCATCAAAGTTGTAGTCGGTGCAACCGATGGCGTCGCTGGCCTTGCATCCGACCCAGTAATGGAGATTGAGTTGGCGAGGGGGGTCCACTGAATCTTGGACAACCACGGAAACGGATTGACCAACGCCGGATGCACCAGCATGGCGTTCTTCACCGTCCGTTGGTGTGGCACTCAAAACAAGGGGCGAGTTTCCGTCAAGAATCAAGCGGATGGAATTGTAATTTGGGTTGGTGTAGGTTGAACCGTTTTCCAAATTCACCGCCTGGACATAGAAAATCATGCCACCCGGTTGGGACTCAATGGGTGAGGTGAAGGTCATGTTGTAAGCCCCAAAGGCAGGGTTGACTTCTTCGTAGAGGACGACAGGTTCACCCAATGGGTCACCATCGTAGGTTACGTTCTGACCAATGATTCGCAGAGAGAAACTCCCCGCGGGAGGCATCAATTGAGAATCTTGGAAATGGATGGAACCACCGAAGCTGAGGTTGAATCCACCTCGGACCCAATCCATGGGGAAGAGTTGACGGCCCGTTTCTTCCCAAACGCGAAGACCGTCGAGTTGGATATCGTTCTCGACCACCAGTTCCATCTCTGCGGTGGTCCATTGATTCACGGCAACACCCAAATCATCTTCTACGGTGATGATGGCCTCTGCACTGCCTTCATCGTTCCACGACCAGTTGACCTTTGTGGGCATCCAAATTGAGACCACGCCGTCAGCATCCTCTGTTGATGTGCAATTTGCAGCATCAAACACGACGATTCCGCCCGCATCGGAATTCACGTTGCACACATCGCCACGTTGCCAGGTGAATGAAGGATTATCGCCGTGGGTGTGCTCAACGGCGATAACGGCCTTGGTCACATGGTCCACTTCATCGCCAGGTGCGACGCGTGTGATGAAGTTCCTGTACAACCCGTCAGGGGCGGCCAGCCCGCCCTCAAACGAAGCGCCAACAGCCCGCGTTTGCATGGCGTAGGTGATGTCAATATTGGTGAGTTTCACTCGCCCCGAGCTCGCCGCTTTCACGGCGATGGGAATGTCAACTGAACCATCACCGTTTTCGGGAATGTGGTCGTTAAAGGCGTCCACCAAAGTCGGCGCCCGTTTGACCACGGCACCCACGGGTGAATCATCGGAGGCGACCACGGAGGACTCGTTGAGGAAGATATCGGATTCCCAATCATAGGTGCCGTCACCCCCAATGTCAAGCATGGGCCGGTCAGGATAACCTTCCTCGTATTCAAGAGTAAAACTGTCAATGGAAGGGGTTAGGCCGTCGTTGGTCGAGGTCATAAAGACGGCGTAGCGCAGGGTGCTCCCCGCTGCTTCGGTTGGGAAACTTCGTTCCTGATTGTTGGTCGCATCCAACCACGTGCTGCCGTTGTCGTTGGAGACCACGACTTGCAGAGATGTTCCTGCGGGGACATCAGCCGTCCATTGTGGGCGAACCTTCCCTACCTTGGTACCGGCGTTAAAGTGAGGCGAGGTCCAATCCCCGGATGTTTGGTAGGCGGTGGCGTACTCGATGTCAATCCACCACGAAACGGCCGATGAGCCGATGAGTTGGGCCTTCCAAACGAGTTCCTTGCCGGGGTAGTCAAAGTGGATGGTGGCCTCAGATTCTACTTCTTCCCAGTGCGTTCCGTTGTCTGCCGAGATCCAGTAATCGACGCGGTCTCCAATGGAGGCTGCGGACCAGTAGGTCTCAACATTGGCAGAGAGAATATCTTCTCCAGATTCAACAACCTCACCGTACCACGTGGTGGTTCCTGGAGCAGGCGTGGTCTCGTACATCCAACCGGTCCCGAATTCTCGGTAATACAGCGTTGCTCCAGACCATGATGAGTAGCCACTGTCAACCGTCACGAAGCGCTCGCCGTCAAACTGGAGACCGTAGCCAAGGCGAGAAATCTGACGGGTGGTCGATTCGGGAATGAGAGAAGAGGAGGTGCCTGAAACAGACCAGGCCTCAAGTTGGTCTCGGTCGTTGTAGGGCGAGTCCTCCTGACAGCGCATGTAAAAGGTGGAGCCGTTGACTTCCAAACCGCGCAGCATCTGTTTCGCGGTGCTGCCGTATGTTCCACCACACTCCCAACTGGTACCCGTACCCGAGGTGTAGCTGTAATACTCTTGACTGCGGGTGTAGGTCGAGGTTCCATCGCCAGCGAAATCATAGGAATAGAGCCGATTCATGGCGTTGTGAGCCACCCACACTTTTCCGGTATCCCTGTCGTAGGCGATACCCGTGTATTCGCCGACGGAGGGTGAGATGTCGTAGGAGTCAATGCACGTCCATGTGTCATCACGGGAGATGTCCATCTCCATCACACGATGGTAGTTGACCGGAGCGGTGGACGAATAGGTGTACCGATAACCTGAGAGAATTCCGAACAAGCGCTCGTCATCGGTGATGGTCCAGTCTCGGAAACCATAGTAGCCGTAATAGGAGGAGGAATGCTTCTGGGGCAAGGTGCACGACGCCTTGTCAAGAGTGATGACCGATTCACGTGAAGCGTTGTTTGGATACAACCGTTCGACGATGTTGTGGAACGTGGAAGAGGACCATGTGGAAAGGAACAACCAATCGTGGTGCTTGAGAATGGCCCCTTGGCTTTGGGCCATGAAACTCGATGACGTCTTCGTCAACTGCTGTGAATAGAGCGACTCGGTGGCGTTGGACGTGTGGGGCTGACGCAAAGCATAGGAGCCGTTGTCCAGCCAAGCATCTGAATTGGGGTCAACATAGGCGTCGTTTCCGTGGGGTAGGAAGTTGCGACTGATGTTGTCCAAACCCAAGGTCAAGTCGCCTGAACGGTCGTCAACAGCACTCTCAGCACCCCGAATCCAATGCACCCGGTCATCGGCCACCACTTGCGACCACCCGGTAGCAGATGCACCCGAGAGGGTCATGCTCACGTCGGTCACGTAGGCTCCACGGGGGAGAGAAACGGAAGCCCCCATGTCAGGATTGGCGCCTTGGTACAACGCAACATGTTCGACCGAACCATCGCTGAATTCGTAGACGTGACGTGTTCCTGCGGCCGCTTCGGCTTCCTTTGAGAACAACTCAGCCATCGGACTGAGCGGTGTCAAAAACATCAAGGAAACGAGGAGCAAAAAGACAGCCCTCGGGGGAATTCTATGCTGTCCGCCACCTTGCATGGTTGCTACACGCTCCAAACACCATTTGAACCATGCGGTTTGGGGTCGGAAGACGATGCGCCGTCAACTGGTTTGTCTGGAGTCGTAGCGGATGGGTGAAGAATCGCCGCGAACACCGTCTTCTTCATCATCACGAACCTCAAACCAATCGTTCATCCAATCACCATCGGTATCCCAGTTAATCGGGCTGCTCCCTTCGGCCAGATGGTCATCATCAAAGTCGAGCAGGTACCAACCGTATTCGTGTTCGCCAACGCTTCTGACCGGCGCCGTTTGAGGTGAACTCGCGTAATAGATATCCCATGCATCGGTGCGGTTCCCTGCCATCAACACAACATCATCGGACGGGTCGACGATGAGGAAATTCGTGTCCTTATCATCAACGATGTACCCGTATTGGTTGTCAGGTCCACCAAATTTGTCCAATTTGAGGTAGTTCATGACAAGCTCGTCGCTCTGCCCCAAACCGAGCAGGGCTGCTCGGAACTGCCAACCCTCAGTGACGGGTGCACCGTCGTAGGTCAGAGCACTCAAGCGAACGGCGTTTGGAGAAGAATACTCACTGGACGTAATGGCGTAGAATTCTTGGAAATTGGTGTAGGGCTCATAGGTACACCCAACACCGGTACAATCCCAATTACCGTCCTGATCGGGGTCGAGGTTGGCATCGTTGGGATCGGCCGGGTTCAAGGTAAACCACGTGAACTCGGTGTCCGGACGAGCCAAGGTTCCACCCGAGCCGTCCTGCGACAACGGCAGGCATGAGTTGGTGGCCGTTGTGCAGGCCCCGCCCGTGGCGACATCGATCCACACCACCCGAACATCGAGGTAGGAACTGAAGTTGTCGTTGCTTTCGTTCCAGGCCATCTTGTACTCGTACCAGTCGGGCAACATGTCCCCGTCGGTATCGTTATCGCTCGGATTTGAGCCGTATTTGAACACCTCACGACCGTCTGAGTAATTGTAGTCTCGAACGTGCGAGACCACCGCTCCATTGACCACGCTGGTGATGAAGGTGCGACTGTCCTCGTCGCTATCATTGAGGTCCGGGCGAGTTTGGTTGTCATACTCCATGAAGTTCGTGAACGGAAGGTTGCCCACGCCGTTCTGAACAACGACGCCGGAGGGCGTGAACACACGGTCCTGCCACGTTCCTTGGGTTGCGGGAATGTCAAAACTCGTGCGGTCGTACCAACCATCGTGGTCGCCGTCATAATCCACGTCCCAAGGGTTGAGCGGGTTGGCCGCCCAGTGATTCTGGGTCGTGACATCGTCCATTCCGTAGGTGGCGTAGCAGTATTCCCAACCGTCGGGTATACCGTCGCTGTCCGAATCATGGTGCGTTGGGTCGGCGACACCTCGGAGGCTTCGGTTGAAATTCTCGCTGTCAAGAGAATTGATTTGCGCCATCCTCTCTACCGACTCGGGCCCTTTCTTGACAAAGTCCTGATACAAGGCTTGCTGAGCCTGCACCGGCGTGAAGCCAAGTTCTTCTTGATACGCCGCCATCGCATCTTCTCCGAAGTCAATGATGCCTAAATTCGCAGGAACGGTGTTGCGCGTGAGGTACTTCCCCCACGTCCTGGATTCCCATTCACGAAGGTTGCTGAAGGTCTCATTTGCATCAATTTGGCCATCACCATTGCAATCGAAACTGTCGGCGTCCGAGTCGAGGTTGACATCACCGTCAATAAGTGGGTTAATCGCCCAACGGTTTTGGTCAAGGTCCCACGAAGTGAACCAATACTCGAAACCGTCGAACATACCGTCGCCGTCGGTGTCTGCGATGGTCGGGTCGGTCATGCCCAGCACCACTTCGATGAAGGCATTGGGAGGCTCACCTTGTTGCCATGCATTGAAATCGTTGAGCAAACGCTTGCCGCGCGTGTCTTTGGAGATGAGGATGTTGAACACGCGCTGGGCTTTTTCGGTCGGTTGTTGGAAGTCACCGTCAATGTGCATCAGTGGCGCATCGCTGGGATGGTCAATGCCGTTGTCGGGTTGCGATGAAGCGAGGGCAAACTCTTGACGGTCGTTGAGGCCATCTTCATCCCCGTCAAAATCACCATCGCCCGCCACCAACGGGTTGAGGGTCCACATGCCGGCTGAGTCGTTCCATGAGGTAAACAGCAGTTCAACACCGTCCAACATCCCATCACCGTCGGTATCGACATTGTTCGGGTCGGACGTGAGGCCGGTCAAGTTGGTTTGATTTTCCGTGAGAAAATCACCAAAGGAAAGGGTCGCGGTGATGCCCGGCCAATTTTGGAGTGCGAAGGCGGTGCCAATGGTGGTCACAAACCACTGCGGCGATGAGCGATTGGCGTCTGTTTCGGACAGCGACGGAGAGATGACGTTGTACTCCTCCCAATTGGTCATACCGTCGTCGTCGGCGTCTTGCCAGCGGTCGGTGGAATCCAGTGGATTGAGTGTCCATGCGTCGTCAAGGAGATTCCATCGTGCAAACCAAATTTCCCACCCGTCAGGCATGCCATCATCGTCGGTATCTGCGCTGAGTGGGTCTGCGGCACCGACGCTGTAAGCGGAAAGGCCCGCCGTGACGGAACCCGAGGCGCGGTTGGCAAAGGTATCATCAGGAAGACCTTGGTCGCTGATATGGTCAAACAGGCGTGTGGTGAAGCCCTCGGGGAGTGCTTCTCCATCAAGCGTCTGATTGCCGTTGAACAAATCCGAACGAATGTGGTATTCCAAGTAATTCACGAAGGCTTCGTCTTCTGAGAGCACGCCGTCTCGGTTGACGTCGTATCCATCGCCGTCGGGGTTTTGGAACGCATCGGATCCGTTGAGCGGATTCACACCGACTCGAGAGGGGTCCCAAGAACACAAGCCCTTGGATTCCCACCCGTCGGGTAGGGTATCGCCGTCAGAATCCACAAGATTCGGGTCGGCCACTGCCCATGCCTCTGCAGCCTCGGGAGTCTCGCCGTACTCATCGAGGAGGTCACCGTTGATGCCCATCAACCGAACGATTGACCATTGGTATTCACACAGGTTTGGCAGACCATCACCGTCAGCGTCCCAGTTAGCGTCCTCGGGACGCAACGGGTCAAGACTCCAGTTGTTGCCGCCAGAGAAGCTTTCACCCACCCAACGGCGATGTTGAATTTCCCAACCATCGGGCATGCCGTCGCCATCAGAGTCGTGATTGGTCGGGTCGGTGGCTGCATCTACATTGGCCATGGAAAGGTAGGTGGCGTTGGCGGCCGCACCCTTGGCCTCATCGCAGACATAGACCAGCTGCACCGTATAGTGGCACCAAAGGTTGCTTTGCTCATAGAAGAAGCCGTAATTTTCCGCTCCATCCCCAACGCCATCGCCATCGGTATCACCTTCGCGCGGATCGGTGGAATTGTAACCCTCTGGTGTGAGTTTGGTGTAGCGGAATTCGTCGAGGTTTGTCCACAATCGCTCCAGACTCATATCACCCGATTGGTCGAGGTCAAGACCGTCTGCATCGTTGTCATAGAGGGCGTCCCACGGGTCTGTGGGGTCGAGGCCGTGAACCACTTCCCAACCATCGGGCATGCCGTCGGAGTCGGAATCGTTGGCCCCGGGGTCCATGAGCAGGAGGTTAGCGTAGCGCCCCGGAGATGCAGCACCGTAGATGGTAACATTGCCCTCACCAACCGAGGTGGCGATGGCGACGATTTCGCCGGGAAGCCTCGTTTGGTCCTGAAGGCCGTAAACCGCTGTGTAATCACCTGCCAAGGCCCAAAGGCCCCACTGTGAACCAATCAGCAACTCATCACCTGTGGGGTGAATCGCGTGGATGTTGTTGGATTCGCTCGAAAGTTTTCCATCAACGCCCGGATGCGTCATCAGCCCGCTGTGTTCGATGAAATCATCGTTCAAATCCAGTTTGTGAAGACCTGATGGCGTTCCAAACCAGAGGGCTTGGGCGTTGGATGGGGCTGGACCGTCGAGCACGAGGGCCCGAACTTCTGCTGGGTTGGCATTTGACCCGAGTGGTAAACTGCGAAGTTCGTCAACGTTGGTCGGAATGGGATTGGATTCTGGCGTGTAAAAGAAACGCCATGCACCGGTTGCTTCGTCCCGGGCGGAAGGGGTGTCGACGATGAACAATCCTCGGTCGGTGCCCACGAAGAGATGGAATGTTGTGCCACCGACCAACCCGTGCGTGACTGCGCTGACGCTCGCATTGGCTTCGGCCAGACCGGCTTGCAATCCGGCACCGAGCGCATGGGTGGAGGCAATGGAAGCAGCGCTGTCGATTTCCACAATGGCGCCATCGCCGGCGTGGCCCAATCCGATGGCGTGAAGGTTCACATCTTCACCGGCGAGCGGTGCGACAGCGTGAAGTGGACCCGAAAGGCTCCAATCCCAGGCCGTGATGGAATCCAGACTGCCATCAGCCAAAAGCGGTGCAACGGCAAAGCCGATGCTCGTTCCCATCACGAGCGCATAGGGTGCACCGTTGGAGGAGGCGAGGAAGCCGTCGTGGAGAAGGACGCCTTGTGGAAGCCAGTGATGGCTTTGCGTATTGGTTTCATGATCAACAACACTGACCCCGTATTTCGTCAAGGCGTAAACAGACCCGTCGTGTTCCTGAAGGGCCCGAACATCATGGTGCATGATGGCAAGAACATCTTCAGGGACGTCATAGACAAGCGGCACGGTCTCAAATCCTGTTTCGTCGCCCACAAGGGTGGTTTTCAAACCAGGGTAAACGGTGTTGCCGCCGTCGTAGTGAACCAAATATTCCTCAAGGGTTGACAAGGCTTCACCGAGATCAAGTGCCGTCTGTGTACGGGCTAAGTCCTGGCTGATACCACCGTCTCGGTTGGTGTCCCAACCGTCCAAATCCGGATCCTCCAAAGCATTGGAGCGGTTCAGGGGGTCCAGTCCAAAATGCACTTCCCATCCATCAGGGATGCCGTCGCCGAAGGAGGGATAAAGCGGGCGAATGGAGAAGCCGTCCCACAGGTAACGGTCGGAATCATCCAACACCGGGTCGGTGCCCAACCAAAGGTCCTCACCCACTGGATTTTCAGCGCGAGAGGTGCAGGCATTCAGCAGGTTATGGAAGGTGGCGTTCGCGCCCGATGGCAGGTAAGGCCAATTCTTCAATGCAGCACCTTCTGGCAACGTAGCGTGACACCAAAGCCCATCGAGTTCCGCAGTGAAATTTGATGGCGTCCCGTGAGCGTATTCTTCGGGAGCCGTGTAGCGCTCAGCATCGCTAAGAATCCCGTCCCTGTCAACATCAAAACCGTCGTTGTCCCCGTCCAGTGTCAAATCGCTACCATTCAGCGGGTCAAAGGAGGGGCAGAGGTAGCGCAGCGTCAAAGGGTCAAATCCACCCATGCGATGGCACATGTAGGCTTCGTATCCGTCGGGCATGCCATCCCCGTCTGAATCAGACACCCTCGGGTCGAGGTAAACGCGGTCACTGTTTTCATCCAGTTGACCGGTGAGACCTCGTGGAAAACCAGGAGCGGTGCAATTGGCAGGATACGGCCAACAGAATTCTTCTGTGGCGTTGAGGCCGTCCCGGTCTCGGTCTGTGGAAGCATCCGAGGCGTTGTTTTTGTCGAGACCGGGGATGATGACATCGCGTCCGTCAACAGCGGTCCAGTTCATCCATTCCTCGAACAGTGTTTCATGAACATCGGGGATCATATCTCCGTCAGTATCGGTGTTTGGAGGGGGCGTCCCATCGGTGTCATCCGGATGAACGTTGGAGACATTGGAGATGGCCGGGAATTGCGACATGAACAAAAGGCTTGCAATCACGGCAAGCGTGGTCAAGATGGTTGTCTGACTTCGTCGCATGAACTCACCCTCGGCAAAACCTCCGCCTCGCTCTCTTTCCACCTTGCTGAGATTGCTTATGAGGGTGATGGAACAATGTTCATACAAATCGTCGTTCCAATCGGTGGTTTTGTTCGGAAAACCATCACTTTCAGACCGCCCTTATCGGTGCATTCAAGTCCCTTCCGCGCTGGAGTGTCGTTGTTCACATGACCATGACCATCACCCACTTGGGCACCGGCAGTCGGGGCAACTCAACGTTGCTTGAGACTCCTCGTGTCAAGGTCTTGGTCGACCAAGGATTCAGCGGGGCACAACTGGCCAAGCGATTGGCTCGGTTGGAACTGAAACCCGAGGATATCGATTGTGTGTTCATCTCACACCATCACGGCGACCATGGTGGGGGAGCCAAGGTCCTTCAAACTCGTTGGAACATTCGCGTCTTGGCCAACGAACGAACAGCCTTGGAATTGGACCTCCTGCCCGAACTCACCACTTACTTTGAGGCCCTTGACCTCGTTCGTGTTGGCGAGGATTTGGCGATTCTCCCCGTCCCGGTACCCCACGCCGGATCTGACAATGTGGCCTTTGTTGCAAGCCACGGAGGCGAACGTGCCGCCATCATCACCGACCTCGGTTCGTGGACCGATGAGTTGGTAACCCACGTTCGTGGTTGCGAGCACATCTCCATCGAGGCCAACTACGACCATAACAAATTGATGTACGGGCCCTACCCCTATTCCCTCAAGGACCGCATTTCTGGCCGAGGCGGACACTTGTCCAACGAACAGACGGGGCAGTTTTTGGCCGAGGTTTGCACAGAAAAAACGCGAAGCATCACGTTAACTCACTTGAGCGAGAAAAACAACATGCCTCACCTGGCCGAATCAACGGTCCTGTACTTCATTGATGAGGTGTTTTCGGGTGACCTCCGCATCTCCGCCCAAGACGGCCCGGATTTTTCCCACTACATTGGAAAGGTCAACGAGACCGTCGAGGCCGAAAAAAAGACGACCAACTGAGCGTTGACGCTCACTTTGAGGTGAATGGCTAAATGATACGGGGTTGTGTCAGCCTTGTGAACCGACGCGCCGGCCAAGTTGCGTCTCATCGCCTGCGCGATGAAGACCGTGGTGTCAGCGAGGTTCTTGGCGTGGTCATGCTCTTGGCCATGGTCATCACCATCATGGGTGGTGTCTGGGTGTTTCTCAACCCCTACCTCTCGGATTTTGAAGACAACACCAACTGGAATTCAGCCACTGGTTTGGCCGACCGGATCGAGGACAGGCTCGAGGTCGCTGGAAACGCACCAGATGGGACCGGATTTCGTAACACATTGGCCATACAGTCAACATCCATTCGCACCGTGCAAAACGTTGAGCATTGGAGCATCAGCGCCGACTTGACCGAACGCGAACACATCCAAGTACGCCATGTCAACGATACGACGGTGGCCGTGTTGGCAGCCAACGAAACAGCTCGTTCCATCTCGGTTGAATCGCCCGGTGTCTACTTCGAGGATGATGTGGCCCGAAGTCACCTGGAGGTGTTCATCACCCACAACGCCAGCGCCTCCCACTGGATGATCATCACCGTTTACGGAGCAGATGACGAACCCCTTCACCGTCAAGTGATGTGGACCCTTTCTGGTTTGCAAATCACCACGTCTCTTGGTCAAGGCGAACATCAAATTGCGCTGATGAATAACGCTCGGGCAGAACGGTTTCCAAACCAAGCATGGGAGGTCAGCGCCATGCCATCGGTTGAATTTGACCGCATGGCCAACGATGAACTACGCCTCTCCATCCTGCTCACCGATGTCACCGCCAACGGTAGTATCGGCTCGGGGTCAAACGTCGGTATGCAATTTGTATCCCAAGGACCAATGACGCTCTTCACAGGTCGGGCCTACAACGTCAACTTCAACGTCTTCAACGCCCTTCACGATGTTATCACGCCTCAATACCACAACAGTTGGCTATCTGAATACACCGTGCAACGCTCGGCAGGCACCTTGGACACTTACATCGGTTTCGCACCTTACGAGCGGGCCAGTGGTGCAGATGGGTTCAGTGTCTCCGCACAGAACCTTCCATTGTACTTTGAAGTGGACATCCAGCGCGTGGAGGTGAGTCGATGAACGGGTGCATGCGCAGGGACGAGGAGGCTGTTTCCGCCGCTGTCGCGACCGTTCTCTTGTTCGGTGGCGTCCTCTCCATTATCGGGTTGATGATGGTCTCCATGATGCCGGTCATCGAGGAAATGGAAGGCTCGGTTGAACGCCATGATATGTCGTCGCAGATGAGCCTCCTCGCCCACGAAACCTCGGCACTCAGCGAGCGTGGAATGCCAGGTGATGTTGCGCAAGCGACATTGATTCCCGTTGACGGTGAGTTGGTTTGGGACAGTTTGCGAGGAGGGATGTGGTACTCCGCCACATGGGTTGAAGACATGAGTCTGCGAGCACGAGGAGCGTTGGATTTTGACGATACGCTGGAGATTCGACACCCCGAGAGTTTCATTGAAGCCGTGTGCATCACGGACCTTCGCATGGGACCTGACAGACCTTACCACTACACCTTGGAGGCGGTTCTTGATGCAGCGATGGTGACCGTTACCCCTGGGTTGGCGATGCCGCTTGGTCCAATTGAGGTGGCCTTGGTCGAGGACGGTGAGGAAACTCAGGCCATATCCCTCCGAGTTGATGAGATGGCGACCTTTGACTTGGCAACCATTGGGGAAGCCGTGTTGACCTCAAGCCACGCCCTCAATGTTCACGGGCTTGTCGGAAACAGCGGCGCAACCTATGTCCTGCCAAATTCACCCGAACCAGCGGATAAACGTGGACAAGCATGGTCCATACCGGCCATGGCAGGCCAACACACCGTTCAACTTCTAAGCGAATCAGCGAATCAAATTCACATCACTGTTGATGGTGAAACCACCATTCACTACGCAATGCCAACCGGTCTTGCACGAACCGGTGTTCATTTCACACACGACGTTGACCTCGATGAGGACAGCGTACTCCA
>DAGF01000111.1:0-802 GCA_002495645.1 Euryarchaeota archaeon UBA549
CGAGGCCATCGACTACGCCGAATCCAAAACCGCTGACTACGATGATTTCGTGTTCACCGTCTGCTTGGCATACGGCAGCCGAGAAGAGATGATCACGGCCATTCAGACCATCGCGAAGGACTACGCTGCAGGCGATATTTCACTCGACGACATCGACCAAGACGCCGTCTCCAAACGGCTCTACACCGCCGACATGCCCGACCCCGACCTCGTGATTCGCACCAGCGGAGAGGAGCGGATTTCGAATTTCTTGCTGTGGCAAATGGCCTATTCCGAACTCTACTTCACGGACGTGTTCTGGCCTTCCTTCGCCAAGAAGGACCTGCTCAAGGCCATCCGAACCTACCAGGAACGCGGTCGCCGCTACGGTGAGTGATATGCCAACCTGCGACGAATGCAACGGCTGGCTCAACCCTGCACTGGCTGCTGACGCCGCTGTCCGAAGGGGTGACACCGTCCTCCTGATTCAGCGAAAACACCCGCCGATGAAAGGCGCGTGGGCCCTGCCCGGCGGTTTTGTTGACCAGGGTGAAGACCCGATTCACGCTGCGGTGAGGGAACTGGAAGAAGAGACGGGTCTCGTTGGGACCGAACCAACCCTGCTGATGGTGATGGGCGACCCCGACCGAGACCCCCGCAAGCACATCGTGAGCGTCGTCTATGAAATCCAGGTCAGTGAAGACCAAACGCCCACGGCCGGCGACGACGCTGCGGACGCCAAATTCTGGCCGATTGAAACGGTGTTCAGTGGCGAGTTAACGCTGGCTGGCGACCACCTGCAAATTCTGACCAACTGGCTCAA
>DAGF01000111.1:1154-4205 GCA_002495645.1 Euryarchaeota archaeon UBA549
GAGGACATTACCTCAAGTTTTCTTGAACCAAAAATACACCACGAATAAGCAACCGTGTGATGGCAACGATGGCAAAGCCCGTGGCGGCGACCAGAGCGATCATGGCACCAGCACCTGTGTTTTTTTCTGTGGAGAGGTAGAGCCCAACAACAACGGCCGTAACGGCATACAACTGTGCTAGCAGAATACTGGAACGGAAACTCTTCGCCATTTGTTGTGCGGTTGCAGCCGGTGAAACCAGGAGGGCCGTCACCAACAGAGCGCCGAGAATTTTGACCATGCTGACCACAACCAGTGCTGTCAATATCGAGAACGTCAACCCGATGGCCTTCACGGGAATCCCCTGCACACGAGCAGCAATGGGGTCGACGGCGGAGGCAAGAAGCCCGTTATACATGAACGATAAGAGCAGCAAGGCCAGCAACCCGATGGTGCAGATGAAATCCAAACTTTGGTCGTCAATAAACAGAAGATTTCCGTAGAGGAACGCTTCGACGACCGGCGTGATACCTCCAATGTTGTCGTCAAGACGAAGCAACACCAAACCAAAGGCGAGCGTCCCGGTCATGATGATGGCAATCGCTGTGTCGCCGTTGAGGATACCCCGGTCTTGGAGTTCAAAGATAATGACGGCGGCAAGCACAGAAAACATGGCTGCAAACGGCAAGGGATAGGCCGTTCCTACCACAAGGGCAACGGCCACCCCACCAAATGTTACGTGAGCAATACCATCGCCGATGAGCGCCATGTTCCGAATCAGCAAAAATGAACCAAGAGCGCCAGCAACGAGCGCAATTACAAAACCAGCGAGAAGGACTCGTTGAAACATCTCAACGGTGAAAAACATCTCAAAGTATTCACCCGGCATCAGCGGTGCTATGGATTCCATAGCAGGGGCGAGGCGTTCAAGCAACCAAACACCGAGACCCATCATTCCGCCTCCTTCAGTAAATCGTAAATGTTGGGTTTCGAGTGGTCGCCTCCACCGCAGTGTTCAGCGGCATGGTCATAATGATGACCACCATGTACGTCCTCAATGCCTCGCAAAAGAGCAAGTTCCTCCAGGCTTGGGAACTTAGTAGGAGGACCATCAAACCGAATGGTTTCCTCGAGGTAAATCATACGATGCGCTGTCTGGCGCATGGCGGCAATATCGTGAGATATCATGAAAATCGTCTTCTTTTGGTCATGGCAGAAATCATCCAAGAGTTTGAGCAGCGAGGTGCGGGACACCCGGTCCATTCCCACCAGTGGTTCATCCAACACCAGAAAATCTGCTCCACTTACCAGCGCCCTGGCGATGACGGCTCGCTGTCGCTCACCACCCGAGAGTTGGTTCACATCCCTGCTCTCAAGATGCTCAATACCAACCATTCGAAGTGCTTCGTCAATCCTTGTGGCGTTTGAACCGCCGAGCCCAAACCAGTTTGTGTTGTTGAATAAACCCAAACTCACCAGTTCTCGAACCGTGAGGCGGACGTTCTTTGGGAGGTGCGAAGCGGCCTGAGAAACCCAGCCTATTTTCCCGAAAACTTCCTTTGACATCGGCGGCTTCCCCGAAACGAGAATGGTTCCGGATTGACACTTCAACAAACCCAAAATCGCCTGTATGAGGGTGGATTTTCCTGCCCCGTTCGGTCCGACAACACCAACAAATTCACCAGAATAGATCTTCAGATTGATGTCTTTGATGACATCTTGCCTGTTTCGGCGAACCGTGACACCTTCAACTTGAAGCAACGGAACATCCACTTGGTGGGTGGCCGGTGCATCCGACATGATTTTCGCCACTCCATCGGGTTATTAGATTCAGCCCGATAGGTGAGTTCCAAATCAGCCGTTTCAAAGCCTCGTTCAGCAGCCCAAACCGGTCTTCAAGTTCTCAAGGTTCTCGCCCATCAAAGAGACGTAGTCATCGCTTGAATCACTCGGAGCCATCTCCATCGTGTGGAGGGTGAGGATCTCAAGACCATTGGGTAGGTCGTCTGACACCGTTTGTGCAATCAAACTGTCAAGTGCGCCTTCTGCCGAGTACTCCTCAACAAAGATGGCGATGATGCCATCATCCTCAACGCGCTCCAAGACTTCAGCGACGGTGGCTGGGGAGGGCTCACCCTCTGGGTCAATGCCGTGAAGGGTCACGAACTCAACGCCGTAGCGCTGTGTGATGTAAGCGTAGGCGTTGTGGTTGGCAGCGGCAATGTTCTTCGAACACGTGCCGTCATCACCAAAGGCCGATTCAAAGCCTTCATCCAAGTCAGCGAGTTGAGCCTTGTAGGCGTCTGCGTTCGCTCGGAAGTCATCAGCGTGGTCTGGGAAAGCCTTGGCAAGTGCGGTGTAGACCACCTCAACTTGTGCCGAGAAAGCAAGCGGGTCGAGCCAGCTGTGAGGGTCAAAGGCGATTTCTTCGTCGCCGTGGCCGTGGTCGTGAGCGCCAGCGCCTTCCTGAGCAGCGGGCTCAATGTCAGCGCCAGTTGAATCTTTCAGGTAGTGCTGGTCGCGCTCAAACTCGGTTGGTACGTGTTGTGCGTACATGGCCAAGCCGTGAAGGCCGTCTGTGTCAATGGTGTATGTCGAATCATCACCCGTACCGACGTGCAACTCAAAGCACGTACCGCTTGTGGCGATGTTGTCCATCGTTTCGCCATCCTCAACGACCGTACAGCCCCCATCAACAAGAGCATCGACGCCATCCTCAAGGTCGTGCATGGTGTCCTCGCTTGCCGAGTGGGTTGGGATGAGCACAAGCCACATGGTTGGATCAGCGTAGGCTCCATCGACTTT
The DNA here is from genome assembly GCA_002495645.1 of Euryarchaeota archaeon UBA549. Lineage (GTDB taxonomy): Archaea > Thermoplasmatota > Poseidoniia > Poseidoniales > Poseidoniaceae > Poseidonia. Next base: position 3,939 of record DAGF01000111.1, read on the forward strand.
CTGCATGGACCAGGTGTGGGTAGCATCGCTCATTTCGAAAATGCCTGCCCACTCAAAGACGTCCTCGCCGCCGTGGTCGTGATCATCGTGACCGGTCTCAAGCACATGGACTGCAACACCAGCTGGCAGTGCAATTCCGTAATCGCCTTCTTCTTCAACGTGGAGGCCGACGAAGGCTGCGCCTTCTTCGTATGCATCATTCCATCCATCATCCCAGTGGTGGCCCGCTGCTTCACAATCTTCCTTGGTGGTGTAGTTGGTGTTATC
>DAGF01000111.1:4580-7022 GCA_002495645.1 Euryarchaeota archaeon UBA549
CCGTGGGCGTGAGCGTGCCCTTCAGCACCCTCTTCCGCCTTAGGTTCAATGTCTTCTCCAGCGGAATCCTTCAGGTAGTGCTTCGTGCGCTCGAACTCAATTGGAACATGCTGGGCGTAGATGGCCAAGCCAGAAATTCCCGCAGTGTTCATCGTGAACGTTGAATCGTCGCCACTGCCGACATGAAGGTCAAAACATGAACCGTCAGCGCTGATGGATGACATGGTTTCGCCATCCTCAACCACCGTACAATCGCCTTCCATGAGGGCTTCAACGCCGCCCTCAAGGTCGTGGATGGTTTCTTCTGTGGTGGAGTCGGTTGGAATGAGAACAAGTTTCATGGTTTGGTCAGCATAACTTCCGTCCACTTTTTGCATGGACCAGGTGTGTGTGTCATCGCTCATTTCAAAGATGCCTGCCCACTCAAACGCACCGTCACCATGGCCATGGTGGTGGTGGTGTGCGCCACCCATGGCTGCAATAGCCATGCGGAAGGGATCTTGACTTTCAGACTCGAACTCAAGCATGTATTCGCCTTTTTCAAAGTGGTACACGTTGATAGCGGTTCCTGCATCACAACCTTCGGGGTTGGCGATGGTCTCTTCTGGACTGACCTCGTCGTGCTCGGCGTGGTTGTGTTCGGTTTCATTGTCGCTGTTGGTTTCGTTGTGGTTGTGGGATTCGTTGTGTTCAGGGAAGGCAAAGTTGTGACCAGCATCGTCTCCGTGGAGTTCTTCTGCCTCACGAGGGTGGTCCGCAAGAACATGGACATCCGTGGTAGCAGGTCCACTCATTGAGGAGCAGAGTTTGTTGATGAGGATGGACTCGAAATCCAAGGTTGCCTCATCACCGGGCATGGCGTGGGTCGAGTAGGTGGCTGGGCCATCGGAGCCCATGCCAGCAATTGCGCCGTCAACCCATGGCTCCAAGCCAAGGCCGTGGTACAAGAACACATCAGCATCGCCCAAACGAGCGAGGTCCTGGACGGATGGTTCGTAATCGTGAACGGGGACGTTCATGGTGCTCATCATCTCGACTTCGACCAGACCGCCGGCGACGGCGGAAGCGAGTTGCTCAACGTGATAGGTTGAGGCGATGACGACATCACGGTCCTCGTCCGTATCGTTTCCAAGGCAGCCTGCAAGGCTTGCTAGAATCATAATCATGGCTGCGAAAATGGCGCGGTTTGACTGTCGGCTCATGGTTTCGGCTCTCTTATTATGTATATAATCGATACTAATAATTAGAAAACTCGTAATTATTATGAATAAGAGCGTGCTCGGTAATTCATGAGCAAAATCATCTCCTTTAGTGTTGATGACGACTTTGCAGGTGGGCTTGACAAATTGATGGACGATTCGGGTTATCAGAACCGAAGCCGATTCCTTCGAGATGCCGCCTCGGCCTTTGCCGATATGAAACGACGCGGCGAATTGGCCGAGATGGCCGACGAAGAGGTGGTTGAAGGTCATTTGATTATCTATTATCAACACGAAGCCGAATCAAAACTCCTTGAGATTAGACATTCAAACAAACTCAATGTCACGTCGTACAACCACAGTTGTCTCGCTCACAGCCACACCTGCGTGGATGTTCTCCACGCCATAGGCACAGCGGCGTCCTTCCGAGGCACGATTGAATTCTTGCAAAACACGGCGAACGTCGACAAGGTGACCTTCGTCTCAGCTCCGCTGCGCGAAGACGGGTGCTGCTGAGGCTCAAGCATTCGGTGGCGTTTCCAAGGATTCGTACTGAATCGACACGCTTTGTTCAATTTCAATCGTGTCCTGACCTTCTTCGTAATTTACTCGGAGTTCGTGAACCTCGTCCGTGTTGAAATGCACCGTTTTCCACGAGGCTGAACCGCCCTCCTCCACCGTGCCCGGTTGCGACTGGCAGGCTTCTTGAGTCTCATCGATGAGCGCCCAGGACACCTCCACTTCTTGTCCACCCCCGATGTTGTTGATGAGTTCTGGATTGTGAACCGTGGACTCAATGACGATGACGCTGGCGGTTTCATCACCGACCTCCCGACGGGTGTCCAGCGGCATGGTCAGAGGGTCGTTGGTGGCCGATTCGCGCCAAATGATGTGTTTTTCAATGCGAACGACCACCTCGTTGAGATGACGTGAGTCATTGCCTCGCTCATCGGGTGTGTCCTGGTAATCTGCGATGAGGTTCAGTGCATGGAAGCCATGGTGCTTGAATTCCACCTCGACCACGGTCGTTTGAGAGGCATCCACCGTTTCATCGACGTGCGTACCCCGGACCGAGTAGGTGACAAAGGGCGACGGAGCGTTGGACTCGTTGAAATTAAAAGACAGGACAGGATAGTCTGTCTCCACCAGTTCGCCGTCTTCCCACACCTCGACGATGGTTGCGTTGGTGGAGGTGTACCATACATCATCGGGGTAAACAAAGTCGTTTTCGAGGTTCCCACCG
>DAGF01000079.1:0-28100 GCA_002495645.1 Euryarchaeota archaeon UBA549
AAGTGCACCTGCGGTGTCGTCGTCGACGTTGAAGGTCTCAAAGGTTGAACCGCCGTTGGAAACGTGGAGGTACAGTTGAGCCTCACCATCGTCAGCGAGGACGGCGTCTGCCGAACAATCATCGCCGCCACTGGCGTCGATGGTCAATCGGTAGGCAGTACCTGGCATGAGGTCGTTACCAACCAAGACCGTACCGTCCATCTCGACGTAGGCCATTTCTGCAACACCACCCGTAGCACCATCTGAGTCACCTTCAACCGCTCCGTTTTCGCAGAACATCTGGAAGGTCACTTGGTCGATGTTGGTAATTTCGCTACCAGGAGCAAGTTTCACGAAGACCATGTAGTCGTTCCCTGCATCAGCCGTGTCGACGAAGGCCGTATCGATGAAGAGTTTGCCAGCCATGTTGTCAGCGGTGTCATCACCAGCGGTCTGAGCGTTTTGTTGCAACTTCTCAGCCGTTTGGATGATGACAGCAGCCGCAACTGCAGCCACAAGAATGAGGGCAATGAAGACGATCATGGCGCCAATACCGATGGCAGCCACGTTGTCTCGGGATTCGTTGTTGGTCTTCAAATGACCACCGCCCCAGCAGTAACGTCGCCGCCGTAGTTGAGAACTTCGAAGGTTTGACCTCCTCCACCTGCTTGGAACAGGATGGTGTGCTCAGCGTTGGCCGTTGGGTTGCAGTTGACCGTCGTCAACGAGGTGACGTAGGTGCTTCCTGCTGCAATGGTCGTAGCAGACGCAGCGGTATTACCGATGACGTGGGTTGCACCAGCAGGGGCGACCGCCAAATCATCTTCGTCCACACCACCAGCACACACGATGGTCCACTGAATGTCTTCTGTGACCACATCGTCTGAACCGGGGGCAAGTTCGAAGGTCACGTCAAGTTGGTTTGTACCACCAACGATGACGTTGACCACGAACAAACGGGCTGCCATGGAGTCCGTTGTGTCCTGTCCGGTCGTCTGTGCGTTCTGCTGCAACTTTTCGGCCGTCTGGATGATGACCGCAGCTGCCACCGCAGCAACCAGAATCAGGGCAATGAAGACAATCATTGCACCAATACCGATCGCAGCGATGTTATCGCTTTGTTCGTTCTTTCTTTCGTTTTTCATGTTTTTCACCATTTTTTTGTTTTTTCCCCCGCCTCTGCGGGTGGAACGTGATGCGGTCAAAGAGCACCTCCTTGACCGAGGTTGATGCGAAGTGGCATGCGAATGACGGCCACTTCGTCGGGAGCGAGGTTGCGGATGAACGGAACTTCATCCGTGGAAAATCCTGACGGAATCCACGGCGTGAGCAGCACTTCGGAAAGCGGCTCCATAGCCCGATTTTGAACACGCATGGTCACCGTGATTTCGCCCGAGCGCATCTCGTAGGCAGTGGCCACCGAGAGTTTTCGAGTAAGCGGTATGTCCTCGGATGAGAGGCGGTAATCCGGCTGAATGTCAAAGCGAAGAGGGATGTTGCCCCCCGGGGCGATGATGGGCAAATCCACGTTCGGTGGGTTCGCCGTCCAACCCTCGGGAACAGGTGGCTTGAGCCGCAACATCGGCATAGGAATTGGGCCGTCGTTGATGATGCGAACCAACAAGACCCCCGTCTCACCACCGGCTGGCCAGCGCGTGTCCACGCCCATCCAGAAGTGACGGAACAAGAACGGGTTGAGCGTTGATGTGTTGCCACCAATCATGTCTTCGAGCAAATCTTCGACCTCTTCGGTTGAGGCACGAATGTCGCCAATTTCGGCCGCGGCGGTGGCTTCGCGCAACTTGTAGAGAATGCGCTCTGCTTCTTCAAGGGAAATGTGCTTGTGCACCAAGAGGCGATGAAGCATGGCGATGCTTCGGCGAAGGTGGAGGACATCCTCTTCCAACTCCTCAAGGGTGCGTTCGGCTCGCTTCAACGTCTTCTTCGCCTTCCCGAGTTGATGCAGGCTCAAGTGGACCTTGACCTCGCCCAAATCCATATCGGTCTCGGCCAAGGAGGGATTCTCTCGCTTCGCTGCTTGCCTGGCGATGCGTTCCAGAGTTTGGGAGGCTTCGCGAATACCCTGCTCGCGCAGTGCTCGCTCTTCTCGCATCACATCGTCGGGGACATTTGCTCCATCATCAGACATCGCTTTCCACCTCCGAAGTTGTTGAGAAATCAAGGTCGGCAGCAGGTTGCTTGCTCGAATCGTCTTCGGCCTCAGGAGCCTCCTCGCCGAGGATGGCGCTGAAGTCAAGGCCGTCATCAGCAAGGTCGTTCAAGAGACGTGCTGGGTCGCTGAGGTCGCGCTCAATGCGAATCGACTTGATCTCAGCGTCCGTCATGCGACCGTACAGGTTGCCGTACATCTTGTCCGAGCGCTTCAGAAGGTACCAGACGCCGACCATGATGATGAGGAAATACGACGCCATAACCACGAGGTTATCGCTATCGGCTGACAGTTGAGGTGGCAATCCAAGCACGATGGCCAGCATACCCAATACCGGGATGGAGAGGATGATGGTGAGTTGTCGGCGGCTGTCTTTGAGCGCTTCAAAGTGGTCGGAATAAACCGTGGAGACGCCTTTTCGAGCTCGCTGATAGTCCTCATGAATCAAACGGAATTCATCGCTGCTCTTCCATGTCATGCGCCAAATCCACAAGGCACAGAGCGCCAACACGGCCGGACCCCAATACATGACGGTGAAGAGGTGGAAGGCGAATCCGAAGGCGAGAACGCCTGCGTACACACCACCAAGTTGCCATTTTTCTGACTGGCTGGCAAGTCGAGTGAAGATGAAGGAAAGGAGGGCAGCGACCACACAGGCGATGAACGCCACCGAGAGGTCGGGCGACCATGATTGAACCGTTTCTCTTCCAAAGTCTTGACCAGATTCTCGCAGAGCGACAGAACTGTCATCACTTTCGTCATTGCCCGCCCCTACAAAGGCGTAAGAGAGCGAAGCATCGCACACGATGTCCTTGTCTACTTCCCACCAATCGATGGTGACCGGCATCACGTTCCATGTGAAGGTGTGCTCCTGGGTGGCGTTGAGAAGGGGGTGAGGGTCGGGTGTGCTCAAAATGTCAACATCCCCGTGGCAGTCCAACAAAGCCGAGACGCCGTAGACCTGAGCGGTCCCGCTGTTGCGGACAGTGATGGAATATGTCGTCTCAACACCCTCAAGGAAGGCATCGGGGTCAGCTGGGCCTTGAGCGATGATTTCTGGATTGGCAAAGACGGCCAAATTGTACGTGAAGGTGTCCTCTTCAAACACTGAATATCCGCTGTTTTCGTCAGGATGGTACAGCCGGAAGGTCAAATCCCAGCCGTCCCCGGGCGCAATCCAAGGCGTTGATGGAGCGTTGATGACCAACTGTATAGGGTCGGACGTAACCCAAGGCTGCCGGCTTGGCAAAGTGATTCTGGACTCAGGGCCAAGCGAGGTTGGACCGCAATAGGCCGACATGTTCAGTGGGTAGTCGGTGTCGCCAACCCGAACGGCAAATGACCAGTCGTAAAAGGAAGCGTTCTGGCCAGTTTGTTCTTCCACGTCAAACAGGCGTTCTGCACGACAGAGTTCCAGTTCATAAGCAACAGCGCTCTCTGGCCCGGTCGGGATGTGAGAATACGTGATGGGGAAGACCTGTTCGCCATTTTTTCCATCGCCGACTGCGACATCGCCCTGTTCAAAGAAACGGTTCATTCGCAGTTCGGTGTAATACTCGGCGCTTCCTTGAACGGCGTCTTCCTTGGGGTCGAGGGTGACCACGAGGTTGGCTGCCAACGTCAGCGGTGGTTGCATGGAGACGCTACGGACGGAAAAGACGAGGTCTTCAGGGACGCCTCTGCGAAGCAGAAGTGAGGAAGGGGCTGCGTCAATCTCCCAATCCGTACTGGGCGTGGTTAGACCAGCTTGGAAAAGGGCGTAAGTGATGTTGACCTCAACATCCTTGTTGCCGGTGTTGATCACCGTTACATCCCAGGAGCGGCTGATGCCTCGGTGGTAGTCCATGGTGGTCGGCCAATCTTCAACTTCAACAATAAACAACGGAGCGACAATGAAGTTGAATCGGTGGACTTCCAATTCCTCAAGAGTGGAGGCGTTGAGTACGCGCATCGTGATCGGATGGAGTACACCGTTGAGCATGCTATCATCGTCGCTGAGCGCTGGGATCTCGACCTCAAACGAACCGGTGCTCGACTCGCCCACATCGAGGGTGAGTGAAACAGATGCCGGCGTAACGCTCCAATTATCGGAAACGGTCGTCTCAATGATGATGTTTTCAACGAGGTTGCCGTTGTTGATGATGGAATAATCAACGCTTTGCGTTTCTCCTGGGACCACACCAATTTCATCGAGGGTGCTCAAGACAATGCCGTGTTGTTCGCTGATGTTCGCCAAGATGTTGGCCGAGAGGTTGAGGCCAGAGTCGGCGTTAGAAACCCAGACCGTGGCGTAGTAATTGGCAGCCGCCAGCGCATCGGTGGTTGGCGTGAGTCGCACGCGAACCGTGGATTCGTAGCCGGCACCGATCTGAACGACGCTGGGTGTTTCCAAAACATAGTCAATTTCTCCGGCGTTGGAGGTGTCAAGGTAGACTGCAAACTGGGCGGGAGTGTTGCCGTCGTTGCTGATGACCACGCTTGTGGTGATGGTGTCACCGATGGACATGTTCACCGTTTGACTGGAAGGAGACAGTGAAGCATTGACCTTCTCGCCCACACGAACTGGAACATCAAAGGTCGTGATGGAGATGCCCGTACTCATTTCTTGGATTTCAATGGTGACTGTTTCGATGCTGTTGGCAGGCGCATCGGGTTCGGTGGTGACCACCAGCGGGAAGGTGACGATGTGGTCGGATACATTGGAAGGATAGTTGGCCACATCGGCGGGGACGTCGATGACGGTGGTGGACGGCATGATGCTGGAGGGGGAGAAGGAAACGTCCCATCCGTCAGGAACATCGTCGAGGATGAGTCGGTAGGAGGTCATGTTGTTGCCCGTGTTGGCCAAATCAATGTCAAAGGACGTCTCCTCGCCCACCATGGCATCCAAGATGGTACCGTTGTGGCCAACCGCATCCAATACGGGCGGGATGTTGATGGTCAAGGTCTGTGTGATGGCGGTTGGAATGACGTTTGAACTGCTGTGAGCGGCGCTGAGGCTCGGTGTGGCGGTAAGGGGGACGCTCAATGAACCTGCAACAGAGTAATTGTCAGCCGGGCCCTGAACGGTCATGACAGCGTGGGCGGTCTCACCCAATTCCATGCCCGGAAGTGAGGTTGGCGTCAGCCCAATGGCCCAGCGCGAGGCTTCGAGGAAGCCACCTGATGAGTCGGATGTGAAAACGGGCGTTCCAAGCGACAACGTGGTGTCGACCGTTTCGGTAAGTTCGGTGACAAGGTTGTGGCGAACCTCCACATCCAAGTCCAAAATTTCCAGCAAGCCCTGCCCTTGCTGGGCGAGCAGCACCTGTTCCACCGTCATGTCGATGTTGGTTGTCGGTAAGCCGGGGTCAACCACGATGACAGGAAGGATTTGAACAGGCGTTGAATCCACCTTTGGAATCCCACCGTCCACCGAAACGGCTTGTGCCCAAACAGAAACTGTATCGCCATGGCCATTGGATTCAGCCTCTACCAGCGGATTTTTGATGACAGGCGGCGTTACCGTGAGCGTCACATTGACGGATTCTCCTGGGGCAAGCGTCCCTGTGTAGGTGCTCGAAAAGGAGAGGTCCCAGTTAATCGGGTTTGATGAAATGCCTCCCGAGAGCAAGAAGACCGTGTCTGCGTTGCCTTCGTTGGTGATGTTCACCTGAAGTGGGAAGGGTTGACCGGGCGTCAAGTCCTTGGTATCGGCGTCCATTTCTACACTGACATTGTACGATTCGCTGGTGACAACCGTTGTGGTGACCGTTCTCGTGATTTGATTATCATTTGAGGATGTGAGCGTGAATGTCACGATTTCAGACTCGGTGAGCAGGGCCGTTGCAGGAACGGAAACATATACCGAGACATAACGAGTAGCGCCCGGCATTGCGGTCGGTGTTGATGTCGTAGGAGACCAAGAACTGACCCAACCACGCACATCGGAAACTGTGATGGTATAGCTGTCAACGCTCACGCCGGTATTTTTGACCGAATAGGTGAGTTGAGATGTTTGGCCGGGCTCAACGCTGCGATCATGTGCCGCAGTCAGTTCAAAATCAAACGAGGAAAAGACAACCGTTTGATTGAGGAATTCAATCGATTTCGTCCACGAAAGGCCAACGGTGTAAATTTCGCCGATGACGGTGTATTGCCCCGAGAGCGAGGTGGCATCAAATTGCATAGTGATTGTTGCGGGGAGCGCACCGCCAGCGTGCAGGGAACCAGGTCGAACGGTCCCCAAAATTGACGACGGGGCGGAGAACGTGTTGCTTGGATTGCTAACCTCGGTAAAATTGAGGTAAAATCGGGCTGATTGGTTCTTCACACCTGTGTTGACGACATCGACGTTGAAGTCGTGAACCGTTGGCGACCAAACGACACTGCTGCCCCCACCGGACGGTGTAGGTATGTCATGGGCTGAGAGACTGCTGTTTTGGTAGCGGCTGACATTAACGATAAGTTGGTCTTCATTGTTGTTCGTGTTGATGTCGGAAGCAGAGGCCACGCGTGCTTTGAGAATCTGGTTGTTGCCAAGCGTTGCATCCCATGAAAACACGGTCACGGCACTTGATTGGCCAGCACCGATGACCCCGAGGTCCGTGCTGTCCAAGACCACATCACCCGACGAGGCCGTGCCTTGGAGAAGCAGCGTAAGGGAGGCTTGGCCTGCGCTCAGTCCGATGTTTTGGACTTGGACACGAACGACGTGCGTGGCATCCTCGACTTCAATGCCTCCGCCGAGGTTCATCGAACCAGCGTCATCGAGCGTGAAGGACGTGACCAAGAAATCAGGCGTTGAGCGTCCTTGGTCCGCCACCGCCAACGGCGTCAGGCTGGCCATGAGCATGACCAAGACCAGCGAGACAGGCAGGACGGCTTTAGACAGGGTCGGCACCCCCTCGGTTCGGTTCTGTGAAACGGTCGATGGTGACCGACTTCCCCTGTCGCTTCCATTGGGCGAGCAATTGTTGGAGAAGAGCGTCGTGTTCGGAATCGGAGATGCCCAAGCGGCGGCGTTCTTCCCAGAGCAAGAGTTGCTCAGTCCGGGTGAGGAGAGCGTCTCGCAGGTAGAGTTCGAGGGTGCGACGGTAGGCGTCCCGGTCTGAGATGGCGTACACGATGCCATCGCCTGGGACCTGGTCAGCCCTGTTTTGAATCATATTGCCCAGCATTAACGCCTCGTCATAACTGAGGTGGCGCTTGTCAAGATCCGTTTGAATGGCGCTTGCGATTTCTTGGAGGGCGTATTTTGTATCCGACCGTTGAATTTTCTTGAAGTGGCGTCGCGCTTTGCGGGACATGCGCGTGCCGACCATAACTTTCTCTGTGCTCTGCCAGTTATTCAAAGAATCGGTCGCTGACCCTTGAAATACCCAAGGTGGTGCTTTTCTCATTCACTATGCATAAATAGGTCCATGCGCCGCATTCACAGATGATTTCAACACGAATTTGTATGATTTTGCAAAGCAATTCCTTTAGTGGCGGGCACCTGACCTCAAACCATGAGCGATTCTATCCAACTTAGCCCCGGCGATGATGCGCCTGCCTTTGAAGCCCTTGACCAAAACGGCGATTCACACAACCTGAAGCAGTATCTTGACCAGGGAAAGACCGTCATCCTCTACTTTTACCCCAAAGACTCCACCCCCGGCTGCACAACCCAGGCTTGCGACTTCCGGGACAACATGGCTCGGCTGAACACTGAAGACCACATCGTTCTCGGTGTTTCCAAGGATTCAGGTAAATCCCACCAGCGATTCATCGAGAAGCAAGAACTCAATTTCCCGTTGCTGGTGGATGAAGACCTCGCTCTGCACCACGCCTTTGGCACATGGCGACTCAAGATGAATTACGGCCGCGAGTACATGGGTTGCGCCCGCTCCACCTTCGTTATCCAACCCGATGGGACCATCAAATGGTGCCGATACAACGTGAAAGCCAAAGGCCACGTTGGGATGTTGATGCGAGAACTCGGCCTTGGCGAATGAGGGACTACCATGGCAGACCTCCCGCTGTCCGGTCAACGCATTGACCTCGAACATGGAGGCGTCGCATGGTGGCCTTGCCACATTGGAAAAAACGCTGAAATTGGCCCGGAGTGCTCGATTGGGGCGCTTGCGCACATCGGCCAGCGGGTCGTCCTCGGCCGAGGTTGCAAAATCCAAGGAAGCGCCTACATCGCTGATGAGTGCGTGCTAGGTGAGGGCGTGTTCATCGGCCCTGCTGCTGTGCTACTCAACGATAAATTTCCTCCATCGAACGACCGAGGCAAATGGAAACCAATTCACGTGGGCGACGGAGCCGTTATCGGCGGAAACGCAACGGTCATACCAGGCAATTCCATCGGGGAGCTGAGCGTCCTCGCAGCCGGCGCAGTGCTGACCAAAGACCTTCCAGCCAACGAGGTCTGGGGAGGCAATCCGGCCGTGTTCCTCATGACACGGGAGGCCTACGAAGCCCGTAGGGAGGTGGATACATGACGGATGAGCGGACCGCTGTGGCGTCGTTCTTGAAGAAGTGCAACGCATACGCACGAAATTCAATTCAACGCAAAAAAGAACGGGGCGAGGAAGAGGAGATCCCGAAATGGGAAGCCTACATAGAATTCAACGAACACGCCCTCGAGGAAATCGCTAACGGCACCCTTGACCGATGGTTTACGGATTCGCATGAAGCAGCGGCGCCTGTTCACCGATTGGGTGTGGAGGACATGGAGCACGTGGAGCGCAGCAGTTGGTTGAACAGCGTCCTTTCCCCGAGGCCTGTGGTGGTTGCGGGAACCTTTGACGAAGCCGGTGAGCGAAACTTTGCTCCGCTCTCATCGGTCATGCAAGTCTCCACCACGCCACCTTATCTCACGGCCTCCTTCTCCATCCACAAGGACAAACGCCCCAGAGACACCCACCACAACCTGCGCCAAGGCTCAACCGTTGTGCTCAACGTGATGCCGCCAACACCCCGAGGCGCCACCATTGTTGATGAGACCGCCACACCCCTACCCCGTGGAGAGGACGAGGGGCAACTTCTCCCCTTGGAAACGGTCGCCGGACAGCCGCTTCTCATGCAGGAAGCCGTGGCGGCCATCGAGGCCAGTTTTGTTGAAGAGCACGCCCTTCCTGATGCCGTTGCCACCCTGACGGTGCTCAAGGTTGAGGCGGTGTGGTTCTCCACGAAAACGATGCCAGCTGGTGGCTTGGACGTGCTCTGTCAACATGGCCGAGACGACATGACGCCTTCGCCTCAGGGTTGGACACAGCGTGTTGAGAAGCACTACGGCTGATGTTGCAGTTGCGCCCAAACCTTGCCCAAACCCTCCTCAAGAGAGGTTCGAGGTGTCCAGCCAAGCGAAGTCAGGGCTGCGGAAATATCGGGAAGGCGGCGTTTCGAATCGCCGGGATAGCCGCCACCCAGCACCATGTCCACCGCCATGGTTCCAACCGTTTTGTTCACGCTTTCTGCAAGAGATCGCATGCTGACTTCTTCGGTTGAGCCGATGTTGAAACTGCGTCCTGCGAGTTTGCCACCGTCAAGGCCCTCGTCAAGAGCACCGGCGAGGTAGAACCCGTCAACGGTGTCATCGATGTAGGTCATGCTACGCGTTTGGTGACCATCACCGTGGATTTGCATGGGCTGTTGATGAAGAATCGCGTTGAAGAACATACCAACAACTTGTCCGTAGGCGTCACCGAGCATGGTGGCGCCATAAGCGTTGAACGGGCGGACAATACGAGCGTCCAATCCGCTTCGAACAGCGTGCTGCACCGCAACTTCGTCAAGATATTTGCTTGCACCGTAGGAAAAACGCTGGTGCTGAGAAGCTGATGGGAACTGGCTGATGTCCTCGTTGCCCAGCGGCATACCTTCGTTTTCGCCAAAGGCTTCCGGCGAAGAGGCCAGCACGAAACGAGCCCCCCATTCCTGGGCCTTACGAAGGGCGACCAAGGTGCCGTTGATGTTGACATCGATGACGTCAAGGGCCGCTTCGTCAAACCATTTCGTGCCGTTGATCGCCGCCAAATGGTGGACGAGGTCAACCTCGCCCAAAGCCTGTCTGCACCGCTCAAGGTCATCAGCCAGCGTCACATCGCCCTCGATGACCGTCAGATGAGCATGGTCGGCGACCGAGCGAAGGTTGGCCATGGAGCCCCGCCAAAAATTATCCAAAACGGCAACGTGGTGGCCCTCAGCAAGCAATCGTTCAACCAAAACGGCGCCGATAAACCCCGCCCCGCCGGTGACGATCACGCGCTGGCTCATGCCTGTGCACGCTCCACGACCTTGAGCTGGACGCCGGCCTCGGTGCGTGTGAATTCCACCGTATCTCCGGTGTTGACCGCCATGCACGGGTCGTCATCAAAGCCGTGCCCGTACGGCAACCCGAGCAGGGAACAAGCGGGAAGGGTGAGGGGGCAAATGTCCCGATTCACCACGGCTTTGGGCCCTTTCCCCGTGTAGATGAGCCCCATCAGCACGTAAGGCGCCACCGTGGAACCAGAACCCTTCGGGTAGATCAGCACCGTGTCTTCAATGGCCACGCCGTCCAAGGGATGACCCGGCTCTTCGATAACCCCGGTGTCTCGGTTGACGTAGCCGAGGTAAGTGATAGGAACATCAGTGACCAAGGCTCGGCCCCGAACGGTGAAGTCGCTTTGTGAGCGCAAACCGGAACCTGAAAGCAAGGCTTCACCCGTTTGATGCGTTTTCCCTGAGGCGTGCTGCGGTTGGGCTTTGGCTTTGAGAACTGGGACTTCGCCATGACTGAGTGAGGGGTCGATGGCGTGGGCCACACAGTCCTCGATGGGCATGACCGAGGTAGGTAATCGGTTGAGGCCGCTGGTGAGGTAGTGTTCAGCCTTGAGCGAATTGGTCAACAGGTGATTGTATTTGGTGCGGTTGTAGGGTGTGACCTCCGGACAGGTGTCCTTGAGCAGCAAGGCGCCCGCTTCCTCGAGAAGTTCGATGGTGCCGTCCGCCAAGGCCAAGTCGTAATTCTCTCCGCTGGTGAAGACCCACAAGCGATGGTCGGGGATTTTTCGCCCCATTTCCATGTGCGACCTGACCGCTGAGGCCGTGATGCGCAGTTCCTCAAGGCTGGCTTGGGGGCAACCGATGACCACCAAATCGACCTGCCCCTTCGGAGCAAGTTCATCGTAGCGCTGTTGGAGATCGTTGGCGGTGAAGGTCAGTTCACCCTGCCAGCCGCCTGCCGGAGGTTCGAACGTGCCATCTTCTCCTCTGTCGAGCGGCGGTGCGACGGTATGGCCCTCGGCCCACAACATAGCGCAGCCGTAATTCGCTGCGGCTGCGGTCAGCGCCTTTTTCGAGGCGAAGGACATGAAGGACGGCAAACCGGTGATGTACGGCATGGGCCCGTACGGCATGTCCCATTCGGGCCGAACTTGTTTGCCGATCCAATCGCCCAAGACCGACCAATCAGCGAGGTGGTTCATCTCACAGTCGAGGTGAACGAGAAGGTTGGGGGTGCGGTTGGCTTCGAGGTGCAAACCCCAACGAGGCGCAAATCCGGTCAATGCAGTTGCGAGAGCGGAGAGGCCGGATTCTCGGTTGGTGATGAGGGAAGTCCAGGTGTTGGAGAAACAGACGGCGTTGGATTCTGCCCATGATGCGATGCCACTCTCGCCCTCAATGCCGCGGTCGTAGGGCGTGCACGACAAGGTGGCGTCGATGCCCAAGCGTTCGTAGGCGTGGACGATTTCGAATTGCTGTTTCAGAAAATCAGGCCACTCGATGTCCATTTCTTCCATTTTCTCTCGGTCGCAACCGGCGGAATTCAGCGTGGTCGGAATGGCCACTTCACCGTCGCCGTCGGCCGATAAATCCTGGAGAAAGCGCCGCAGGCCGTGCCCTCCGGTGATGACTGAAACGCCGGAAACGTGGGCGTGAACCGCTGAGAGATAACCGTCGGCTTTGGCCGTGTCCGCCAAATCGATGACCAGCCGCGCCGCCTTTTGGCGCGTCTTGCCTTCCTCGCCCGCCAACTGATTCAGCAGACGCTGGGGGGTCTCCATGCGCTTTCCAGCGCTTGAAACCTCATGAACTCACCCCTCCCCTTTGAACGAGCAAGCCATGACGGGCGGTAGATTAACAACGATTGACGCTCTTTTCCCGCTTATGCAAACATCTGCAAGCCAAGCGGGTCTACAACCCGACAACCAGCGAGAAGAACAGCAAGAGGAACAACCTCAACAGCCCCC
Organism: Euryarchaeota archaeon UBA549; assembly: GCA_002495645.1. GTDB lineage: Archaea > Thermoplasmatota > Poseidoniia > Poseidoniales > Poseidoniaceae > Poseidonia. Next base: position 12,352 of record DAGF01000079.1, read on the forward strand.
ACACCATCGTCACCGACGCTGGTTCACCGTGCTTCAAACCCTCACCTTGGTGGCTGTCTTGCTCCTCGCCGTGTACAACCACGCCCTCATCGAGGCCAACCCTGAAGAAACGCTTGCCACCCCTTGGCTGGTTGAATCTGAACCCTTCGAGCCCCTTGCCCCGTGCAACGAGGGTGGTTCTCGAGTCCACACCGGTTTCGACGTTGACGGCAACGGCCTGTTGGACGTTGGCGAGCGCATGGACACCGTTGTGCTTTGCAACGGGATGCGCGGCCTCTCCGGACCTCAGGGCCAGCCGGGCGAAAGCGGCGTTGATGCGGTTCCGCAACGCTTGGAGACGACCGCACTTCCCGTGGGCAACACCTCGTGCCCTCAGGGCGGCATCATGATGCACAGCGGCTTGGACCTGAACCTCAACGATGAGCTCGACACCGAAGAAGTGGTCAACCAAACGGTCCTGTGCAACGGGTTGGTGGGCGCCCACGGCTTCAACGGCACCAACGGAACAGACGGCGCCATCGGAGCAGGAGCCCTTGTGGACAAGGTCGCCGCTCCCGCCTACATCTGCGCTGACGGTTTCTTGGTCCGATTTGGTGTCGACGACGGCGCCACCGATGGAGAAGCCCACAACGGCTTGTTGGAGCAGAGCGAGGTGCGAGAAACCCTGAATTTCTGCTTTGAACCGCTCCGCTCAGAACGAGTGAGCGATGTCGTTAGTGGCGCAGGGGATTCAATGACAACCGGCTGCGACCAAGCCGTCTGGTCGGAGGCCTTGTCGGGCTTCTTCTTTGCCGCCAACGACGGCGTCAACGGTTGCGAACTCCATGTTCATCATCCCGCAACCAACACCACCGCCATGGTGGTCGACCTCCACCCCAGCGGCGACGCGCTGCCAGGTCGAGACCTCGGTTTTACCCTGGTGAACGACGGCGAGCGCTTGCTGTTTGATGCGACCGACGGTGCAACGGCCCGCCAGCTCTGGGTCTCTGACGGCACGTCCGAGGGCACCGAAGCCTTGGGGGCGGTGGAAGCCTGGAAACCGCTGGCGTGGGGCAACGGCTTGCTCTTCCGTTCAACCACCAACCAACTTGTTTGGACCAACGGTAGCAGCCTCGAAAGCGGTTTGACGCTCCCCTCATGGGAGAGCGAAGTCGCACAGGCCGTCCAAGCCAACCTCTCCGGGTTGAGCAACTTCGGTGATGCGTGGATTCACACCGATGACCAAGCAGTTTGGTTCAGTGCCGCCGATGCAGGCGGTGATGTTGAGCCCTACCGTTTGAGCGTGAGCGGTGAGTTGACCTCCTGGACGGTGAACGACTTTGGCAGCACACAACTCTCCGACCTCCTCACCGTGGACAACGACCTCGTGGCGGTCGGTGTTCGAGGTGGCGTGAAACAGGTGATCCACCTGCATGAGAACGGCTCCCACACATGGCTGACCTCCATCGCCCCAGCCTCTGGCGACACCCACCTCGGCGAGGGGATGGGCTTGCACCTCATCGGCGAGAACCTCGTCTTCGATGCGGTCACCACCGGCAACGAAGCACGGCTTTGGACCACCAATCTCGCCAACGGCATCACGCTTCAGTTGAGCGGCGTCATGCAGTCACCCGGTGCGCAAGTCGGTGTGGCCAACACCGGAGAACGACTGCTGTTTGACTGCTTGACCCCGACCCACGGCATGGAAGTCTGCACGACCGACGCAACGCCCCAAGGAAGCCATGTCCTCCACGATTTGACCCCCGGATTGATGTCCTCTGACATCAGGGGTTTCGCCCCGGTTGGCGAAGGCTGGCTGGTCGTCTCCAGCGGTTCAGTTGACGGCTCGCCACAGGGCTTGGCACTTTGGGCTGTTGAAGGCACAGCAATGCGTTTGGCCTACGACCCCTGGGATGGAAACGGCAACTCCTCGCAAGCCCTGATGTACGGCGAATTGGTCCTCTCACCCACCCAAGCATGGTTCATCGCTCACGACGGTGAGCACGGGCATGAATGGCACCGGTGGAGCCATGGTGAACTGTCTGACGACTGGATTGTCATTCATCGTTGACGGGCACGAGGTTCGCTCGGTCGATGCAGTAAGGGCACGAAACGCCCACGACGTAATCGGGCGAGGCTTGCTCCTCGGTGGAAAGCGGTTCGCGGCAAGCGAAGCAGACGACGACATCGGTTTCATCCAGTGAGGGATTTACGGCGACCCGCTGGTCAAACACGAAGCAATCGCCGTTCCAATGCTCGCCGCCGACCTCCTCAAAGTAGCCCAGAACACCGCCTTTGAGTTGTTTTACGTTGGTGAAACCCGCTTCGATCATGATGGCGCTGGCTTTCTCACATCGTATGCCGCCCGTACAAAACATAACGACCGGTTCATCCTTCATGGCGTCAGGGAGTTTCTTGATGGCCTCAGGAAATGCCCTGAAGGTTCGGATGTTGAGGTCAATGGCGTCCTCAAAGGTACCCACACGCAATTCGTAATCGTTTCTCGTATCGAGCACGTGAACCAATTCCCCGGCATCGAGCATGGCCTTGAAGGCTTGAGGCTCGATCTCCTCCCCGGTGAAGTCCGCTGGTCGAATGTGGTCAAGACCAACCGAGATGATTTCGTTCTTCTTCCGGACGTTCATTCGGTTGAAGGGTTGGTAGTCGGTGTAGGAGACCTTGAGGGGGATGTCAACGAAACGTTGGTCGTTCTCCATTGCCTGCGTGAAGGCTTCGATGGATGAAGAAGTTCCGGCCAAAAAGAAGTTGATGCCTTCGGGCGCCAGTAACACCGTCCCTTTGAGGCCCAAATCAAGGCACAGGCTGCGAAACATCGCCTGGAGTTCATCTCGGTCATTCAAGTCAACAAACCGGTATCCGGCGATGTTCATGATGGAGCCGGGCACAAATCGGCGTGGAAAATCCACTTCTTGAGGCCACCGTCCTCAAGCGACGCGCCGCCAATCGTGATTGGAGGCGAGTGGGCGACGCCACCCTTGGCCGAAAGCTCGAGGTGAGACTCGAGGCGCCGGAGGCATTTGCCAGCGCTTGTGTTCGTTGCGCTCAAGTCGGGTCAACACGTCCATCACCGTGTCTGCATCGTGGCCGTACGCCACCAAATCATCGGCGTTTTGTCCGCCCTCGATGTGAGCTCGCAGAATGGCATCAAGGCGCTCATAGGGCGGCAGCGTGTCTTGGTCCGTCTGGTCGGGAGCCAATTCGGCCGAAGGCGGTTTGGTCAAGGTTGAAGACGACACGGGTTCGGTCCTGCCTTGTTCAGCCGCCCGTTGATTGAACCGTTCGGCCATGGCATAGACCTCCATTTTGTACACATCCCCCAAAGGCGCATAGCCTCCAGCCATATCGCCGTAGAGCGTGCAATAGCCTTGGGCAATTTCCGATTTATTTCCGGTCGTCACCGCCATGCTGCCGTTGGCGTTGGCGTAGCCCATGACGATGATAGCCCGCAAGCGAGCCTGCAAGTTCTCACCAGCGACCGGATGTCCGGTGGCAAGCACGTCCTCGAGGGTGGCCTCCACGCTGGTGTGCATGCCGTCAATCGGGTGCAGGTGATGTTGCATGCCCAGGGCTTGCGCCGTGTGCAGAGCGTCATCAATGGAGTGTTGCGAAGAATGACGACTTGGCATCGCCAGCCCTGTGACGTTCGCTGGACCAATCGCTTCCGCTGCGACGCAAGCGGCGACGGCAGAATCAATCCCGCCCGAGAGCCCCAGCACGATGGAACCGATGGAGGATTTGCGACAGTAATCCGCCAATCCTGTCACCACGGCGTTGGTCAGTTCCTCAATGGTGTCGACAAACGACGAGCCATCGTCGCCTGGCTCCAACACCATCAGCGTTGAGGAACCGATGCAAAGCGCGTCATCGGCCTGACTGGGCGCCCACGTGCAGGCGTGAGCATCCTCGAGGTCCACCACAAGAACACCTTCCTGCCAAGACGGCGCCACCACAGCGCGACCATCAGGCCACACCACGAGACTCCGGCCGTCAAACAACAGGTCGTCGTTTCCGCCAACCTGGTTGGCCAAAAGGAAGGGGTGGTTCAGCACAGCGGCTGCGTGGCGGGCCACGGCCAGACGCGTGGTGAATTTCTCTGTGTGAAACGGAGAGGCAGAGAGGTTGACCGTGGCGTGAATGTCCACGCCTTGTCGGGTCCACTCAGCAATGTGTTCAATCGGGTCTTGCGCATAGGATGAAGGCGTCATGCCGGCGGACTGCCAAGCATCTTCGCAAACGGTGACTCCAAGGGTCAATCCCCCGAACGAACGAGCAAGACCAGAACGATTTTTCGCAGCAAAATAACGTGCTTCATCAAAAACATCGTAGGTGGGGAGGAGTTGCTTTTCAGCCACTATACGTCCGTGCTCGTCGTTGGTGATGCTGGTGGCGACTGGACCGGAGCGAACCACACCGTTGGTGGGCAGGGTCCGGTCGTCTTCAGCGGGAATCGGGGTGCCGATGAGAATCGGGAGTGGGGTCCGCATGCTGAGGGCGGCCTGCATCGAGCGTTGAACAAAATCCCGTTCCATCAACAAGTCTCGTGGTGGGTAGCCGCAAACGGCCAATTCCGTGGAGATACCCACCGTGGCGCCAGCCTGCTCGGCTTGGGTGGCGAGTGAAGACAAACGATGCACGTTCTGCTCAAGGTCGCCGACCGTTGGGTCAAATTGCAACAAGCCGACCTTGCCCATCAAATCACCCACGAACATCCTCAGGGGTGCTTGACGATGTCACCGTTGGCGTCTTTGTACCACCACTCATTTGTAGCCTTGTCATGGTACCACCAATAACCGTCAGCGCCCATGACCCAGTCGGTTTCCTCTTCCTCGGCGGAAGCAGCAGCGGTTGTTGCGGCGGTGGCTGCAGCGGTGGTGGATGCGACGGCAGCATCGCCTTCGTCATCATACTCATCGTCGTCTTCGTACTCGTCTTCAAACTCCGAGGAGTACTCGTCCCAGTCGTAGTCCGACCTCGAGCCGGAATTCACTGTCATTCGACGCATCCATGCGAGCAAGGTCACCACGACAGCGACCAAGAGAAGCGCTGTGACGCTGCCGATGAGCGGATTCACATCACCGAATAATTTCTGGGAGAAGGACGGCTCTTCGGCCACGCGCACGTCGATGTTCGGCCCGCTGACCGTCATGCCGTTATCGAGCGTGGCTTCCACCCATTGAACACCGGGTGCCTCAGGTCTCCAATCAACGGTGACCAAACCAATGGTCCCCGCCTCGGCGATGAAGGTTGTTCGCTGAATCAACACTCGCTCGCCGGTGGGATTGACCGTCTCGAACTGAACGCCGATTTCGCCCTGCAAGGAACCGATGTTTTCCACTTCGAGTTGAATGGAGGTCGTGTCGCCGACCTCCATGAGCAATCGGGAATAGGTCAAGGCCGAAGGAGCAACGGTGAATTCAGGTTGCAACCATTCCATGTTCCATGTGGCCAGGTAAGGGTTGTTCAGGTTGCCACCCAGACCCGTGACAGCGTTCCCAGCGAGATCGCGTCCTGCGATGCTGATTTTGACCTCCATGCGGTCAATGAGCATCTCGTTGGTGATTTCACTGAGGTTCATGTCAGTGTAGAGCTCAAGGCGCAGACCGTCAAGGTCGTCCCCTTCTAGCATCATCGGTTCACGTCCGGAGCGAATAACATCGCCCGTTTCGAAATCTTCCACCTGCCAGACCAACTCAAGGGATGAAAGGTCAAGGCCGCCCAATTCTTGGACAATGACACGAACTTCATGGTTTTCACCACCCAAGATGGCAAGCGGGCGTGGAGAGAGCACCTCTTGGGGTGCAGGTCCCGTGCCGTCGACCACAATCCACTTCACGGAGGTTTCCTGGTCGGTCAAATCCACGCCTTGACCCTCAAGGCAACCAACCTCCCACGTCATGGGCAAGGAGCCGGAGGTTGCGGGTGCGTTAAGCGAGATGGACCAGATGCCATCAATCGCCGAAGCAGTGTACGTCTGGCCGGCAAACAAGACATCGACCTGACAGTCAAAGTCGGGCACTGTGGTCGTTTCGGCGAACACAAGACCACCAGAAATTTCCATCGGCGTCAGGGGCGTAACTCGAGCACCGTCGCCGAGGAAGGACCCGCGGGTTAAATGGAGTTTTACGGTCTCTTCAGGAATCGCAAGCCCTGCGGAGAAGCGCCACCGGTGTTCAGGGAAGTTTCGTGTCTCCTCTTGGCCGGCACGGTCGACCACGAGAATGGCGGGCTCCCTGCGGTTTTCTCCCAAATCGGGCGTGTTCCAGCCAAAGTGCATGTGAATGTTCAGCACGAGGTCGTTCTCGTACGGGTCAGCGATGCCGTTTTGTCCAAGCATGGTGCACTGGTCGATGACAATGTGGGTGGAGGTCGTGGTGCATTGACCGGTCTCAAACGACCATTGGATGCTCATCGGGTCGCTTCCTTGGTTGCTGGCCAGCATCACTTCAACGGTGGAGAGGTCAGAGCCACCGTTGGGTTCTGAGATCTTGACGTTGAGTTCGTAGGGTTGGGCTGGGTGGAGCCAGGACATCCGGCCATCGGCCCACGCAAAGGCGTCGGGGGCCAATTCAGGCGCCCCGTCCACCGCCAGTTGATAGACAAAGAGCTGTTCACCTTCTTCGGCGCTTCCACCGTCTTGAATGGCGTAGCCGGAGGGGTCCGAGCCGTCGAGGTACACGGCCACTTTCTGACCGAGGCTGCCGGCGGTATCGTCCATCATCAAGGTGTAAACGCCGGTGAGCGCCGTCAAGTCGCTTGGTACGAGCATCGGAACAGGATTGAATTCACCTTCGTCAGGCCATCCATTCGAGTTGGCATCGTCAGCCCATTCCTTCCATACCATGGCGGTCATCGCATTGGGAAGCACGGGTTGGTCCAAGATGGTGACCTGCATCACTTGGGTTGGACTCGGTGTGCGATGGTCGTAGCGGTACATCGAGGTCTCCGTGACCCTTGGCTTGACGGAATCCACCGTGAACGCCCGAGTGATGGAACTCGGCTCGACGACCGATGAACCGTTGAAGGAGACAAGACCGATCTCCCATTCCACATCGCCATAGGTGAACGGAATATTCTCGGTGAAATTCCAATAGGCGCCGTCCACGGCGGTGGTGTTTCGCACCGCTACACCGTCCCGGTACAGCGTGAGTTCGGCGTCGCCATCGACGAAACCACGGGGTTGTGAAACGCCCTCAAAGCCAACGGCGACGGAGATGTTCATCGATTCACCGCCACGCAGGTATTGCCGGGTTGGGCTCATCTCAACATCATCTTCACTGAACACCACGGACTTGAGTTCGAGGTCGTTATCATACCCTTGAGCGAAGGCATTGCCCCATGTGTGCGTAAACGGAATGGAAATGACGCCGCTCTGCATCACCAAACGGGATGTGGCGGTCAGTTGAGCCTCGTCATCCCACATTGGTCGAAGTCGGAAGGTGATGTTGGTCATGACGCTCATGCCGTCTTCGGTGATTTCAATGGCGTCGGTTGGATGGAGTTCGACCAAGTCGGCGTCGCCCAAACCGGCGGGCCCTCCACCTTCGGCAGGGAACAGGAAGGTGGCTTGTCGCTCTTGGCTGTAAACATCCAACCGGTGATGGGTGATGCTCCCCCCAATGACCTGGTACTCGGTGGAGATGGTTTGCCATTGCTTGGAAGGCGTGAGCACCGATGGTGCGTCCACCATGGCCCCGTCTTGGAGAAGAACGGTGCTGGAGGTTTGCAGGCTGACAACCTCAACGGTCAATCCGCCACGTTGGTCCGCCATGAACGGCAGCGGGATGGCTTGCATGCCGCCGACGTCCTGAACTGAGGTGCGTGCTTCGTTGACGCCCATCACGAACGAGGAGGACGCATCAGCCACAAGATTGTGGGTGGCGTGGTAGGTGGCTCGTAGACCGGCAAGCACCGCTACACCGTTTCCGGAAACTTCGATGCGTGCCTCGGTGAAGTCCGTGCCCAAAATGTCGACCGAATTGCCCGTGTTCGCCAGTGCAGCGGTGAACGCGGCCAACTCGCTGCCGTTGAGATGGAATTGTCCGGCCGTGGACCCGTTGGTGCTTCGGTTGGCAACCAGGGTGTTTTGGACAAAGAGGGCGATTTCAAGCACCGTTCCCGCTTCGGAACCATAACTAAAACCGAAGGAGGTCAAGTCTTGAGAGGGAACCCAGACTTTAGCGTCGCTGGGTGCACCGGAGGTCAGCGAGAGTTCCATCCGCTCCTCGGCGTTGGCAAAGCGGTCCTGCCAACCCCACGTTCCCACTCGAGCGTCTTCCCCGCCCCATTCATAGCGCTGGTCGAGGTTGAAGTCAAGGCTTGGACGGGCAGGGTGCTGGCCACCAAACATGTCCATGGCGAGGTCTTCGACGTTCCAAGCGGTGAAGTTGCTCATGTTGCCATCAGCAGGGAGAACAGAAATCACTCGGGCTTGCATTCCCACGGTGTTTTGGTCAACCTGAGGGATGTAAGGCAAGCTCACGTTCATCCAGGCATCGTCGGGATGGTAGCGGACCTGCACTTGTCCATTGGTCACCGTGCCCGATAATTTTGCGTCGTAGAGCGGGGCATTGGCCAGCAACCACGGCGACGTCAAGGTCGAGTTCGCCTCAAAGCCGGTGACACCGATACCGGGAAGGTATCCTGCATCGCTGATGGACCATCCCCGCTCCGTTGGGTCCGTGATGAATGATTCACGATGGGCACCATCGCCGGCGATGGAATGGACGAGAGGGATGCCCCCGCTACCGCCCTTGAATTCGAGGTGGAGTCGGAACTGGTCGACCAGAGTGTGGTCGAGGAGGTCGAGGGGAACGATGTGTTCGTTGGAGCCCTGCATGCCAGGAATGACCTCACCTGCGGTGTTGAGAACCGACCAGTTGAGGTAGGAATCATCGGGAACGTCCGCCTCGATGTAGAGCGGAGCATAGGTGTCGGCCGCAAGGAGCTGGGTTGAACCCGTTTTGTGGCCAAGCGTCGGGCTGGTCCAGTTTGACTCCGGCGGCGTGGCGATGTGAATGTCGTCAACGAACCAGTAATCACAGCAGGTACTGCTGCCGCTTGTCTGGTGGATTCGGAATTGTGAGTTGGCGTGCACTGCAGCAGCCGGCAAAGTGGTCATGAACTGGAAGTTTGACGTTTGGGAGCCGCCGCCGCTGAAGGTTCGGAACACGGTCCATCCTCCGGCTGCGGTCTTGTACTGGAACTGAAGGTTCTCGCCGCTGTCGGGCGTTTCACCACAGCCGGAGCGGCCTTCGTGGACCCATGCGTGGAAAGGAATGTTGGCGCCGCCAGCGAGGTTGACGACCGGCGAGGTCCCGTAGGTTGAGCCAGCGTAGGTTCGAAGCGAACCACCCGACGAACCGTTGTACCCGCAAGCGGGTGATGTGACACGAGCCGTGTAGGAGTTGGAGAACGTCCAGCCCTGATTATTGGTGTTAAAATCCCAAAGGAGCCCGGGAGAAGAGCCCGTCAACACACCGTTGGAGACGCTTGAGCCGTTGGAAATCGCGTCCGGGTGCGTCCAATCGCTTTGACTATCCCATACAAATCCTGACTGCGTTGGCAAGACCTTGGGTGTGAAGTTCAATTCAGCGTTCACGAGCGGTTCGCCAGCAGGCAAATCCAGTTTGAGCATCGTGTTCGGAGTGGGGGTCAGGGTGAGGTTCGTCACATCGCCTTGACCGGCTTCACTGACCACGTTTTCTTCGGCCAAAACCGATGCATTGGGACCTGCAGGGGCGACAAAACTCAGCCAACTGCTCATGACAAAAAGCACGACCAAACAAAGAGCCTGTGCATGGGCACGCCTACCCGCCATGGTCGTTGGTGCTCATCCAAGGACTTGAAGGATACCCCTTCAGCATCTGCCAAATTTTGATTCCCATCGGCCTGTTCCTTGGTTTTACCAATCGATATTTCCGGGTGATAGGAGAAAAATGAACAAAAAGTGGAGGAGTGTTCAAAACCGCGCCCCCGGTGGGCGAAACATGGCTCAACCCTCATCGGCGGGTGAACTGAACGCCGTGGATTTGGAAACGGGACTCTTGCAGCAATGGGCCACCGAGAAGACCTTCCAGTCCTCCGTTGACAGCCGTCGCAACAACGCACCGTTTATCTTCCTCGAAGGACCGCCGACGGCCAACGGCAAACCTGGAATTCACCACGTTGTCGCTCGTACCTTCAAGGATCTCGTGTGCCGCTGGAAGGCCATGGAAGGCTTCTTGGTCGAGCGAAAAGGCGGTTGGGACACCCACGGTCTTCCCGTAGAAATCGAAGTCCAAAAGCGACTTGATTTGATGAGCAATGAAGCGATTGAAGCCTTTGGCATGGCCGAGTTTAACCAAGCCTGCCGAGAATCCGTTTGGACTTACGAAGCCGCCTGGCGAGAGATGACCGAGCGCATGGCCTACTGGGTTGACCTCGACAACCCCTACGTCACCCTCCACAACGACTACGTTGAATCCGCTTGGTGGGCATTGAAGCAAATGTTCGACAAAGGTCTGCTCTACCGAGGTCACAAAGTCCTGCCGTACTGCCCACAAACCGGCACATCCTACTCCAGTCACGAGGTGGCCTTGGGCTACAAGGAGGTCGAGGAGCCTTCGGTTTATGTCAAATTCAAACTCGTTGATGACGACGCCTCCATTTTGGCATGGACGACAACACCGTGGACCCTGCCTGGAAACGTGGGCTTGGCGGTTGGACCAGATGTTACCTACGCCCGCTGTCGCGTCAAGGAAGCCGCAGGCGATGCATGGGTCGGTGCTGGCGGTGCGGATGTTGGTGAAGAGGTCATTTTGGCCAAGGACCTCATGAAAGAGGTGCTCCGACACCACGTTGACATCATCGATGAATTCCCCGGCTCGGACCTTGTTGGTCGTGCCTACGAACCGCTCTTCCCCGATGCCGTGCCACGAGGCGATTCGACCACGGCATGGACGGTGCTTGCGGCTGACTGGGTCACCACCACCGATGGTACTGGCGTTGTTCACACTGCCGTCATGTACGGTGAAGACGACTACAACCTCGGCATGGAAGCAGGTCTGCCCGCCCATCACACCGTGGGCATGGACGGCGCCTTCGTGGAGGGAACGCATCCCGAACTTGACGGACAGTATGTCAAAGGCTGCGACGCCACCATCATCGGGCTTCTTTCAGCACCCGGCGGCAGCAACGGCACCGGCCCGGAGAGCGGCCTGCTCTACCGGGAGAAGGATTACCTCCACGACTACCCGCACTGCTGGCGCACCGACCATCCGCTCCTCTACTACGCCATGGATTCGTGGTTTGTTCGCATGACGGCGGTCAAGGAAAACCTCCTGAAGTTCAATGACCAAGTCGAATGGGCCCCCGATTGGGTTGGCGAAGGTCGCTTTGGTGAATGGCTGCGCAACGTCAAGGATTGGGCCATCTCCCGGGAACGCTACTGGGGAACACCGCTGCCCGTTTGGCGAAGTGAAAGCGGCGAGATGAAGTGCGTGGGCTCCATTCAGGAACTCCAAGACGAGGTGGCCAAAGCGGTCGCTGCAGGATTTGAAAACCCAGAGTGTCCCGATGATGTTGACCTTCACCGTCCCGTCGTTGATGGCTTCACCCTCGTCTCCGAGTCCGGTGAACCCATGATGCGTGAACCCTTTGTCATGGATTGCTGGTTTGATTCAGGTTGTGCCCCCTTTGCACAATGGCACCACCCCTTTGACAACGAATCCACCTTCAACGCCTCCTTCCCCGTCGACTACATCTGTGAGGGGGTTGACCAGACACGAGGTTGGTTCTACACGCTGCTGGCCGTTTCAGCCACCGTGTTTGACAACATGGCCTACAAGCGGTGCCTTTCGCTGGGCTTGATTTTGGACGCTGAAGGCAAGAAGATGTCGAAATCCAGAGGCAACATCGTCGACCCTTGGGACCATTTCAACCGAGAGGGGGCCGACGCCACCCGCTGGTACATGGTCACCGCAGGGGCGCCTTGGAACCCGATGAAGTTCGACCCCAACGGTGTACGAGAAACCTATGCGAAGATGTTCTTGACGACGTGGAACGTGTACAAATTCCACGCCGATTATGCAGCCTTGGACGGCTTTGACCCGGAGGCACAAGATGTTCCGGTTGACCAGCGCAGTGCGCTTGACCGTTGGATTTTGTCTCGACTTCACACCGTGGCCAAGGCCTACCACGAGAATTTCACCAATTGGCAATTCCACAAAGCCTGCCGAGACCTCGAAGATTTCATGGTCAACGATGTCTCAAACTGGTACGTTCGCCGAAGTCGCCGACGCCTGTGGGACGAAGCCGACAGCCACGACAAGTTGTCCTGCCAGCACACGCTCCACGAGGTGCTTGAGACGGTGTGCAAATTGGTGGCCCCTGTCTCACCGTTCATGGTCGACCACATTCACCGAAACTTGACCGGTGTCTCGGTTCACACCGCTGACTGGCCCCTGGGCGTTCCGGGAAGCCTCGAGGGTGCCACCGCCGATTCGTGGGATGAAAAAGCCGCGATGGCCACCGCCGTTCTTCCACCACAAGACCTTGGTCTCGAAGACACCATGACGCTTGTCAGGGAACTCGCCGAAGCCGGGCGACGCATCCGCATCGACGGAGGACGACGGCAACGCTTACCCTGCGCTCAAGGTTGGATCGTTGCGGGTCCAGACCTTTCGGTCTTCCACGACCTCTTGGCCGAGGAATTGAATGTGGAAGCCATTCTGGTCGAAAACGACCTCGACCGCTTCCAGCAAATTGAATTGGCACCGAATTTCCGTGCACTCGCCCCGAAGGCAAGGGCCGAAGTCAACAACGTGGCCAACGCCATTCGCACAGCGGAGGACCCCGTGGCACTCCTGGCCGCCATCAACGACGGCGGCGCTGAAGTGTTGGGCGTCATGGTCGAGAGCGGGGACGTCGAAGTGAAGCGTGTGGAACGAGAAGGATTTGCAGCCCAGACGGTTGAATTGGAAACTCAGGGCGAGCAACTCCATGTCAGTCTCGTGTTGGACATGAACGACACGCCCGCCCTTCTCTCCAAAGGTATGGCCCGAGACATCGTACGTCGCGTCCAAGCCAAGCGCAAGGATTTGAACCTCGATATTGAGGCGACCATCGACCTTGAAGTCTGGCTTGAGAACGCACCGGAGATGCAAACCGATGACGAAGTCTGGGTTGCCACCGAAACTCGAGCCGCAGGCTGTGTATTCCATCCAGAGGGTGCAACGCCGCCAACAGGAGCTGAGCACTTTGAGGTGGACGGCACCTCGGTCCATTTCACGGTCAAGTGAGGCCTCGACGTGCGTATCGTTTCGCTGGTACCCAGCCTCACGCTCACGCTCTTTGATTTTGGATTGGACGCCACGTCCATCCTTGGTCGAACGCCGTGGTGCATTCATCCAGCAGAAGGTGTGGCAAATGTACCGGTGGTCGGTGGCACCAAGACGCCAACCCTCTCCAAAATAGAGGCAGCCCAACCGGATTTGGTCGTGATGGACAGAGATGAAAATCCCAAGGCCGTCTACGATTGGTGCAGGGAGAAGGGCTTCCCAACCTTCGTATGCCACGTAAAACATCCAAGCGATGTTCCTTCCATGCTGCGTGAACTCGGCCATGCGGTCAACCGGACGCAGGAGGCCGAGCAATGGGCGAGCGAGATTGAATCGCTGCTCAACGACACCAGTCCAGCGAGTGGACGCATCGGTTTACCACTGATATGGCATGAACCGTTGATGGCGGCCAACGGCAACACCTATGCAGGCAACATGCTCACATGTACGGGCTTTAGCGTCCCGAAAATTGACCCAGACGGAACCGGTTATCCCGAAGTTACCGCTGCCACCATTGTCGAGCACGGCATCACTGACCTCTTTCTTTCCAGCGAACCTCACGAGTTCACCGTTGAGGAGGGCGAATCCTTGTTCAAGGTTCTCGCAACGTTGACACCCACTCCACCACGGGTCCATCACATCGACGGCGAAGACCTCACCTGGATGGGAACGAGGACGTTGGCGGGGTTGAAGCGACTCAAAGCCAAATGGGCTCAACCTTGAGGGCGCTGGCTTCTTGGAGAGCCCCAAAGCGACGGCTTCAAATCACGCCCAAGCGAGGGGCCATCATGCGCAGGACTGCTCTCGCTCTGGCCATGGTCCTGTCCATGACGCTGGCGGGATGTTTTGGCGATGGCAGTGAGACCATCACCAACGAAGTGATACCCTCCATCTTCGAATCCTACGAGCGCATCGATGCGCAATCGCATGAAGTTGAGCGAGCCTTCATCACGGTTGACCTTCGCACCAACGAGACCACCAACACCACTTGGGCGGTGTTTGACGCCTCCTATGGTGGAAATTGCTGTGAACACTACCTCGCTACGGACATTGACGGTCAGATATTGAACATTGGAGGAGAATACCCCGTGTTCTCCACCGACCGAGGCCACCTTTGGGACACCTACATTCCACCAGCGCTTCCCGACCAGCAGTGCCGAACCTTTGTCCCCACAAACCCAGGCCAGGAGGGGCTTGGTGAAGGCAGCATCGTGCAAGCGACCAACGGCGACATCATTTCGATGTCTTGGTTCCCCTACGTCGGTGGTGATCTGAAACTCGACAAATTCTATGCCATCCTCTACGATGCTTCAGAAAGCGAGTGGAAATGGTGCTACAACCGTATCACAGAACCGTTCTATGACCGCTCGTGGCAGGTTGAGGTCATCGGCCCCATCTCGTCCTCCATCGGGGATGGTGAATGGGCGAGTATCGTGGTCTCCAACTTCTGGCACCAAACGCAAAACGCCGGTGGACAGATCAGCGTGGACGGCCTGAATTACTACCCCTTCCAGTTCCCCGGCAGGGACGGCGGCGACCCAGCCATCGAACTCGATTTGGATTTCACCGACGCTGACCTTCCCGAATACTGGGACGTCAACAAGCCGCACAAGGAAATGCGAGCCTTCCCTCTTCCAAGCGGCGGCCTGATTTTCCCGTCCTACTACAACAACGGAAACGCCGCCTACATGGACACCAATTTGGAATGGAATGAACTTGAAGTCCAATTCCCATCCGAATACTGCCAAATTGACCGCACGGGAACGATTCACTGCGTGGTCAACAGCGGCACCAGTTTCACCCATTACATGTCAACCGACGGTGCCCAAACATGGGCCAACCACACCTACACCCTCGACAACACCGCCTCCCAAATTGAGGAATGGGAATTCCAAGCCAACGGCGAATTGGATTTGTTCATCCTCAACGTCCGATACCAGTCCACCGATGGGCCCGATGTCGACACCGTCTACCACGTTCGTGGCTATTCCGAGGACATGACGCCCGACACCCTGACCTACATCGGGCAGGGCGACCTTGACTCAACATCCGGAGCAGGTAACGACATTCGCTTTGACTTCGCTTCCTTGGCCATCCTCAACGACGGTGGCGTGGTGGTGGCCTACCATGATTCAACCGACCCCGACCCGCTCTTTGCGGTCGAGTTGGAGTTGCCTGCCTGATCAGTCTTCATCGGCAAACATGCCGAGGATATCGCCGAAGAGGGCTTTTGCTTCGCCAGAACTCTTCTCGACCAGTCGCCGAACAATGAGTTCAGGCGTCGACCGTGCGAGGTGGTTGCGCTTGGGCGTTCGGTCCACGAGCAACTCAAGGTCGGCACCCAGCCCGCTGGCTTCAATACCGTCCACACGGAGGTCGTCTCGCTTGGTCGCTTCCAAAATGGCCGGGGCAAGGTGGGTCACCAGCAACATG
>DAGF01000079.1:28413-30515 GCA_002495645.1 Euryarchaeota archaeon UBA549
GCAAGGTGGGTCACCAGCAACATGGTCGTGTCCGTTTGGGCCTCGGCAGCCAACAACATCCCTGCAATGATTCGTGCTCCAGCACCGGGCTCGGTGATGGCTTCCAATTCATCCGCGAGAATCAATTTGGGCGTCGGGTCGCTCACGACGGTCGCCAACTCAACCAGCGTCTGCTCAAGCGCACCTGCACTCTGCGTTCCACCGGCCTTGGCCAAGATGTGTAGGGCCTCCACCTTTCCTATGCGGGCACGCTTGGCGGGTACGGGTAAGCCCATGTGCCCGAGAATACAAGCATAGGCCATGCACTCGAGCAGGGTGGTCTTACCACCCGAATTAGCTCCAGTCAGCAGGGCCAAGGATTGCTGGTCCCCCTTGATGGCGGCCTGTCCAAGGCCGTAGGTGACGGGGTCGGGCTCCATTCCAAGGAGGATATGGCGGCCTTCCTCGAGCCACATGCCGTGGTCGACCAACTCGGGCATCACGCATCGGTCATGGTTGGCCCAGCGGGCGATGGATAGCCACTGGTCGGCTTCGATGAGGCGGCTGACCGCCACTTCACAGTGGGTCTTCATTGGACCGAGCTGGCGGGCGAGGTTCACAAGATGGTCTGTTTGCTCCGCTTTGAGTTTGGATTCAAGGGCAGCATCGATGCCGTCAATCGTTTGACGGTCTATTTTTGCCGGCCAAGAATCCGTAAAGATGTCAAACGGACAACGGAGCCGGGCCGGTTCAAGGAAGGCAGCGAGTTGTTCTCGTGCTTGCTGCATGGCTTCCTGAATGACGTGACCCGTCGCGTCTCGCAACTTTCGTTGAAACGCCGTGCCGTCTGCCAGCGCTTCGAGCAACTCGGCGCCGGAGAGCGCCATCTTCGCATCGTTCATGGCACTCTCAACCTGCTGGTTCACATCGGCTTCAAGTTGCTTGACCATACCCCACAATTCGTCTTTGATGCGAGCCACCTCTTCGATGGACGATGCATCCCCGAGCATGGCCATCGTTTCTGGAAGATTTGAGAGCGGCGCAAGGGCTTCTCTGAGCGCCTCCAATGCTTCGTTGTCGGGCAGTTGGTTGGCGTTCATGGCCTCAATAACACCGCACAGCACATCCAATGTTTTGCGATTGTGAGTGAACCAGTCGATGGTTCGCTCGGGGAGAATAAGCGCTTCATCGGGCGAGGAGCCCAACACCAGCCAACCGTCGGGGGCTTCCATCGGTGCGCCTGGACCAAGCCATGACACCGTTTTGAACACGGTGTAGTCCTTCCACGATTCTTGTTCGGTGGGCTGGAGGACACGGCAGAATTTCTTGAGATGGTCCAGTGGTTCGGGCGAGACCACGACCCGCTCGTAGCGCTCTTGCTTCTCCTTGAGGCGGCCGAGATGACTCCATGCTTCGTGTTGAGCCTCAAGCCAAGCAGCATCGAGTTCCATGGCTGCTGCCGCCATGCGGCGTCGGGGCTCAGGGTCGGCCACCGGCATCAAGAGACCCATGCGCTCTCGGGTCGCCGAGCACGACCCAAAGGATTGAATGTGGGCGAGGAGGTGTTGGTGGAGTTTCTGTGCTTCCTTGGTGGCGAGGAAACCACCTTCACCGCCAGCGTAGGAGCGAGCCAGCGATAGCGCCCGCTTGACCGATAGCCCTTCAACCTCTGCCAATCGGCCCACATCGCCCGATGCGAGCGTGGAAACAACTGCTTCTTCGGAGCCAAAATGTTCCTTCATCTTCGAAGCCATGCGTTCGGTGACACCGGGAAGTTTGGTCAAAACCATGCGGTCCATCGTTTGTCAAGGGCTTAAGAGGATGACGCTGGGGGAGCCGCTCAAGACCTGAGTTCAGCAGACCCGTTGACCTTCTCCGCCGTATTCAATCATGGGCACTTGAAACAGGTCGTCGCAGGTGCGCTTGACGATGGGGAGCGTCAGCGTGGATTCCGCCCAGTTGATGGAATAGCCTCCAGCAGCAGCGGGTGAAGGAACGTAGTCGCGCCCCGTCTGGGACATCGTGATGACGATGGATTCACCTTCTTCGAGGAAGATGTCCATGGCCATGAATTCCATCTTCCCGACGACGGTTTGGAAACCGATCAGGAATTCTTGCCCGTC
>DAGF01000037.1:0-25655 GCA_002495645.1 Euryarchaeota archaeon UBA549
GGAGGGAATGTCAATGTTGGGCAGATTGGGTGAATTCACCGTGCTGGGGTCCAGCGGGCGAATGTTTCGGTCAATCTTGCCCAAGTTCAGCGTCAACACGCCAGAATCCTTGGTGTAAGCCATCTCAATCAGGTCGTCAGCGCCGCCCAAACTGATGAGTTCCTTCACCTTGCGCAGTTCAAGTGCGAGGTCGTTTTCTTCAACCTCCCAGGTATCGAAAGCAGCGGCGTCGACCTTCATGTCGATCATCGCAACGTGCGATGCATCAACGACCGTTGCCTGCATTTGGTTTTCTTTGAACTCGAAGCGTGCGTCCTCGACGACCACGCCCAAAGTCTCTACAATTTTGTTCATCAAGTCCTGCCGGGCTGTGACGTTCAACATGAGTTCATCCCTCTCTATGCCAAAAGCCCTTCGCGACGGCTTATGAACTTAGCACAAAAGCAAGCATGAACGGACGCGTTCATGCGCGGTTTCAACTCACCATTGAATTCTCCGCGCACATGGCCTACGGGGCATCTTTCCCTTGATTTCTTATGAGGCGGGCGTCTCGCCTACCCCATGGGCGAGAGTGAAACGGTCCCCGTTCTGCTCAAAGAAGACGGTACGCCGTACAAAACGGCCGTGCTGATTCCAACCATCAACAACGCCGACGAACTCGACATCGTGCTCGAGCGTCTGGGCAAGCAAACTTACCCCCACTTTGAGCTCATCATCGCCGACTCGAAATCCAAGGACCACACGAAGGCCGTGTGCGAAAAACACGGCGCCACGTGGATTGACGACCCGTCGCGCAACCGGGCCGACGCCTGCAACTTCGCCCTTCGTCAGATGGACCACGACCTCGTGCTGTTCACCGACGACGACACCGTTCCGCCCCTCGATTGGGTTGCCAAACTGGTCCGCTGGTTCGACAACCCCGAAGTCGGTGCGGTGGGCGGGCCCAACTTTGCCCCCGACGACGACCCGTTCGGTGCCAAGTGCGCTGACGTGGCCTTCTGCACCAAATTCATGACCGCCGGCACCCGCTACGGCGCCCAACCCAAAGGCGAACTGGTGCCCATTACCCACAACCCCGGCGTCAACTGCGCTCACCGCATGGCCAACCTCCGAGAAGTGGATTTCTTCGAAGAAGGTTGCATTGGGGCTGAAGACGTGGTGCTCGACGCCAAGATTCAACGCAAGGGCCACAAGTTGTTCATCGACCCTTCCAACGTGATGCCGCACCGTCGCCGCCGCCCGTTCAAGCCCTACATGAAGCAGATGCGAAACTACGGCTACACCCGCATGGTCGCCAATAAGCGATGGCCCGAAATCGCCACCTGGTCGCACACGGCCATCGGGTTCTTCCCGCCTCTTGTCGTGCTCGCCCTCGCCGCCATGCTCTACGGCGGCTTGTCAGGCGGGGCTGAAGCCGACCTCTGGTTCACGCTCGCAGGCGATTGGGACCTGGCCCGCATCGCCTTCCACATCCCGCTTGGTCTGGTCTGCCTCTACATCGCCATCGCATGGCTTGGAGCCGCCATCGGCACCTCGCCTCACCGTTCGATTGGCACGGTGTTCTTGGCGCCGCTCTTTGTTTTCCTCGCCCAGTGGGCTTACGGCCAAGGCGTCATCAAAGCCTGGAGAGAAATTCGACGAACCGGTGGACGTGCTGGCGAGGGCGCCCAAATTGACGACCGAGTCCGCACCGCTTGAACACAAAAGCCGGGAAAGGCCGTTGGCGCCCGCCTTTGGATGGCGAACGTTCATCATGGAATCCAAGGTTAACAGTCCATGGCCCGACCATCGCTCGCTGAACGCCTTTCAGCGATGGACAAGCCGGACCACGCCACAGAAGCGGGCGCCATGTGGGGCTCTGTGCGTCCATTACTGGTGCTCGGTCGCATCCTCATGGTGGGCATGCTCATCATCGTGGGAGAAATCTTCGACGATGTTCGTGTGGCAGGGTTAACCATCGGTGTTTGGGCCCTCGTCTTGGGGATACCCTTGTTTTTGCTCATCTCGTCGTTCATCACGTACGTTGACCGCCTCGTGGGCCTTGAAGGCAAAGAAGACGCAAAGTGTTGACCACAAGACGAAGAATCAAAAGGAAATGGATTGATGAAGAGCCATGAACAAAGGAGGCGTGCTTCTCTTCGTGTTCCTCCTTCTGATGGCTACGCAGGCCGACCTTGCGACGGCCAAGAAGAATGCGAAATTCAACAGCACCTCGGGATGCGGTTGCCACAGCGGTGGAGCAAACGGCGTGAACCCCGTCTTGACCGGACTGCCCTCCTCTTACACACCCGCAACCACCTACAGCCTCAGCATCGGGATGTCGGGCAACCCGCTCAGCGGCGGCTTCAACCTCGAGGTCAGCAAAGGTGCGCTCTCCAACCCCAGCGGCGCCGCACAAGTCTCATCCAACGGTTTCCAAGCCACCCACAACACCTGGACCAGCACATCGTGGACCGTGGATTGGACGGCCCCCGCCAGCGGGAGCGGGACCGTTCAGGTTAACCTGGCCGTGCTGCACGGCAACAACGGGCAAAACACAGGAGGTGACCTCTACGGCACGTCCTCGACCTCCGTGAGCGAAGAGATCAACACCAACACGCCCCCGACAGCCACCAACCTCAACATCGCTCCATCCACGCCAACCACGAGCGACGATTTGACCCTCACCTACACCTACACCGACGACGACGGTGACGCCGAGAGCGGGACCACCGTGTCTTGGCATCGCAACGGTGTTGCCCAACCGGGGCATACATCCACGATTCTCCCAGCCACCGCCACCGCCAAGGGCGAGGCGTGGCATGCAGTGGTGACCCCTTCGGACGGCGAGGATGCAGGAACATCGGTGGCCTCAAGTTCGGTTCTCATCATCAATTCAGCACCAACCATCAACTCCGTGGCTGTGAGCAGTGAAACACCCGACACCAACGACGATGTCACCTTCACCTACCAGACGGATGACGTTGACGGCGACACCATCACCTCCACCGAGACCCGGTGGC
This sequence comes from Euryarchaeota archaeon UBA549, assembly GCA_002495645.1. GTDB lineage: Archaea > Thermoplasmatota > Poseidoniia > Poseidoniales > Poseidoniaceae > Poseidonia. The sequence goes on from DAGF01000037.1 coordinate 3,003, forward strand.
TGTTGGAGGGTGCCGTGTTTGCCTCCCTTGACAACATGAGCACGTTACCTGCCGTAGCGACACGCGTCGGCGACACATGGACGGTGGAGGTGCGCGTCTCCGACGGCGAAGACCTGTCGGATTGGTTCGCTTCAACAGAGATGGTCGTGGGCTCAAGCAATCAGGCCCCCGTGGTTGACAGCGTGGTCATAACGCCGGCGGACGCCACCACGCTGGACGACCTCACGGCCGCATGGACGACAACCGATGCGGACGGGGACGAAATCGTGGATACCGAAGTCATGTGGATGAAGGATGGCGTCCACCAAACAGATGTTGACGGCGTGAACCCGCTTCCCGCCAATCGAACCTCAAAGGGCGACGAGTGGACGGTTTTTGTTCGGGTATTTGACGGCGAAGCATGGTCCTTGGCGACAAGCAGCGCTCAGCAGATGATTGGCAACGCCGCACCCATCGTGGTCAGCGCTGTCCTGACGTCCCCCAGCTTCAGCGCAAACGATCCGCTGAGTGTGAATTTGACCGCCGAAGACCCTGACGGAGAGGGCGTCCAGGTCGTTGACGTCCGCTGGTACCTCAACGATGTCGAACAAAGCGACGGTGCCAACAGCCTGGTTTTGGACGCCACCTCGCTCCAGCGAGGCGATGCATGGCACGCCGTCATCACGGTCAGCGATGGAAGCGACGAAACATCGGCCATGACCTCGCCTACCACCATCGTCAACGCCGCACCTCACGTCAACATATCGTGGCCGTCCGAGGCCAACGCCCTTCAGAATCTGGTGCCAATCATCACCGTTACAGACGCTGACGGTGACGCTGCATCCCTCGCCACGACATGGTACAAGAACGGGTTCAGAGACGCCGGTTTAGCCAACGCCACCTCCGTGCCTGCTGAGAAACTCGCACCCGGACAAACGTGGACGTTGGTGGTGGAAGCGAGCGACGGTGAACTGACAACATCACGCCAAGCGAGCACGGTGCTCGAGAACCTTCCGCCCGTTGCTGACATGACCGTTGTATCCTCTGCGATCTGGTTCAACGAAACGACGGTGCTCTCGGCCGAAGCCTCAAGCGACCTTGACGGCGAAGTTGTTGAGTTCACATGGTCGTGGGACGATGGAACAGCAACGGGAGCCACCCTGGAATTGGTGCTGACGAAGGACACAGAAGTTCACCTGCTGGTGTCCGATGACCTTGGCGCCAAAGCGGAAACGACAATCCAGTTGACCGTTTCAACAGGCCCGTCCGTGCAGAATCTAAGGGTGTTCAACCACGAAAACGGCAAGGTTGACCTGACATGGGAGTGGAATGGAGAAGCGGTTGAATTCAACATTCATCGTAACGGTCAACTCATTGCCACCACCGACGGTCAGTCCTACCAAGACCAGCCACCCATGAGCGGCGTCAACACCTACACCGTCCAGCCCGTCAACGACGAACGAACCTTCCTCAACGGAGCCGATGGGATTTCAACCACGTTGCAACCCATCATCCTGGAGGAACCTGGCCCTGCGACCGGCCTCGGTTTGGGCCTGGGCGTCTTGATGCTGTTGGGCATGCTGATTCCACTGTTCTTCGCCAGCCGCAAAGGAGGTGGTGCCTGATGAAGCGAATCTCGCTGATGCTCGTGGTGCTCGCGTTGTTGCTGGCGCCCTCCCTTGGCTCAGCCAACCCCAACGGCGTGGGCTCGGGAACGTTTGACGCCCAATGCGGCGGCGCCTGCCACGGCGACGCTGACATGAACCGTTCTTCGACCGCCAGCGTCGTGGTCAACGCCCCAAGCGTGGCCTACGAAGGCTTGCTCACCAGCGTATCGGTCACCGTTTCTGATATCGAGACGACCAGCACCGGTCTGCTTGGCTTCTTCCTTCTCTCCGACCTCTCGGGCGCAGACGACACGCCAGCCGACGCAGGCTGGACCATCCTGTCCAACAGCGAGGGAGGAAGTGAGAATTACGTCGAAGCGGTCATTGCATCTGGTCAAACCGAACACACGGTTCACTGGACGCTCCGCGCCCCGTCGGTGGGCACGGCAACCCTCCATGCATCCATCCATCACGGAAGCGAAGACGGAAGCGAAGCCCCGTTCTTCGGTGCTTCGGCAAGCCCGGCCACCATCGATGTCCGTGAAGTCCCCGAAGACCTCCCAAGGTTGGCGGCCGACTTTGAGCCACCCGTTCGACGAGACATCGGCGAGGCCACCACCATCACCCTGGCCACGGAGCACGTGAACCAGGTGGCCGTTGAGTGGCGAGTCTCGGGTGGTGAGGTGAACACGGCGACCGTCGCCACCTCAGGAGAGAATGCTTGGGAATTTGCACTCCCCGCGAGTTTGCAACCGGTGCAACTTGAATGGCGCGCCCTTCTCGAAGGCGAGGGGCCCGACCAAACCACGCCTTGGTTCCAATTGCAGAGCGAAGAGCCTTCGTGGTCGGTGGATGAAACGGCAGCCTACGTTCAGTCCATGGCGATGCTCTTCGTCTTCATCGCAGCGTTCCTCTCGCTCCAACGGCAAAGCACGGCCACGGCCAAGGACTTCGCTGCGTTTGATTCGGATAAACACGAGGAGGTGGCCTGATGGTTTCGGCTCCAACCCTGCACGTGGTGAGCACCGAACTCGCCGTCGGTTCTTTTGCCATGGCGGGGATTGCCTTCCTTCTTGCTGGCCTGGGAAGTCATGGCTGGTTGGGCATGAAGCGACACCTGCAACTTGCCGACCATGTCGCTCATTTTGCCTTGGCCTTTGGCCTCCTCGCCCTTCCTTTCGCCATCATAACGGGTATCCAATCAAGTCCCGGCGAGGGGCTTGACCATCCGCTGCTCATCAACAAAATGCTGCTTGGTTCATCCGCCTTTGGTTTGGCCATCGGCGTCCTGCTGGCACGCCGCGCCCACGGCCCCGAGATTTGGACACGACACCTCGGACGACGCTGGCAAGCGCTGGGAGGCATGGCCGCCGTTGGGATGGTGTTGCTGACCGCTTCGCTGGGCGGCACCTACGCTCGAGGTGAATCCCTCTTGTCCTGGTTGCCCTTCTCCTTTGACACCGTTCCGTTGATGCCTCTTTGGTTCTCAACAGCGCTGCTCATCATCGCACTGGTCAACATCGGGTTGGTGCGAAGGCAACCATCACCCTGATCACAAACCGGCCATATCGCCCGTTTGGATGGTCCACTGGCTAGCGTAAACGCCACCAGAAGCCACCAGGTCATCGTGCAGGCCACGCTCCACGATGGCCCCGTCGACCATGGAGAGAATCTCATTGGCGTTTCGAATGGTACTGAGACGATGAGCGACCGCAATCGTCGCTCGCTCCTTGCCCGAAGAGAGCAGGTTCTCCTGAATACGGCGTTCCGTCTCTGCATCCAAAGCGCTGCTGGCTTCGTCGAGGATGAGCAGGCTTGGCGCCTTCAAGAGCGCTCTGGCGAGTGAGATTCGGGCACGTTGACCACCGCTGAGCATGGCGCCACGGTCGCCCACCATGGTATCGACACCGTTCTCCAATTCCTGAACGAACTCCCAAGCACCGGCCATCTTGAGCGCCTCAACGAGTTGTTCATCCGTCGCTTCTTGGTTGTAGACCACGTTGTCCTTGACGCTCCCGTAGAACAGGAAGGGGTCTTGGCTGACAAAACCGATGGCCTCGCGGAGCGAATGCAGGGTGAAATCTGTGATGGGGCGGCCGTTGACCAGCACATCCCCGCTGTCGGGCGTGTAGTAGCGCATGAGCAGTTTGAGAATCGTCGTTTTCCCTGCACCGGTGTGGCCCATGACGCCGAGGAAATCACCTTCGCTCACCTTGAAGGAAATACCGTTGAGGACCTTGATGGTGGTGTTGGGGTACGTGAAGTACACATCGTTGAATTCCACGGTTTTGATGCCACCTTCCAAGGCCACAGCGTCTTCGTCGTCAACGATGGTCGGCTCAAGATCGACCGCTGCAAACACCCGGCGGGCTGCCGCTTCACCTCGTTGCAGTTGGTTGACCAAGATACCGAAAATGAACATCGGCATGGTCATTCGGGTGCTGATGAGCAGGAAGGTGACGAGTTGCCCAGTGGTGATTTCGCCTTGGCTTGCAAAGTAGCCACCGGCGGTCACCAGGAGACCGAACGCCACCCCTGCCACCGCGTAAATCATGGGAATGAAACGGTTACGGTCTTTGCTGGCTCCCATGGCTTGGTCGCGGTAGGAACCTGATTCAGCGGCAACACGGTCCGCTTCCCACGTTTCGGCGTTGTAGGCTTGAACAACGGAAATACCCGAGATGAGGTTTTCAAGCACGGCGTGGATGTCACCGGTTGATTCTCGTTGCTTGCGGTACTTGCGCTGAACTCGGGTGGAAAACCAGTACACTGCAGGGACGATAAACAGGATAGGCGTGAACAAGACGGCCGCCAATTTCCACGACATCAACACAAGGATGAGGAAGGCCGTGGCAAAGGTGATGATGATTCGGATAATGGAGGTTGATGAATCTGAGACGACGTCTTCAAGCTGGTTAACATCGCTCGAGAGCACCGACATGATCTGCCCTGTTTGACGCAGGTCGTAGTAGGAGGCCTCCATGGCGATGAGGGAGCGAGTTGCGTCCATTCGCAGGTCGTGCTGGATGTTGTAGCCCAGCGTTTGCCACGCGTATTCCGAGATGCCCTGAAACACGGCCAAACACAGGAATCCGAGGAAAATGAGCACGCCGTATCCAATGGCAGGATTGCTATGGAGGGTGGTCACCATGTCCTGAACGATTTGCGGGCCGGAAAGCATGTCCGTTGTGAAGTAATCCACGGCCAGACCGATGGCGACAAAGGGCATCAGGTCAAAGAAACGGGCCGCAGCGTTGGCAAAGATGCCCGTAAGCACCCGCTTGGGGTATTTCTTGGCGTAGGGGACGACTCGCCAAATCTGCCTTCCAAGGACATCGGCGCTGTCGTTGATATCCTCTGGGGACATCTTGTCGCTGTTGGCTTTTGCAGCGTGTGCCCTCGTCATGTTGCCACGGCAATGACCGAGACTCTTGAACCCTCGCCATGGGGCCATCTTGCTGCGACCGCTCAACCAATCTTTGATGAGGTTCCCCGCCGTCGTAAGCCCCATGCAGACGCAGCGCCGCCGAACATCCCTGGTTTTCATGACCCTGCTTTTGGTGCAGGTGCTCTCCCCTCTGGCCTTCGCTGGGGCCGAACAATCGTCGTACGAACCCGAAACGGATGCGGCGTTGGAATGGCTTGAGCAGGTTGGTGTTTCACCCATCGCCACGGCCGAATACGGCTGGATGAGCAGTGAAGATGCAAGCGGGGAGACCGCATTGCGATACAGAGACGTGCAATTGGTTCCACCAACAGAATGGACCGAGCGAACGGGTGAATCAACGGTTGAAGGATACCACATCTTGGGCCACACCTACCCCGTGCCCAGTGATTGGTTCCACGACCTTGACAGGGCCGGCATCGATTGTTTCTCGTTCCTCCCACCTGCCAGTTTCCACTGTCAGGTCAACAGTCACACGCCTGCCCAATTAGCACAACTCAACGTGCTCGGCCTCGCCGCGATGGACGCCACCGACAAGGTTCAAACCGACCTCGTTCGTGGTCTGCTTGGCCTTGAGATGGTCGCGCCCAATCCGTTCGTCAACGATGCAGGCGCTATTGTGAACGTCGTCCTCTCCGGTGAGGAACTTCCGGAGGGATTGAGCCAGCGAGGTGATATCGTTCTCGACACGCACAGCGGTCGATTTGCCACCATGGCGCTCGACACTCAGGGCTTGGCTTGGCTCGTGAACCAGGACGCCATCGAATGGGTGGAACCCCGTCCGTTCTACGAAATCATGAATTCAAAGGGCATTGAAGTGATGCACGTCGACGATGCGTGGGACAACACCATCATGGGCAACATCGACAGTTCCTGGTCGGGGCTGGACGGAAGCGGCATCATCGTCACCGTCGCCGACACAGGACTTGACAACGGCGTGAACAACTCCAACATGCACCCCGATTTCAGAGACCACATCACGGGTATTCTTTCCTTCCCGCCACCGGCCTCGGTGTGCACAGCCTACGGTTTGAGCCCGTGTGGTGACGATGCCGAAGACCATCACGGCCACGGCACCCACGTCGCAGGCTCGGTTCTCGGTGACGGCACCCACAGCAACGGCGACATCATCGGTGCGGCCCCAGAAGCCCACCTCCTTTTCCATGCCATTGCCACCACCCACAACAGCGAGGAAAAATTGCTTGGTATTCCCAACGACCTCGATGACATGTTTGAACTCGCGTGGGCCAACGGAAGCCGCATTCACACCAATTCCTGGGGCTCTGCCGTCGCTGGCCAATACACGACCTCGTCGATGCAGGCGGACGCCAGCGCCCGTACGCACGACGAGATGGTCATCCTCTTCGCCGCTGCGAACGAAGGCGTCGATGCCAACATGAACGGAGAAATCGACTTGGATTCCATGGGCAGCCCCGCCACGGCAAAGAACGTCTTGACGGTCGGCGCCACCGAAAACGACCGCGGAAACATGACATGGGTGTGGGGCAGCACCGACTACGGCTCACCCATTTCCACCGACCGACTGGCTGACAACCCCGATGGTATGGCGGCTTTTTCATCCCGCGGGCCCACTGACGATGGTCGCCTCAAACCCGATTTCTCCGCTCCAGGAACGATGATTCTCTCCGCAAAGTCCCGAAGCACCACCTCGGTCGGATGGCTGGCCCACAACGCCAGTTACACCTACATGGGTGGCACGAGCATGGCCACGCCCCTAACCGCCGGAGCTTCGGCCTTGTTGTTGGAGCATCTCATGGAGAACCTCGGCGAATCCAACCCGACCTCGGCCCTGGTGAAAGCCATCTTTACCGCCAGCGCACATGACATGACCGGGCAGTATTCCTCCTCGACAAACGGTGCGGGTGAAGCAGCGCCCAACAACCACGAAGGTTGGGGGCGAATCAACATGTCCCAGGCAGTGAACACATCCTACCTCTACGGCCATTCGGTTACCACCAACGCCGATTCGGGCTGGTCGTTCAACGTCCCCAACAGTGCGGACGACATCAACATCGCCTTGGCATGGACGGACCCTGCCTCGACGCCCTCGGCGTCAACCAATCTGGTCAACGACCTTGACCTGGCCCTCAAAAGCCCCTCAGGCTCGTGGACCAACCTCAGCAATAACCTCGACAACCTGCGGGGTTTGACGCTTGCCTCACCCGCCCAAGGCACGTGGGAACTCCACGTGGTCGGCACCAGCGTCCCGACCGGGCCACAATTCTTTGCCGTCGCCATGACCGGCGATTACACGTTCAGCAACTTGACACAAGACACCGACCTTGATGGCTACGAGGACGATGACGACGACTGCAACACCACCGCTGGTACGTCAACGGAAGACCGAACAGGATGCCCCGACACCGACGGCGACGGCTACTCAAACCCCGACAGCGGATGGACCGTCAACAACGGCGCCGATGCCTTCCCAAGCGAAATCACACAGTGGGCTGACGGTGATTACGATGGCTACGGCGACAACGCTGCTGGCCACCAACCGGACGCTTGTACGTCAAGTGCTGGGAACTCAACCGGCGACCGGTTCGGTTGCACCGACACCGACGGCGATGGTTACTCCGACCCCGACAGCGGTTGGACCGTAGCGAACGGAGCGGACGCATGCAGTAGCGTTGCTGGACCGTCCAGTCAAGACCGGAACGGGTGCGCCGACCAAGACGGTGATGGATACTCCGACCCGGACAGCGGCTGGACCGTGGCCAACGGCGCGGATGCGTTTCCCACTGACAATACACAGTGGGCCGATACCGACGGCGATGGCTACGGCGACAACCCACCCCCCGCTACGGCAGGCGATGGTTGTCCGAGCACGAGCGGTGGCTCAAACCAAGACCGGTTTGGATGCGCCGACACCGACGGTGATGGCTATTCCGATCCTGACAGCGGTTGGACCGTGGCCAACGGCGCTGACGCCTTCGTTTCTGATGCGACCCAATGGGCTGACAGCGACAGCGATGGTTACGGCGATAACGCCAGCGGGAACAATCCTGATGCGTGTCCCTCTCAGTTCGGCACCTCCACCCAAGCAGGTCGCCTCGGATGTGCTGACAGCGATAGCGATGGCTACGCTGACATCGACGATGCCTTCCCCAACGAAGCCACACAATGGGCCGACGCCGACGGCGACGGCTACGGGGATGAAGCCGCAGGTTTCCAAGGCGATGCGTGCCCGTCCACCTTTGGTATGTCGAGCCGCGACCGATTTGGGTGCACCGATTCGGACAGCGACGGGTCGTCGGACGGCGACTCAAGTTGGACGACAGCAAACGGGGCCGATGCCTACCCGAGCGACGGAACCCAATGGGCCGACAGCGACGGCGACGGCTACGGGGACAACCCAACCGGCACCAACGGCGACGCATGTCCATCCCAAGCAGGAAATTCCACGGCCGACCGATACGGCTGCCTCGACACCGATGGCGACGGTTATTCTGACCCCGACAGCTCATGGGGCGTGGACGATGGCGCTGACGCTTACCCTAACGACCCGACCCGCTGGGGCGACAGCGACGGGGACGGTTATGACGATGGTTTGGATGATGATTGCCCAGCCTTCTACGGCACCTCCGTCCACGACCGAAAGGGATGCCCAGACCAAGACGGGGACGGCTACTCCGACCCCGATAGCGGCTGGACAACGGCCAATGGCGCTGACGCCTTCATGAACGACGCCACGCAGTGGAACGACACCGACGGCGATGGCTACGGTGATAACTCGGCAGGAACGCTACCAGACGCTTGTGTTTCGACCTACGGCGAATCCTGGCAAAACGGCACGTATGGCTGCCCCGACGGCGACCAAGACGGCTGGGCTGACAGCGAAGACACCCACCCGGGCGACAACACGCAGTGGACCGACACCGACGGCGACGGGCACGGCGATAACCCGGGAGGAACCTCGCCTGACGCCTGTGTGAACCAGTGGGGCAATTCCACACTGGGCAACCGTTTGGGTTGCCCGGACAACGACGGCGACGGATGGGACAACGTCATCGATGCCCTGCCTGACCTGCCAACGCAGTGGCTTGACCAAGACGGGGATGGCTACGGCGACAACGCTACCGGACTCCTGCCCGATGCGTGCCCTGGCGAGGCTGGCACCTCCTCGATTGGCCTGCTGGGTTGTGTCGATGATGACGGGGACGGCTACGCCAACCTGACCGATGATTTCCCCAACGACCCAACGCGATGGATTGACACGGACAGCGACGGCTTTGATGACGCAGAAGACCACTGTCCGCTGAGCGCAGGAAACTCCACCACCGACCGCACGGGTTGTGTTGACAGCGATGGCGACGGCGTCTCGGACCCAACACCGCCATTTGGAAACACCAGCGGCTGGAACGCCTCAGACGGAGCAGACGCCTTCCCGTACGAACCGACACAAAGCGTTGACAGCGACGGTGACGGCTACGGGGATAACCCGACCGGCTTTGAGGCCGATGTCTGTCCCGCAGAAGCCGGCGCCTCCAATGTGGACCGATTCGGATGCGTTGACGAGGACGGCGACGGCACCTCGGACGCCAACGATGCATTCCTTGGTGAACCCACACAGTGGGTCGACACCGACGGCGACGGGTATGGGGACAACCCCAACGGTACCCAAGCCGATGCGTGTCCGACCGAAGCAGGTACGTCCACCCTCGATGTGTTTGGTTGCCTCGACGGCGACGGCGACGGTGCTGGTGATGCAAACGACCTGTGGCCCACCGACAACAGCCAGTGGTTTGACAGCGACGGCGATGGCTACGGGGATGAGCCAAGCGGCACCGATGGTGATGCTTGTCCCAACCAAATGGGCACCTCAACCGCCGATGGCACCTTTGGGTGTCCAGACCAGGACGGCGATGGATGGGCTGACAGCGACGACGCCTTCCCCGACCAACGCAGCCAATACGCCGACAGCGACGGCGATGGGTGGGGCGACAACGCCACGCTCGGAGCCTACAAACCCGACCATTGGCCCAACGATTCATCTCGAAACTCGGCCGAGGCCGCCATGAACTGTGCGCCGTCCTCAATCGAGGTCGACCTCGCCGCCAGCGGATGGTTCACCTTCACCTGCACCATCACCACCCCGATGAGTTCGGCCTTTGCGGCCAGCGTGGAATGGCAGACCACCACCAGCATCGCTGGAGAAACTTCAGGCCACTTGTTGACCTTTACTTCAGCGACCGGCAATTCCCAAACGGTCACCTTCTCAGGAAATGCGAAGGAGGTCGGCGACCACCAGTTGTTGATGTCCGTAACCGAACCCGGGGCAGACTACCCGATGGACACCATTACCGTCGTCATCAAGACCATTGATTCCAACGCCCCTGTGGCCGTCTCCAGTGAGGGAGACAATGCTCTTCTGACGACATTGTCGGAGAACACGATGGTGCAGGCTGCCCTCGCTGGCTTGGTGCTCTTTGTCCTGATGGGCACCCTGATGATTCGAGGGCAGAGCCGAAAAGCTCGCGATGAGGAACGTCGCATGATGCGAGCGGCTGAACTTCGGCAGTCACGAGGGTTGGGCGAGTTGCCTTCACGTCAATTGGTTCAACAGCAACATCAACCGCGCGCACCCCGTGAACGAACGGAATCCTTGTTCAGTGATTTCCGAAGCAAGCGATGAGCAAACGTGGCGAACCGATTCCCTCAAAGGGGAGAGGCTTGTCGCCGTGTTTACCACACTGCGGATATGGTGAAGTGGTTATCATCTGAGGTTTCCAACCTTATGTCGTGGGTTCGACTCCCGCTATCCGCACCTCCAATCAATGCTGGAGATGGCCATTGGGGGCCGTTTGTCCGGGCAACCATGAAAGGCTCGCCACCAAAGCGGCAGGCCAACGCCTCGGTGATGATGCATGGATTTTCTCTCGCTCTGCTTGCTCACGCTCTGGCTCTACCTTCCCGGCTTTCTCGCCAACACCTTTGCGATGATGTGGGGGAAATGGTTGCCCAAAACCGGTTATGGGCCTTGGCCCATCGACGGAGGTCGGGTCATGGCCGACGGGAATCGAATGCTGGGTGATGGAAAAACATGGAACGGCTTGATCGGGGGTTCGCTGACGTCCGGATTGCTCTGCATGCTCTTGGCTTCGTTGGTGAGCACCGGCGATATGGCCACAGCTTTTGATGACGGAGCGACGGTGTTCGCTCACCCGCTCATCGGTTCGGAGGAGGCTTGGTTTTCCGTCGGTGGCGCAAGTGGCACCGCCTTCGTCTTGGGAACCTTCCTCGGGTTTGCATGCCTGATCGGGGACAGCACCGGCTCTTTCGTGAAGCGACGCCGAGGACTCAAGCGAGAAGGCGAGATCTCCTCCAAAGCACCGCTCTTGGACACGTTGCCCTTTGCCATCATGGTCTTCCTCTGGGGTCAACTCTTCCTTGGACCGTCCATCCTCGCTGCCGAGGAACTGCGACTCCCGATGGTGGCTTTGGTGGTCATCACCCCCGTGCTTCACCGAACATTCAACCTCATTGGCTACAAAATCGGATGGAAAGATGTCCCTTACTGAGGTTGTAATCAATTCACATTGACCACCCAATAAACGAGGTTCACGCCCACGTATGAACGCCTGAGGGGTTGAACGAAACTTCTTGTACGCGATACAAGATTTTCCCTCGTGGAAGTATCTGATGATGTCCATGTCGCTGACGAGGATACGTCCATGAAACGAACGTTCCAACCTGCATGGGCGATACCGATTGGCTTCCTGTTGGCCTTCAGTGAAATGATTGTCCGATTGCTGGCAGGAAAAGGTGTCGTGGATTCAATATGGCCTCACGCTGTTCGTTCGCTTGAATGGACCATGGCGCTGCGAAACTCACCGGCCTTGACCTTGTCTTCAATGTTCATCATCGCCGGACTTTCGTACGGATTGAGGAAAGCGGTGGTGGCTCAAAACGATAACCACGCTTGGAAGACGCTGCCTTACGGCTTTATCGGCCTGCTCATTGGATTGATCACCATCCACTTTCTCATGAACGCCTTCTACCTGCGAGGCGCCTTTCTTCTCCTTCCAACCTTGATGGGGTGGACCTTGGCCTGCCTCCTCGTGGCCATGGGTGGCCCACCTTCGCTGCGAGCCCCCGGACAGAACCATATGTCGGCCACGAGAGTGGTTCACGTCGTTGGTGTGTTCTTCGCAGCATGGCTCGTCATGCCAGGCATTCCCGCTGTCATCGGATTTGCACCCTCACCGCCCGATGCGCCCTCGATGGGTTACGGTTCTTTTCCTGGCCCCTACACCGTAGAGCAGTACCGCTCACCCTACACCGTGCCGGATGAGGTTGCGAGCGTTCGAGGCGATTTGGAGGATGATATCGAATTCAGCGTCTACATCACCCTGCCCAACCTGCCAGAGGACCTGCCCATCAGCAGCATGCCGCTGGCCATTCTCCTCCACGGATTTGGCTATCCGGATGTTGATGCCTATCAGGATTGGATCAACCACCTCGCTGCCAAAGGCATGGCCGTGGCATTCATCCAGTACCCGTCTGACCTTCGCCCGGAGGGCCATGAAGCACACAAAGCCACCTACGAACAAGGCATGACGGACTATCTTCAACACGTTCCCCGAGACCTCGCCATCCGATCCGCTATCGACCATGTGGATTCCATTCTGCTCCAACCTCAGCGAGAAGCCCAACTCGAGGCCCATCTCGGCCAACGCTATGTCGACCCTTCGGCACTCTGGACCGGCGGACACAGCCTTGGAGCGGCCTACACCTTCAGTACGCTTGATGACGTCCTTGCTCGAGGATGGGGGTCTCGGGCGTTGGTGGTCGCCTTGGAATCACCTGCTCACCGGCCCATGCAGGAAACTCTTCAACCAGATTTGTCGGGCATGCCTGACGAAACGTTGGTGCAAATCGGCATACCCCAAGACGATATGAGTGTCGGCACCTGCCCGGGTGCGTTCCACCAACAGCTCTTTGCTGCCCTGCCAAATGAGCGAAATCAATTGTTGGAAATACAATCCGACCTCTACGGATTCCCAAGACTGGTCGCCAGCCACTATCTGCAAACCGACCCGGCCCACGACACCCTATCGGATTGGAGTTTTTATCGCCGAGTGGACGCTCAAGCAGATTATCTGGTTGCCCACGGCAGAGAAGACACCTTCACCGCCGATTGGGCTTACCAATACATGACCGATGAAACCATGCTGACAGGCATGGGCGAATGGTCGGACGGCACCCCCGTCCTACCGCTTCTATGGCACACAAATGCCATCGGTGATGTCCCCTCGTTCCAAGACTGTGTTTGAACACATCTTGAAAAGGAAACCCGTTTTTTTTTAACCATGGAAGAAGGCCATGTCTCCAACGACGTCAAGTCGTTGTGGAAATGGATTGGTGGTTCTGCTTTCCTCGCTTCCATGTGTTGTTTTCCAAGCGTGGTACTCGTCCTCTTTGGTCTGGCCAGCGTTTCAAGCGCCGCAGCTCTATCCAACGACCTGTACTGGGGAACCAACGGCATGTGGTGGTTTCGACCACTTTTGCTCACCTTGAGTGCTGGCCTTGTGGCCTTGGGTTTGGTGTTGTACTTCCGCAGTGATGGCATTTGTTCTCTGGACGAAGTGAAGCGCCAACGCAAACGAATCATCAACACCTCACTGTTGGTGTTCTCGCTTTCAACCATCGCCTACATCCTGTTCAACTTCGTCATCTTGACCGAAATCGGCGTGGCGCTGAACCTGCCGTGGGAAAGCAGCCGGCTGTGGAATTGAATCAAGCACCTTTTCGTTGGGTCTTGCAGCCAACCCCCCAATCAGGTTGGGCCTGCATCGCTTGGCGAGTTTGCTCAAGAAGGAGGTCTTCAGGAGTGGGTTCTGCCAGGCCAGAGGCTGTGGTGGCGAGCGATAAATGATAGCCTTTTTCTGTCCAATATTGCAATTGAATATTTGAATTTTCAATTGAAATTTCTCTATTACTCACTCCAATTGGAATTTCAATTTCTCTCGGATTGAGATGCATCCCCATCCCCAGGCATTTTTGCACCGCTTCCTTCCCCGTCCATGCCCGAAAGACATGCACTGGCTCTTCTCGAAGTCGCTCCAATTCCTCCCCGCTCGCCATCAGGTCAAACGCATTTTCTGCGAGCGTACGTCCCACGGGTTCTGCATCCAAACCCACACGTTGTGACGAGGGTGAAAGCGCAACGAACGCCATCCCATCGCTGTGGGAGATGGAGATGTTGGGCAGGGGCGTACGTTTCCAAACACCTTGGATGAAACGAACCGTGGGCGCCCTAAACTCATCCCGGTGCACCTCCACGGCCGAGAGGTCGTTCACGCCCCATGCCAACAAGGCTTGACCCAAGAGACGACGCCCACTCAGGTGCTCGTTGCGCCGTTTCTCGGTGACGAAGGTCTCGACTTCGGTGGCGTGAGCGAGTGGAACCTCGGAAAGTGGCCAAGCATCCACGGGCATGACAAAGACCTGAACATCGGTGGCATGAGGAGGCGTGAGCCGTTCAATCCCCAACGCTTGCACAACCCCTGCTCATCGGTCAAGCGAAAAACGCTGGCCCTCTTCAACCGTGGCCATGGCCTTGAGTTGAAGTCCCTTGAGCGCCAAAACAGGTGCGTCATCCTCGCCGACGACCAACACATCGTGAACCGTCACACCGTCTTCTTGGGCACCCGTTTGGACGCTGCGCAGTCGCAGGGCTTCGTCAGCATCGGGAACACGAAGCATGGTCGACCAGTTGATGCCGACCGGCAAACTGCTGTAGCCGAGCAGTTCCATCGCTACCAAACCGGCGTTTTGGAAGCCCGCTTCAATAAGCATCGGAAGGGCTTCGAGAAGCACCTGTTCACCTTCGGACTCCAACGAGAACTGGTCGGTCGCTGGAAGTTGATGGCGCATCAGGGCTCGCCCGTCAATGCCCTGGCGGTCGCCCTCTCCCACGCCTCGGAGCACACCGCCGTGGGATTGGAACCGCGGCCCGTGGAAGTACCGGTCGTAGATGAACGAGGCCGGGTGGAGCACATCCCCTTGGGGAGGAGTACCGATGCTTGGCAGGGCGTCGACTTCTCGCTGCAGGAAGGGGCGCAAGTCCTCGTGTTTCTTGACCAAGCGAACCAACCCCGTGTGGTGTTCTCGCTCACCAAAGACCTCGCCCTTTGAATTTGCCAAATCAGAGACCAAGCGGCAACGCACCCAGGTCATGTCGTCATCGACACGGTCCACTGCAGCCTCGACACGAACCGTCATCGGTCCTTTCATCAGTTTCACAGGCAAGCCAAAGCTGACCTCTTCAAAGCCGGCCAAGCAGGTTGAAGGATGGAGCAAAAGGGAGGTTTGTGCAAACATCTCCAGCGCCATCACACCAGGGTGGTAGGGCACACCCTCGATGGCGTGGTCCGTCAAGAAGGGATGGTCGTCGGTGGAGAGGGTCGTTTGGGTCACCAATTGTTGGCCCTCTTGCAAAGCCACGACCTTATCGACGAAGGGGAAACGGGTTGGGTCGGCGATGGTCGCTGCCATGCTCGGTGGCAACTTGAGCGGCGCTTCTCTGAACGAATCAAAACGATCCATCAATCCCAGCGAACCGCAACCCAAAACACGGCGCTTACCGCCTTGAAGTGCTTCGCCAACGAAGATGTCAACGCCGTCTTCAACGGCCAATGTTTCGATACCTGCAGCGGCGAATACGGCTTCAATTGAGCCTCGGGTGGCCATGCCGACATCTCGCCAGCCTGTCCAACCAATGGCAACCGCACGACAGGTCGTGGTTGCCGTCAAACGTGCCATCTCAGCATCCAACACCGAATTGGCAGCGGCATAATCCGTTTGACCACCGTTGCCAAACCGGCCAGCCACGCTGGTGAAACAACAGGCGAAATCAGGCACCTCTCGTCCGGAGGCTTGAACCGCCGACATCAAGGCTCGCCAGCCGTCGATCTTCACCCGCACCACGCGGTCAAAGACATCGTAGGCCTTGTCGGCGACAAGTTTCGAATCCTCCAAGCCAGCGCCGTGAACAATTCCCGTGATGGGCCGTCCAAGGGACGCACCTAGCCCGGAAAGCCCCTCGCTGTCCATCACGTCAATGGAGTGGTAGGCGGCGTGATTCCCAGTTTTGGCGATGGCGTCCAACGTCAAGTAGACGTCTCGGCTTCTCGTGAAGCGCTGCCAGGCCCTGTTCCATTCAACCATGGTGACCTTGCCGCTCTCGCTGGTCTCAACGAGTCGTTCTCGTAAGGCGTTCTTTTCCTCGGTCAGTTGCTCGTCGGTCCAATCAATCCAGTCAGCCGTGGATTCAATCAACACCGAGCGACCTAGCAGTTCGAAATGCGCTCCAGCCTTCGGGCTGGCTCGTGCGACCCCGATAACCGAAGCCGCAGTGACCCCTGAGCCACCTCCAGAAACCAGCCAAGTGTCGTCGCCGGTCAGCGGGCGCACGTCGTCCACGACGTCTTCAGCGAAGGCCACGAGCGCCCAACGGCGGCCGTCTCGGTCAAGACCGATTTCCACTTCACCATCAAGTCCGAACACGTCCATCTCGATGCGTTCAGCTGCATCGTCGGCCTCAAGCACGAATTCCGGATGAAGGTCCAGAGCACGGCAACGCAGGTCGGGTCGCTCAAAGGCGAAGGATTTGGTGACGCCGCTTGCGGCGCACTGGAGGGCGTTGAAGCGGTCGCCTTTGTTGCCGTGTCGTCCGTCAAGCGCCGAGACAGAGGCGATGAAGCCGGAGGAGTCGGTTGGAATACGGCCGCTCAATTCCTTGAGGAGACCGAACCAACCGTGGGCTGCGAGGGCGATTTGCGAAGAGGGGTAGGCATCCTCCGGCCATTGCTCAGACGCCAATTTCATCGGAGCCATGTGGACCATGCCCGCCAGGTGCGCATCGCTGAGTTGGGTGGCAATCCACGCCAAATGCTCAGGTTGCTCGGGGTCAACTCGGAAGACGGTTCGTCCGCCTTCGTCTTGACTGGAAGCGTCGCGAATACGACTCTCAAAGCCAACTCGAACCGCCTTCAAGCCACGTGCCTCCATGCGTTGACAGAAGGCTTCTGCAATGCCCCATCCGTCATCGGACACAAGCACCGTGCCGCTTGGATTGAGCGGAGAAGGAACGCCTGGACAGCCTTCGATTTCGACCTGCCAGCGCCGTGTTCCTTGATGAACGGATGATGAAGAAGGACCTGGCGCAACCGCGGTTGTCGGCGATGCTGATTCAACTGGAGCAGCAGGCATCGGGGCTTCAACAGCCTCGCCACCACCTTGCATCTTGACGATGTAGGCGGTGAAGTGGTTCAGCGTGGGGTGGTCGGCAAGAACAAAATCCTCGTCAACGGGCAGGGAGAACCGGTCCCTGATTTCAGCCATGATTTCCGCTTGTTTAACCGTGTCAATGCCCAATTCGCCCTCAAGGTCCTGGTCCATTTCAATGAAATCAGCAGGATAGCCGGTGTGGTCAACCACAACGGAAACGAGCACGCCTTCAATATCGGGGTGAGAGCCGCTTGTGGATGGTGCTGGGGCAGGGGTTACAGTGGCTGAGGTTGGCGCCGGCTCGGGTGCGGCAGGAGCAGGTTGTGGTGCAGAGGCGGCGACGGGTGGAGCAGGCGCCGATGGTGCGCCTCCTTTCATGCGCTGGATGTAGCCGATCATGTGATTCAACGTCGGGTGGTCTGCGAGGACAAAGTCCTCGTCAACGGGTAGACTGAATTTGTCTCGGATATCCGCCATGATTTCCGCTTGCTTGACCGTGTCAATGCCCAACTCACCCTCAAGGTCCTGGTCGAGTTCAATGAAATCCGCAGGGTAGCCCGTGTGCTCAACCACCACGGCCACAACCGTCGCCGTCATCGCTGCATCGTCCACCGGGGCGGCTGGAGCAGGAGATGCAGGCGCTGGCGCTGGGGCAGCAGGGGCTGGTATTGGAGCCGGCTCGGGTGCGGCTGGAGCAGCAGGTGCCGGCGCCGGTGAAGCCGGAGCGGCACCGGTCATTCGTTGGATGTAGCCAATCATGTGGTTAAGTGTGGGGTAATCGGCGAGAACGAAATCCTCGTCAACGGGCAGGCCAAACTTGTCGCGGATATCGGCCATAATCTCGGCTTGCTTGACCGTATCAATACCCAATTCACCTTCGAGGTCTTGGTCGAGTTCAACGAAGTCGGCAGGATAGCCAGTGTGGTTCACCACGACCTCAATCACGGTTGCGACCATGCTTTCATCGTTCACCACGGGCGCAGCCGCAGCAGGTGCAGGAGGCGGCGTTGGTGCAGGTTCGGGTTTCGCTTCCACAGCAGGTGCGGGGGATGGTTTTGGTGCGGGCTCGGGTGTGGAGGACACCGAGGGTTTGCCTTCCCAATCTGCGGT
Organism: Euryarchaeota archaeon UBA549; assembly: GCA_002495645.1. Classification (GTDB taxonomy): domain Archaea; phylum Thermoplasmatota; class Poseidoniia; order Poseidoniales; family Poseidoniaceae; genus Poseidonia. The sequence continues at coordinate 21,399 of DAGF01000037.1, forward strand.
GATGGGCCATGGGTCGCCCTGAATGCCGCCGTGGAGGTTGTTTTCGCCGTCAACATAGGCCACGAGTTTGTTCTGCAGCACACGCATGACGACATCGTCGGTTCCGGCGAGTCCGCGTGCCCAAGCCAGCAGGCGGCCACCATCGATACGTTCGCCTTCAATCGGCCACCTTCGCATCAAGGACAGGGCGATTTGAGAGCCAAACCCGGCTGCGAAGCGTAGACCGTATTCCAATTCGGGGTAGTCGCCTCCCGTTGAGAGGTTGAGGTCGCCCAATTCGGGGTCCTTCTCCTTGTGGTTGGCGATGGGAGGAATGCGCCGAGTTTTCAGGCCGTAGAACATGCTCGCGTCTTCAATGCCGACCGCCATCGGGTGGCCGGTGAATCCTTTCGTGTTGGCAATGACCAGTTTATTGGTGGAATCACCAAAGGTATCTCGCAGGGCCTTGACTTCGGATTGTGCCGAACCACCACGTGCTGGGGTGTAGGTTTCATGAGAGAAAAAGACGGTGTTGGGTGCCATGGCGTGTCGGTCCAGCCCCCAGCGTCGTTCCATGTCCGTGATGAAACCGTTGACCACCTGGCCCACGTGCTCCACGTCAAGACGCGTCCCGTGGTAAGCGGAATTGGCCGTGGTCGAGCCGAGGAATTCTGCGATGGGTTGCACGCCGCGCTGTTGGGCCTCTGAATTTCGCTCGACGACGAAGGCGGCTGCACCCATGCCCAGAATGAGCCCGTTTCGACGGCGGTCAAAGGGAAGGGCCGTTTCTTCAACGACGTTATTGGTCGCTGCGGCACCGGAGGCGGCGAAGCCACCCGCAATCCATTCCCAGAGGTCGTCGCCGGTCACGTCGTCTCCGCTGATGATGACCACACGGTCAACGCGGCCAGCGTCCAACCAATCCTCAGCGACACCAAAGGCAGCGGTTGCGGAAGCGCAAGCGAGGTTGATGGTGGTGTTCGGCCCACGAATACCGGTGTACTGGGCGAACTGGGAATGCCCCATGTTGAGCGTTTGGAAGAGGTAGCGGCGGTCAAAGCGACCTTCACCATCATCACCGTTGTTTTTGGCGTGCTTGGAAGCCATCTGAAGTCCTGGGAAACAGGAGGAAAAGACGATGCCCGTGCGCTCACGCTGGATTTGAGGGACCTGCCAGTTTCGAATCAAACGCAGCCCGCCCTTGCCGACTTGTTCCACCGGTGTGAGTGGAATACCGGCGTCTCGCAAAGCCAGGAGACCTGCGGCCACGGCGAGTTGGGTGCTGATGTCCCACGCCACGATGGCTTTCGGGTCGATGCCGAATTCTTCAGCAAGGTCGAAAGCACCTTTCAGGCCAGCGAGTTGGGGAATGTCGCCAAAGACGGTGGCCTGGTCCATGTTCACCGAGCCATCTCTGCCCTTGATGAGGCGGACAATATTCTTGTCCAGCAGACGTTGTTTGTACTCGTCGGACACTTCACTGATGCAGGTTTCTCCTCGCACCAATTTCTCAAAGGCGTCCTCTGAAAAGACACGGTCCATACCGGGTAAGCCGAGCGAGATACCGGTGACCACGTAGGGGTCGACGTCGCGTTGGGAGGCGGTTTGGAGCATCGAAACCGTTTGAACGGGAGCGGCCTTGAGGCTGGGTGGGGCTGTGACCGTTGCCATGGGCGACCAAGAGGAAGGTGGCGTGCGCACCCATCGGGCGAGGTCGCCCGCCGTGACCGCCGCTGGACCGTCAAATTCAGGGTCGGTTTGGGCTTCAGAAGCGATGGTGGCGACCACCCTTTGCACCTGTTCAGGAGTAAGACCCAAGCCGGTGGTCAGAACCACATGGCCGTGACAGAACGAGGCTGGGTAGCCGCTGAAAGCGGCAATGCGGTCGCCAACATAGGCCTTGATGGCCCGGTCACGTGCATAATCTGAATCCATTGGTCCACTTTGCACGGTAAGCGTGGAGGAAACGGTCGTGCCTGCGCTCACGCCGCTACCTGGAAGAGGACGCGCTCGTGTGCGAAGCGATTCCAAAGCGGCGGTGGACGTTGAGGCCGAGAGAGGAGAAGACGTGCGGGCTTCGATGGGGCCCGCTTTGAAGGCGTCTTGCAGAGCATCGGAATCCAGTGCAGGCCACGAAGGTGGACGTCCTGCGAGGGCCAACGCCCCGATGGCGGTCATGAAACTGGCGATACCACCTTGTTTGGGGTGATTGGTCATGATGGGGACATGGGGCTGGCCCTCGAGAATCTGCATGGCGAACATGGTCAAGGCTCGCTTGGGGCCGACCTCAACGAACAGGCGACCTCCAGCATCGTACATCGTTTCGATCTGCTTAGTCCATTCCACAGAGGAGGCCATTTGCGGCGCAAGTTTCTCCAGAATCGCCGTCTTGCTGTCCCCGCCTTCAACGGGGTAGAAGGTGCCGTCCACGTTGGCGGTGATGGGCACATCAGGCCACCGAATTTCCAACCCTTCCAAGAATCGGCGCAGGGGTTCGTTGGCAGGTGCAACGATTCGGGAGTGGAAGGCGTGGGAGGTGGCGAGGGCCACACAAGAGAAGCCTTGCTCCTCGAACATGGCCATGGCGGCCTTGACCGGTTCGGTTTCGCCGGCGATAACGGTCATCTTTGGCGAGTTTTTGTTGGCCGCAATCACGTAGCCATCGGTGGCTTTGAGCACCGCTTCAACCGCTTCGTAGGGAGCGGTGACGCTGGCCATCAGGCCTTTGTCGTCGATTTCAACCGCACCCATTTCCGTGCCGCGGGCGGCTGCAGCTCTCAGAGCACCGTCCATGTCCAAAATTCCCGAGGACATGAGCGCAGCGTATTCACCAAGGGAGTGCCCGGCAACCATGTCAGGCGTGTGCCCGTAGGCATTGAGCGTTCGTTCAATCGCCAAGTCGGCCGTCAACATCGCCGGTTGCGTGTACTCCGTTTGCTTGAGTTTGTGCTCCGCTTCCTTCAGTTCCTCTTTACTCAGAGAAGAGCGCAGGACAAATCCAGAGAGCGTCTCGCCACCCAAGACATCGACCATGGTCTCGTCGGCTTGCTTCCAAACCTCAGCGGGTGCGGTGAAGCGTTGAACCAAATCGGCGGTCATGCCGACGTATTGGCTTCCCTGACCGGGGTACATGTGGACGGCTTTGGCCTTGGCTGGCATCGCTGGCTGGTCGGTCAACAACACACCCTGCGCTTGCAAGAAGCCCCACTTCTCGCTGTCCATCATCGCCTGCCCTGCCAATGTTTGGCGCTTGGAAAACTCTGCCCAAGAGGTGGCGACGAGTGCCAAACGGAACGCCTGGGAAGGGTCAAAGCCCGCACTCACTGTTTGCAGGGCTTCTGACAAACGCCGCCCTTTGGGGTCGTCGTCAAACAGCGGCCCATCAAAAGCGACACCGGCCAGTTGGGCTTGCAGCGCTTCAAGCGAGTCATCTGAAAGCAGGAGCACCCCGCCCTCAATCGCCTTCATCGCTTCGTGGGACATCGTCGCAGGAAGAGACGGGTCGAAAATCGACGGGGCGTCAGTGGCGGTCTGCCCGCTGTAAGCGGCCCAGCGAGCATCCCAATCAGAAGCCAGTGGTGCGTGATAATCCGGCTCGTAGCCCTCAAGGGCGATGTGGAAGTTGGTGCCGCCAAAGCCGAAGGCGGAAACACCGGCTCGACGAGGGTGCATCTCTGGGCGGGGCCACTCAAGGGGAGCAGTAGGGACGAAAAACGGAATGTTTGACCAGTCAACGGTTGGGTTGGGTGTCTCAAAATTCGCACTCGGCGGGATGGTCCGATGGTGCAAAGCCATGACCGATTTCATGATGCCCGCAATGCCTGCAGCCGCTTTGAGGTGGCCAATTTGAGATTTGATGGAGCCAACGGCCACGTTACCAGCTCCTTCAACGCCGGTCCACAACCGGGAAAGGGTGGAGAGTTCCGTCGCGTCGCCGACCTTTGTGGACGTCCCGTGGGCTTCCACCAATTCAACGGACGATGCTGGGTAGCCAGCTTGACTGTAGGCTCGGGCAATGGCCTGAACCTGCCCCCGTTGGCTTGGCGCGGTGATGCCTTTTCCTCGGCCATCAGATGAGCCACCGATGCCTCTGATGACGCTGTAGATTTCGTCATCATCGCGAATCGCATCGCTGAGGCGCTTCAGCACCAGGACGCCGGCACCCTCGCCCATGACGAAGCCGTTGGCCCGGGCATCAAAGGGCGAGGAGTGGGTCGGCGAGAGGGCGCCAATAGCGGAGAATTTTGCAAAGGTCGCCGGGTCCATCGTTCGGTCCGT
>DAGF01000037.1:26020-50007 GCA_002495645.1 Euryarchaeota archaeon UBA549
CGGGTTTGGAGCAAACGGCAAGCGTCGAGAACAGCGGCCATGGAGGAGGCGCAAGCAGCGTCCATGGCGTGATTGGGGCCTTGCAAATCCAACAGGTTGGCCACGCGCCCTGAGACCACGTTGGCCAATTCACCGGGCATCGTGTCTTCATCAACCCGAGGCGTGCCCTCCAACATCGCATTGGTGAATCCGTCCGCCTTGGTTTCGGGCAGGCCATGTTCCTTGGCCAAGGCCGTGGTGTGATTGGACCACACTCGGATGTTTGACATGTTGCGGTTCTCACCACCCAGGGCGTTAGCGAACACAACGCCCGTTTTGGTGCGGTCGATGTCCTTGCTTTCGCCGCCATAGCCTGCGTGCTCAATGGCGTCGGCTGAAACGGTGACGGCCCACAACTGGCACGGGTCAATTTGAGGCAAGGTGCCAGGAGGCTGTCGCCAACGGCGCCAGTCAAACTCGGCATCGGCCACCAACGCTCCGATTTTTGCATAGGTGTACCCTTCGGTGTGCTCGCCCGGACCGCCTTCCTTCCAAAAATGGTCAACTGGCCCCGGCCAGCGCCCTTCAGGAAGCGGTTTGATGCTCACTTTGGCGTCGAGGATGTTTTGCCAAAAGGCGTCGATGTCGTGGGCATCGGGCATGAGGGCGCCCAGGCCGATGACAGCAATGGGCTCGAACGGCCCCTGGTCAATTCCCTCGCAGGGTTTGCCGTCTGCTGTGGTCAACGTCATGGGGACACCTCAATTCATGATGCTCTCGGGCACCATCGTGATGGAGTAGCCTGCGTCCACGTACACGCACTGACCGGTGACGCCCGCTGAGAGCGGGCTGGCGAGCCAAAGGGTGGCGCCAGCGACGTCGGCTTGGCTTACGTTTCTTCGGAGAGGCGCGTTGGCTTCGACGTGGTCCAAAATCCTGTCAAAGCCAGGAATGCCGCTTGCTGCGATGGTGCGGATGGGTCCTGAAGAAATGGCGTTGACCCGATGGCCTTCGGGTCCGAGATGGCAGGCGAGTTCACGCGTCCAGCATTCCAAGGCTGCTTTTGCCATGGACATGATGCCATAACTGGGCACGAATCGGTTGGATGCAGCGTAAGTTAGGGTGATGGTGGAGGAGCCTGCATTGAGGTAGGGCAGGGCGTGCTTGAGGCAGCGTTGAAGTGAATTTGCTGAAATGGTCATGGCGGTGTTGATGTCATCGTCCTCCACGAACAAAATCGGACGGTCAAAGCAAGAGCGTGGGGCAAACCCGATCGCATGAACCAGAATGTCGGCTTTCTTCCCGGGATGGTCTGCAGCGAATGCGGTGAAGAACTCCTGCGTGGTGCTGTCAGATGCAACGTCCAGCGGGTAGAATCCACCGATGGCAGGCAATTCGTCCTTCAGCTTGAAAACACGGCTCATGAAGCGCTTTTGGTAGCCCAAATACAGGGTGACGCCTGCCGCCGCCAACTGCTTGCAAATCGCCCATGCAATGGAGTCTTCACTGGCCACTCCAAACACAAAGGCCGTTTTACCTTCCAGTCCAAGCATGAAATGCCTCCTTGGGGATTAGGTGTAGTGCGCTACACCAAGCCTTTGAGTGTTGCCTATCAAATCGGGCCACATCGGCCGAGTTTACGACCCGACGTAAAGGACCGTTAACGCCCGTCAAAGGTCAGCGAAAACATCGTCAAATTCGTCGCCGTCATCGTCGTCGGAGAACAGGTCATCGAGTTCTGAAAGGTCGAGATCGTCTTCATCATCTTCGTCGAGGTCATCATCGATCTCAACAGGCGGGACATACATGGGTTGGGCATTGGCACGACGGCGCAGGGTTCGTGCGAGAGCCACCACGAAAATAAGACCGAAGAGCACGGCAGCACCAATGCTTCCGTACATGACGAGGGTGTCTTTGTCAACCTCTTCCAGACCGCCACCAAGGCCACCTGCCGTGTTGGTGACCTCCAGTTGAACGGGAATGCTGACCTCGCTGACTGGAGCCTCTGCGTCCTGCTCGCTCTGAGCTTGGAACGTCACCTGGTAGCGCTCTTCTGCGGCGACTTCAGAAGGCGACCTGATGATCAGTTCACGCACCGTGGAAACACCGTCTTCTGCAACGTCCTCGGCCACAGAAGTGCCGCCAGGGAAGGAGAAGCCAGCCTCTTCGAGTTCGGCAACGTTCGTGATTGAAACACGGATTTTGTCGTCATCGTTGCCGTTGTTGCGGAATTGGAACGTGATCTTGACCTCCTCGCCCTCACTCATGGTGCGGGTGCTCTGGTCGGAGATGTCCAAATCGACCATGCCAAAGGAAGCGATGTTCAAATCCCCGCTGACCGACGAATTGGACGCGAGGGCTTCAGGCCAATCCAACATGCCGACATTGGTTACGACGGCGTTCAACGTGAAGTCGTAGGAAAGTTCGGCTGAGAGGCGGATTTGCCCAGTGAAGGTGACCTTGAAGTCCTCTTCTTCTCCTGGGCCGAGGTCAAAGGTATCCTCTTCAAGCATCATGTCAACCTCAAGCCCTTCCCACTCTTTTTCCACACTGATGGATTCTTGGAAGGAAGAGGGGTTCTTCACGGTGCACGTGATGTCGACCACCGGGTCGTTGAGCGGATGAACGTTGAGTTCGGGCTGTTTTTCGTCGCAATCGATCTCAACTCCCGGAGCGGTTGGTGCTTGGGCTTGGGCAGTAGGAGCGAAACTGCACAGCATCAGTGCCACGACAAAGAATCCCAAACGGCGTGATGGAATCATGGCCCTCAAACCTCCCTGTTGATTCTCTTTCATCAATGTGATGGGAAGTTGATGCCCAAGCAGAGGATTCGCCAAGGAACCCATCATTCGCCGTAAACTCGGTTTGGCAAAGCACTGTGGGTGTTCCACATCACCTCCTCATCAACGCCAGCGGCGAGGAGTTGCTGTGTTCGTTTTGGGACGGTTTTGGGCCCGAGAACAGCGCCTGGCCTTCGCGGGTCGTCCATGTAGTCCGTTTCGAGGAAAAAACCGTTTTTGGCCATGGAATGCGTCTCAACCAACCGCTCCAAGGCACCTTTACCGCACAGCACGCTGGGCGTTAAGCCGTGGGTGTGGGCTTCACGAACATCGGGAGGTGAATAATGGCGAATCAGTTTCCTCAAATCCATGCCTTGGCGCAGCGCCCGTTTGGCCAAATCGGGATACGTGTCTTCGCTTTCGCCCTCCACATGCAATTGAAGCGGTAAGCCCTCTTGAGCAGCCAAATGCATCGTTTCATCCAGAAGTTCGTTTGAAAGGTCCCAAATCTCGTCCGAGACCGGCCAATGCGGCCGACCGACCTCACCGATGGCATGAGCTTGGCCCTCGTGAACAAAAGCCAACGCCGCTTCAATGGAATGCCGGTAATTCTCAACCGCACGCTCCTTCCCAGCGTCGCCGTCTTCGGACACCCAGCGCTCAAATTGATGAGCGAAGGCGGCAGGGTGCGGGCCCAGCACCACTCGAACACCGAGACCGACCTCATCGCGCACCGATTGCGCCATGCTCAGCGTGTCGGCGTAGGCCGTTTGATGGCCCTCCAAGGTCTCGGGAGGAGCAGCGAAGTCGGGGCAGTGAACGAGGACCAAATCGGTCCCCCCTACGCGCTGAAAGGAACGAGCGGCCTCAAGGAACAAACCCTTGCGATTGAGGTGAAAGTGGTTGTCCAAAATCGGACCGTCATAGACCATGCGGCTCCCTCAAATTCGGTCGACGAAAAAGCCCCTGTCGCTGAACAAGCCGTTCCAATACACCGCCGCCATGGCCACCATGTTGGGGTGGCGAGCATCGGCGACGATGCACTTGCCGTTGGGCCACATCTGAACGGTCAAGCTGTGTCGCGTGTCCGTCAAGGTGGTGCACCCGAGGCGGGCATCAAACTCGGCTGTTCCCGATGGCAGGCTGGCCGGGATGGCTTGCAAGTTGAGCGCACGGTCAAATTGGAACGAAACGACGACCGGTCCCATTTCTGCGACCAGCCCGCTGTCGTCCATACCCATGCGAAGCAGGAGTTCCTTGGCAGCGGCACGGGCGGCTTCAACGCGATGCGTGCCGTGGACGACGATACGACCTTCTTCATCGATGACCAAGGTCGCCCGTGGGCGTTCCATCGCCTTGATGACCACGCCGCTGTTGCGCTGGCCGCCCACCTCAGCGACGACCGTGTCATGATTCAGAGGCGTTGGGCAGACGAAGCGAACCAGTTGATTTTCAACGCGAACGTCAATCGAACCGGTGGCCATGCTACTCCTCCTCCGTGTCCATCGTGTGGGTCAATGTTGATGAAATCTCCTCAGGCAAGGGCCCCGCCATTAACGCGTTCAACATCGCCTCCGCATGCGGGCGGTGCACCACCAGGAGAAGGGTGGCGTCCTCGCCTTCGCTCGCCCGAAGCTCAGCGAGAGCTCCTCGAATGCGGGCGGCATAGCGAGCATTTCTGCGTTGAGCCAGTTCAGGGGTGCTCAGCCACTCGGATAAGTCCCACCAAGCAGCGGCCAGTACGCTTGCTGTGGCGTAATCCACCGATTGGCCTTTGGGTGGAGGTTGGGCGTTGAAGAGATGATGTTTCACGCTCTTCTTCCATCGCTTACCGACCCGAATCATGCCGAGCAGTTTCTTCCAATGCGATACGGCTCGAGCCTCTTGTGTCAAGTAGTCGCCCCAGTCCTCATCGTCGGCCAATGGTTCGATGAAAAAGACGGGTCTGTTGTGCCGCTCTGCGTTGCGTTGCAGTCGGCGTGGTTCTGGGTCAGGAAAGCGCCCTCCTTGCAAGTTTTCCAAGGTGGAAATGCCTTCAACATACTTCCCAAAGGCCCCACCTGAAAGCATGGCATGGGTCAGATTGACACCTTGCGATTCCGCCTCATCAGCTTCTTCCTGAATCCAGAGGTCGACCACATCGGGCGACTCGAGCAGGGCCAAGCCGTGCCAGGCTGCACGAGGTCGCATGGCATTGGGATAGACCACCGTGGGCATCGTACCGTGGAGGATCACGGTGCCGCCGTCCGGGTCTTCCCAGACCGGATCGGTCCAACCATCGGAAGACATCGAGCCGCCTCACTGGTTGTTGACCCAGTCTTGGAGGGATTCAACGGTCCATCCTTGGTCGAAGTAACCTTGGATTTCCTCTTGGGTCCATTGCGGGAAGGTCTGCATGGCACGAGCCATCTCCGGGTCGACATCAGCGGGGATTTCAGCAAGCACCTTGCTCTCCGTGTAGCCCGTATCGTCATCATCCTCATACTCGTCATCGAGCATGGAAGCGCCTCCACCACGACGGGCGAGCACCAAAACCAAGGTACCCAGAACACCAATGACCACGACGAGAATGACCACAATGAGCAACAAGTTGCTCGAGTCTTCCTCGGCTTGGACCTTGACATTGAACACATCTGCCCACTGTCCCTGTGACCCATCGTAGATGTTCTCGCTGGAGCCGTTGAGGCTGATGGTGTAGTACATGCCCGTCGTTTGCGCAGCAAACGGTGCAAGAGTGACCTCGACCCAATCGCTCACTTCTTGAATACCAAGTTCTGGGGTGGAGACCGTGTCTTCAACAACGGGTGTGCCACTGTCGGTGACGGACTTGATGACCAACTCAGCGACGCCGGCCATCGAACCGGTGTTCTTCACCTTGATTCGGAGTTTCATGCTCTCACCAACACGTGGGTCATCGCTGAGCAACACGTCTTGAATCTCAAAGGTCGCTTTCTCCTCGATGAAGGTGTATTGCGACTTGTGCTGAGCTTGGCCGGAGAAGATGGGCAGAATAGAGCCGTCTTCCTGTGGACCTCCACCCAAACGTACCGTTGAACCGGCGGAGTCGGCACCAGAGACCCAGAACACCAGGGTGGGTTGCTGTTGCGCATTCACTTCAGCATCAAACACCCGCGGCTCATCATCTGAAAGTGGCCAGAGGTCCAAACAGGTCGCCGTAGCGAGGTATCCATCGCCCAAGGTACTGAGCGAGAGGGTTTCTGACGAGGGTTCGAAGCCAAAGTACTCGGCGTACTCCGACCACGGCGTGTAGTCGATGGTGTTGCTGTAGAACATCCAGTTGACTTGGAGATCACCGGGGAACATGGCTTCCTGCTCCTTGATTTGCAGTTGAATGTCAACACAGTGGTAGTTGGCCGTGGACAAGGTGTTGGAGATGATGCGGTCATTCGCACCTGCAGGAAGGGCGCCCTTCTCGGCCAGCCATGTGTTGGAAAGCACCTCGGGAGGTGTTCGGTCAACCTTGAGGGTGAATTCACCGCATCCATAGGACGTGGAGGTCGCACACAACGCCGCCGTGAAGTCTTCAGCACCATCGGGCAGGTTGATGAGTTGGTAGGTGTAGGTGTACTCGTTGGTGAACACGGGTGCCGTGATGTTGATGTCAAACACACCACCTGTGAAGGTGTGGGTGATGGTTTCACCCGGTGTTGAGATGTAACCCTTGGCAAAGTTCTCGGCAGCATCCTGACGTACAATTTCCATCGTCAATTCAACTTCAGGGTTGATGTAGACGCTGTCGTAGATACCTTCTCGGAAGGCGAACTGCCCGGTGAATCGGACCGTGTCGCCAGCGAAGATGAAGCCTTGACGTACATCGCTGGTGAACGGTTCACTTACGTCTTCAAACATCGGGGTGACCATGAGGTTGTTGACCTCGTCGGTGCGGAAGTCAAGCTGCATGCCGTCGCTGTAGCGCCAGATTTGGATGTAGCGGCCGGGCACACCCGAAAGCATCGTGTAGAGCGGGTTGTCAAGGTCCTGCATCTGCAATTTGGGCTCGATGTCCTTGCCGTCCATGCCGACAATTCCCCAATCGATTCGAATAGGGATGTTGAGGATAAAGTCCGATTCGAACGGGTCGATGAGGGCCGTGTTGTCCATGGTGAGCATGGTCGGTCCAACATCACCGTCGTAGACGATGTCAATGTGGGGGCTGTCGGTCCATGCGGTTTGGTTGCGTGGGAAGTACCAGACGGTCATATCGTCGCCGGTCTTGTCGAGGTTGACCTGGAAGAAGTCGACATCTCGCCAACCGTTGTCGTCGCTTGCCTCAAGGATGAGGTGGTAAGTGTTACCAGCGTACATGGTTTGGTTCCACGTACCGTCCCACTGCAATTCATTGGAGTTCAAGAACGGGTTGCCTTTTGAGTCCTCGATGAAGAAGTTGCGAATCACCGGGCTCTTGGACGACATGGACACATAGGTGACCTGGTCGTTGCCAAAGCCGGGCCCGCCTCCGTCAATCGGGTTGCCTGCGAGGTCATAGCCTTCAATCCAAATGGAGACCTTGCCTTCGAGACCTTCGTTGGCGGCGTCACTGTAGACGCCCGAGTAATTTGCGATGGGCGCCGCACCATCACTGTTGATGGTGAGGGTTACGTATTCGTCTGCATCGGGGAGACCGTCCTCGTTCGTGTCGTGGTCGTGCTCAACCCAGTAGTGCATGTCAAGGGTGGCAGGGGGGTTGGGAATGTCTCGGCTCGACATACGGATTTGTTGTGTATTTTGCGGCACAACCCACGTGTCGTCGAGGAGCGTTCTCCAGTTTGTGTCGACGTTGGAATCGGTACCCGGACTCAGGACCTGCAGGTCAAGGAGGTCTGGCTCGAGGGTATCGATGGTGATGTCGAACGGAATGGCGCAGGTCTCATCAGGGTTGTACTGCGATGGAGGACACAACAAATCGCCACCTTCGTAGCCTCGTACGGCAAAGCGGTACGTTTCGCTACCGGCTGCTGCACCAAGGTCGACGTTCCAGTTGAAGTCGCCGCCGATGACGCCCGAGCGGTTCGCCACTTCTTCCCACTCCACGGTGATGTTGCCGTCAGTGGTGTTGACGTGCTTGAGTTCAAGCACAAGGAAATACAAACTTGGGTCGGGGGCCTCGTTCAAGTCTTCGAGGCGGATTTGACCGATGAGATTGATGTCTTGGCCGGATTCAGCACCGGTCAACGCTTGCGTAGCGCCGATGCTGTTCTGCAGCTCAAACGAGGTGATACCGGCGTCGTTCTCAACGGCGTTGCCCACAGATGGGTCGAGCAGGATGGCGTCGGGAAGACCGTTGACACCGCTGGTCGTGGTCAAGCCAGCGTACATGCGAACGGCCTCGGTGTCATCCCAAGTGGGGTTGACACGGAAGTGCCAGGTGATTTCCTTGCCGTTGGCGACATCGGCATAGGATGAAGTGGATTCAAGTTGCACGTAATTGTTCTCGTCGCTGGCCTCCGAGAAGGACATGAACTCGCTCCATGCGAACTTGATGTAGCCCGATTCGGATTCAAATGTGAGCCAGGCTTCGTTCAACGAAGCACCGGTCAGAGGATCAACGGTGTGGGTGGTGACCACTTCGTAAATGTCCCCGTTGGGATAGAGCCCGACTGGGTTATCGGTCATGACCAAAGTGTTGGCGTAGCCGGTGCTGGTCGAGACGCTGAGGTCGCTGAGAGAAACGCCACCGCCGGAATCCGTGTAAACAGCAACTGGAACGGTGGCCGTTGCACCGCCGGTCCACAAAGCCACGCCTTGGTTGAGTTCGATGTCGAGACCGTCTGCGGCGTTGAGCGTCGTGGAGTAGTCGTAGACGATGTCCAAATCAACGAGGTCAAGCGTGGTCCCCGACGAAGCGTTCGGCGAATCGACCATGAAACGGAAAAGGACCCAGTAGCGGCCAAATTCGTCCTGGTGTGTTCCCGCAACCGACGGGTTGGTGAGCAACGAGTTGAGCGCACCAACGAAGTCGAGCGGTTGGCTGAGCATCTCTTGCACGATGGTGGTGCTGTTGGGCATGTCGCCGAGCACAACGGACTGCGAACCTGCCATCAGGCTCAATTCAAAGCCTTCGCTGGAGTCGCTGTTGGAACGAATTGACACCTGGTCCATGCCGAAGTCTGCTGCGGTGACTTCCGCACCTTCGGGGAGAAGGAAGAAGCCGCCCATGGCTTGGCCGCTGACCCCGAGGGTGAGCGTGGCCTTATCGGCGGCGTAGTTGACGTTGTCAACGGTCCCTGACACGAAGGTCGTTTGTCGGCCAAACATGTCAAAGGCGGGCTCGAGGAAGCCATAGTCCACGTCGCCATCGTCCGCCACGTCAATGCGGAGGTTGGTGGCGTGATGACCGAATTCAAGGTCAAACCAAATACCACCCACGTCGCAAGGGCTTTGGTAGGATGTCAGCGAGTTGAATCCAAAAATCGGTGCATCGAGCACCGTTTTCACGCCATCTTCAACCGTGATTCCCGTTGTTTGACCGGTGGGTACAATTTCAATGGCAGGCGATTCGCTGCAGTCGTCTTGTATCATCGGCGTGATGGACGTGATGGGATTACTGAATTTGCTTCGTTCGAGCGCCGTGCTGTAAGCGTCGCGCTTGATTTCTGGTGTGTAGATCATCGGCTCGCCGCCACCCATGGTCTGCCATACACCGTTATCGATGATGGCCGGGCCCATGCTGGTGTAGTTGAAGCCGGTACCGACTCGGGTTCCAATACTGAAACCGTGCAAAGCAGGCGTTGAAAGTCGGTCGGGTCCCGAGTTGAAATCGAACCTCAAGTTGACAGCATGGTACTTGTCGGTGTCAATATCCCAGAGTTCAATGATGTCGCCGGTCAACCCGGACATGGGGTTTCCAAATTTGTCGTTGATGAGGTTGTTGTTCGTGTCGAGAACATCCACCGCAATGGTGGCAGAAGAGGTCGTTTCGGCTTCCATGGTGAGCACACCGTAACCGTTGGGGTGGTTCTCTCCACCGAGAGCGGATGGCGTCATGCCGCGAACGGTCATGCTAGCGTTTTGGGGCAAGAGGTCGCCCAAGCGGAAGTTATCGATGTACCAGCCTGACATGTTGTCATCGATGTTCATGGCCGAACTTGCAGTGTGGTGCATCACGAAACGGATTTGCACATACTCGTCGATTTTGTCGGTCAAATCGATGGCGATGTTGGCCCAACCCGAGGGGTTCTGCGCCGTCACGGAGGTGCCTGCGAGGCCGTAGCCCCACTGTTGTCCGCCCAATCCAAGGCCACCGCAATTGGTGGTGATCTTGTTGTTCCAGTTCGAGCCCGTTCCTCCACCGAGGGCGTAATTGGTGCCCTGCAGCAGGCCGGTGCTGTTTTGCTGGTCGATAGGGAAATACTCGAATCCAGTGTTGTCGGGTGGGAAACCTGGGTTGGGAGAGGAACGCAGCTCAAGGTATCCACAATCACGGAAGCGGAGCGTATTCTGTTGGGAGCCTGTTGACGTTTCAAGATTCCACCACGAATCAAAGTAGGCAATCTTGCTCTTCAGAAGAGGGTCGACGAAGAGTTCTGCACTGGTCATCCCAACGACAAATGGAAGGTAGGAAGGAGGGTTGCTCCCGTCGTCGTTGTCGTCGGTGTAGTTGTTATCAGCGAGGTTGGTGCCCCAGCAATCCTGCCCCGAAGCGCAACCTGCGGGTGTATCCGAAGCGGAGAGGGAACCGTGTTCCCAGCCAACGCCGCTCGAGGGCATGTTTCCTGGTTCGGTGGAGTCGCTAAAGCCTCCCATGGTGCCTTCGAAATCGGTCAAAAAGCCCTCGGAAATCAAGCTCACAGGTGTTGCTTCGTTGTTCTCTTCATAGCGGAAGAGGGATTCATCTGAAAATTCGGTGAGTTGGTTGTTGTAATCGGGATTCCAAACGCGTTGGTCGTTGGAAACGAGCGTTTCGGTGTCGATTCGCGTCTGGTGGCCGTGCTCAACGGCGTGAGTGTGGACGTTCATGGTCGCCCCGGTAACGGTCTCGCCATCGGGCAGGTGGATGGCGCCATCGACCAGATTTTGCAGTTCATTTCCATCCCGAATTTCAACATCAACGCTCTCATCACCGTTGGCGAAGGTCGTGATATTGGCCGAGGCAAGCGGAGCAAGAAGCATCAACATCATCAAGAAAATTGGCTTCGTTTTTCGGACGGTTTCGTTTGACATGGTGTCACCTGCACCTCCGCGAGGGTTTGCCCCCCTAAAATCTCGTCGCTTATCCGACTCTGTCCCTTTTTACCGTGCTTTTCCCAATCGGCGTGAACATGAGTTATGAGGGTGGACCGCGTGGACAGCCCATGGAGCCTTATTCCACCGAGCCCGTCGCCCTCATCGAAGAGGTGTTTCCCCAGGACACCAACGCGTACAACACCCTGTTTGGTGGAAGGCTTCTCTCGCTGATGGACAAAGCCGGCGGCATTGCCTGTGCAAAGTTCGCTCACCGGGAATTTGTCACGATTTCCATTGATACGTTGACCTTCATCGCCCCCGCTCGGCAGGGCGACTTGTTGGAAGTCACCGGCCAAATCGTCTACACCAGCAGCCGCACAGCGTGCACCAAGGTAACCGCCTACACCATGAGCAAAGCAACCTGGGAAAAGAGCATCATCTGCGAGGGCTACTTCTTCTTCGTCGCCATCGACTCCATGATGCAAGCCATCCCAATTCCTCAATTTACGCCCGAAACGGACGACGAAAAAGAAGAGTGGGACAAGGCCAAAGCCATCCGAGACAACATGCTCGCTCAGAAGGCAAAACGGGACGCTTGACCACCCATTGATTCTTCAAGCGTAGCCAACTGGCCGCTGCATGGTCGTGTTGAACATCGCCGTCATCGCCTCAGACGAACTGGCTCGTAGCATTGCCAAACCGGCCGACCAACGGGACGTTCACACCTATGTTCACAAGGAAAACGGCCCCGACGGCGCGAGGATTCTCTCGCTGATCCGCCCCGCTAAATTCCCCGAGCGCCTTCCGCCCTTTCTCAACGCACTTTCCACATCGCAAGCGGGCATCATCGAAGTCACTGCCGTGGACGCTGTTCTTGGCGAGGCCTTGGTGGCGTTTGCCAGTGCCGGCATTGAGCGGGGCCTCGCGGTGATCAATCCCGCTGATGGCGGATGGGTTGACGAAGACCAAGTCAAGATGCTGTTCAAGCAAGCAGGTTTGGGTTCGTGGACCTTTGAGACCAACGATGGCGTTCACCTTCGAGAGCGTATGTACGCCTTGATGGACGGCATCCAAAGCGTCTTGGAAGCCAACGCCAATGCGCCGTTGGTCTTGCCTGTTGACCAGTACTTCAACGTCAAAGGCATCGGCCTGGTCGCTATCGGCTACGTCCAATCGGGCCGTGTCAACGTGCACGACGAGGTGCTGCTGTTGCCGGCCAACGGAACGGGGAACGCCAAATCGCTTCAGGTCATGGACGACGATGTTGAGGTCGCCACCGCAGGTGACCGTGTTGGCCTCGCCTTGCGCAACGCCAAGGAAGAACACCTCACGGGCAACACCATCATCGTCCATCCACCCGTTGAGGATAAGCGAGCGAACATCTCCACCCCCATGGCGCTTGACCAGCACGGGCGGTCCACCGTTGACCTGACAACCTCGCCCTTCCAAAAGCGCGTACTGGCCGCAGGCGATGTCATCCACGCCAGCGTCGACCTCCAATTCGTCGTGGGCCGAGTGCAGAGCGTAGAGGGCAACAAGCTCACGGTGGAATGGGAACATCCGCTTTTCATCAGGAAGGACAACCCGCCTGCCGTCCTTATCGCCCAGTTGGATTCCAAACCCCGTATCATGGGCTCTGCGGTGGTCACAGCCATCGATGCTTGACGGCGATGACGGCAACCGTTGGTTTTGCACCGGTCAACTCGTACCTCCTGCGGTGGTTTGATAACCCCTCACACCCCGCTCGGACATGGGATGCGCGAGATTGGGCAGGGGACTGCACCAACCAGCGAGACGGACAAGGAAACCTTCCTGTCCCTCCGGTTGGCAGAACCATCGGAACGGGTGAAAATCACCTTGGATGAGCGCATGCTGAGCATTGAAGGCAAGCGGAACGCAACCGTTGACATGCGACTGAACGCCATCACCACGATGAAACATCATTCCAGCGATTTGGTCCCAACCTGGCTCATCTTCTTGGGCATGGCGTTCATTTGGATTGGCTACCGAGTGATGGTCCCCTCCACTTACAAGATGGCGTTTATCGGAGCCGGCGTCGGACTGATTGCAGCTCGATTCCTGACCAAGAAACCCACATTGACCATTCAAACCTCCTCCGGCGACACCCATGTCTTGTTTGGCCATGAACGCTCACTGAACCGACTCAGCTTCATGTTCAACCACCTCGCCAACAACAAGACCATGGCCGAGGTGCGAGCCAAACTCAAAGCCCTCGAGACCGAACTCGACGGCGGCTGGCACGATGCAGAGGTGCTCCCGGCTCCCATTTTGCCCAATGTGCTTGAAGTTCCTCAAGCGGTGAACCACTTCCTCGCCGAGGGAGAAGGCCAAACGATGCTTGCCGATCAGGCTCAACCAACGCCGGAATGGATGCCAACCCACGAGCCCGAACCCCAACCGACCCCCCCGATGGTGGGCTTCATTCAGAGTTTCCAACCCGTATCTCTTCCTGCCCAACCCGTTGATTATCCTCCCGACCACCGCCCTGCACCGCTGCTTCACCCCGTGCTCGTGCCCGAACAGACGCCACCCATGCACCAAGGAACCCACGGACAACCGCAGAGATTCCTGCCCTCATGGTACAACCAACATGGCGCTCACATCCCTGGAGCCAACCGAGAAGATGTGGTAGAGGAGGAACCCGAGGCGCTTGAATTGGATGCCGAGTTGTTTGACGCCATCGATGCCGTCATCGAGCCAGAGACCGAACCGGAAGAGCCCACCGTGGCGCCCGTTCCCCAGCGTGAAACCCTGCTCAAGCCCAAGGAGCAAGCATCCATTGAGGATTCATCGTTCCACCCTCGACGAACCCGGAGCCTTCGTCCACGCCAACCACGAACGGGCGGGATTTTGAATCGGATTCGAGCGAACTCCAACGAATGGTTGGACCGTGCGGTCAATGGGCCTCGACCGATGGCAACCACGGAAACTTCAGGCGCACTTCGCGCCCAAGCCGCCGCCGCAGCAAACGAAAGCAACGCTCGCGTTCATGATTCCCTCTCCGAAGAACAAGGAGGCGTGATGGCTGCGGAAGAAGCGGACCGGCTCAATCGACGTTCTGAGCAACTGCTTGCTGTGGCAAACGAACTCCGTCAGTCGGAGGAAGGGGCCCTCGAAACGATGTCCTTTGCGGACCTCTTATCCAGCAGCAACGAAGAAGAAAGCGTGAATGTCCCTCGCCTCGATGAGGATTGATTCACAAACCCAACATGGATCGATAATCCGCCATGCGCTGGTCAAACGATGACCCTTCAAGGCTACGCAGCGACGTAGTTCCAAACGCTTCAAGCGTGAAGCTCGCCATGACCGTGGCCATCATCAAACCCGTTCGGAGTTCGTCCAACGAAAGCGGCCCCGAGCCCGAGGCCAAGTGAGCAGCCAAGGCCCCAGCGAAGGTATCGCCGCAACCTGTGGGGTCGACCACATTTGCTGTTGGAACGGCAGGAAGGGCGAGAAGCGCTCCGTCATGAAGCGCGAGGACACCGTGCTCACCTCGCTTGACGATGAGCGTGCGTGTGTTCGTTTCCTTCGCCAGCGCGTGCATGGCACGGACCAAGTTTTCATCCCCCGATAGCATTCGGGCTTCGCCGTCGTTGATGATGATCAAATCCACGGCCTGCATGACCTCAAGGAGGGCGGGTTTGGCAATCGTGATCCACAGGTTCATCGAATCGAGCATGGTCATCCGCCCGGCCGTGGTCTGTTCGAGGACGCTGTTTTGAAGTGCGGGGTGGAGGTTGGCGCAGAACACCACGTTGGGCTGTTGCCAAGTTTCTGGAACCAAGGGCTGAAAGTGCTCAAACACGTTCAGGTAGGTCGCTTTCGTTTCGGCTTCCGCCATGGCGCCGTGGTAAGCACCCTCCCACCGGAAGGTTTCACCCTCGGCCGTTTCGAGGCCTTCGAGGTCAAGGCCTGCATCGGCCAGAATTTTCCGGTCTTCATCAGCAAAATCGTTCCCAACCACGCCCACAAGACCGGTTTCTCGACCCGTCATGTGCTGCTGTAAAAATCGGCAGGACAAGCCTCCGTAGGTGGCTGAACCCCCCAAAGCCCGTTCCACGGAACCTTCTGGAGAAGCAACAGAATCGTAAGCGATGCTTCCGACGATAAGAACAGACATGCTGACCGCCTCCTCAACCAAGCAACTCTTGGTGCATGTCGATGTACTGAATCGTGATGTCGCCGTTGTTGAAATCTTCCTCGTCCATGATGCGGCGGTGGAGGGGAATCAAGTGTTCCACACCCGTGATCATCGTTTCATCCAGCGCCGTTTTCATTCGACGTATCGCGTCTTCACGGTCTCGTCCCCAGACCAAGAGTTTCGCCAACAAGGAGTCGAAACATCCAGGCATTTCGTAGCCCGGGTGGGCGTGTGTGTCGCAGCGAATGCCGAAACCACTTGGAAAATGACATTCCCACAGGCGGCCGGGGCTTGGAACAAATTCACGCGGGTCCTCGGCGTTTAAGCGGCACTGAATTGAGTGGCCTCGCCACGTGATATCCTCTTGCTTGAGCGGAAGGGCTTCGCCTTGTGCGACACGAATGCCGAGTTCAACGAGGTTGTGGCCGGTGATGAGTTCGGTGACGGTGTGCTCAACTTGGACGCGAGGGTTCACTTCGAGGAAGTAGAAATCGCCGTTGGCGTCTCGTAGGAATTCAAAGGTTGCAAGGCCCTTGTAGCCCACCGATTCAGCACCTTTGCACACCAATGCTCCGATTTCAGCACGCTTTTCATCGGTCAACCATGGACCTTCTTCGACGAGTTTTTGGTGGCGACGCTGGATGGAACAGAATCGTTCACCGAAGTGAATGGCGTTCTTTCCATCGGCCAGCACTTGGAATTCAACGTGCTGTGCTCCTTGGATGTACTTCTCAACGAAGACTCGCTCATCACCAAAAGCGGACTTGGCTCGGGACTGACAGAGCTTGAGGGCGCTCTCGAACTGGTCGGCCTGCTCAACGATTTGCATACCGATACCGCCGCCGCCCGCTGCGGCTTTGATGATAACTGGGTAGCCGATTTCGTCGGCGAGCGCACTGGCGACATCGGCGCTGGCGATGGGCTCTGACGAGCCTTTGGCTGTTGGAAGACCAGCAGCCTCCATTGCCGCTCTCGCCTCAATTTTGTCCCCCAGCAAGGTGATGACACCGGAGGCTGGTCCGATGAAGGTGATGCCTTCCTCCTCGAGGCGAGCCACAAAGGCAGCGTTTTCGGCAAGGAATCCATAACCTGGGTGAACGGCATCGCACTCGAGTTCCTTGGCCGCTTGCACCACCGCCTCGATGTCAAGGTAGGAATCAAGTGGGTTGGTTCGGTAGTTCGGATAAGCGATGTCCGCCATCTGAACCGGCAGCGAGAGTCGGTCTTCTCGGCCGTGGATGATGGCCGCCTCAATGCCCATATCACGAAGGGTTCGCAGGATGCGGAGAGCGATTTCGCCACGGTTGGCAATCAGCACGCGCTTGAAGCCCATGGGCACAGGTCAGCCGAGTCAATCTATGAGCAAAGCGGTCCGAGAGCGAGAAGTTCACGCGATGCTTCACCCCGCTCCGTGCCGGTCATCACTGCGTGGAGGCGGCTTCCTCCAGGGGATAGACATCCCACGGCTTCGTCCCTCTGCGCCGAAACATGGACTTCCGCATCGAACGGAGGATACCCCTTGTGAACCTCAACGACCGCTTGATGGACTGGAACGGATGAAGCACGTACCACAACGGGTTTCGCCAACCTTTGAACGGATGACGCAATTGACGCAGAATGCCATCGGGGATGGGTTCGTTGACCCCGTAGGACTGCGGTCGCCGGTCCTTTGGCATGAAGTAGGTCCCAAACAATTGGTCCCACAAGGGAAGAAATGTGGAGTAATTCGTCCAAATCGCATCCCGTTCATTGGTGTGATGCCAATGGTGGAATTCGGGCGTGATGATGAGACGGTGCAACCACTTGAGGCGCCACCTCACGTTCGCATGGAGGAACAACCCCAAGATGATTTGAGCCGCTGCAAGGGCCCCGGTCAGTTCGAAGGAAAAGCCAGCAGTGACGAGGAACACGAAGGCAGGGGCGAGAATGGTTCCGTCCAAAGGATGAGCCCGAAATCCACTCGCCCAGTCCAGGTGCTCGGTTGAATGGTGGATGGCATGGAATTTCCACAACACGGGTATCTCGTGATAGAAGCGGTGCGTCCAATACACCAGCGCATCGAACAGCAGGAACCCAACCACGGGCATGTAGGCCTCGGGAATTTTTGCAACGTACGGGGCGAGAAGGAGACCGGGAATCCAAGCGAGGCTGAGCAGACCGATGACGATGGCCACAATCCCCGTCAGCAGACCCATGAGCGGTGAGGCGAGGGCGTAGCCCACATCGGTATCCAAGTGAGGGCGCCTTACCTTTTGGCCTCGATGACGTGGAAACATTTTCTCAAACGGTACCACGAGCACAAATAACAGAAGCACGACGAAGATGCCCTCGGTCGAAATCATGATGGCGATAGCGATCAACCCTAAGGTCACGAGACGAAGCAACATCGAAACCAATCGGGCCTTGAACCCAATCGATGCCTCATCCATGCCTTCGGCAGTGTCAGATGTGGTTTTATTGCTTCGTCGTGATGTGTGAAGTCAGCAAAATAACTCTTGTTGCGCCCCGTATTTTTGACATATTGGCTCCCTTTTGTTCCGGAAAACGGCAATTTCATTGACTAATTCAGCGAACCTTCATACCAAGACACCTCCATGGGCCAACATGAGCGGAACGACGTCAACCGGGAGCGAAGTGTTGGAGGCCCTTGCAGGAAAGGACCTCAATAAGGATGGAAAAATCATCAATTTGATCGTCTGTGGGAACTCGAAATTCTACGATTTCAGTTTCTTCGAAGACGAGATGAACATGTGGTGCAAGTACAACGGCTACCCCGATGTCATTATTCTGGGAGGAGCCAGCGGTGTTGACTATCTTGCTGAACGATGGGCCGACAACAACAACATCCCCGTCGCCGTATTTACGGAGGCTTGGGACGCACCGCGTCCGAACAGTGCCGAAGATTCTGGTCGTTCGGAAGCCGTCGCCGATTTGGGCGACAGGATGATGAAGCACGCAACTCACATGCTGGCATTTCCTGGGCCTCAATCGGTCTGGACCAAGCGTATGGAAGCGATGGCCAACGAGGCCGGACTGCCGGTGATGAGCGTCCCGCTGCCAATGGAGTGATCAGTACACGTCACGAAGGTAGCGCTTCTCTTCCCGCATCATCGTCTTCTCGATGAAGTGCGTGGCGTCGTCTTCCGACATGCCACCGTGGTCGATGGCGATTTGAATCAAAGCGCGGTGTACGTCTTTGGCCATGTATTGTTTGTCGCCGCAGATGTAGAAGTACGCACCGCGCTCAAACCATTCCCACACCTCAGCGCCGTGCTCCTTGAGTCGGTGTTGAACGTAGATTTTCTCTTCTTGGTCTCGGGACCACGCAGTGGTGAAGCGCCAAAGGTGCCCTTCGTCAATCCATCCTTCAATTTCGTCCTTGTAATAGAACTCGGTTTTCTCGGATTGGTCGCCAAAGAACAACCAGTTCTTGCCTGAACCGCCGTCATGAACACGCTGTTCCATGAAGGCTCGAAACGGCGCAATTCCCGTACCCGGACCGACCATGATGATGTCCGTGTCCTTGTCTTCGGGGAGAATGAACGACTTCGTTGGCGACATGAACACACCGATGGGCGCACCGGAGGTGTCGATTTCATCGGCCATGAACTGCGTGCACAACCCACCCCGGGCACGTCCGTTGTATTCGAAGCGGACGATACCGACGGTCAATTCCACGAAACCGGGATGAGCATCATGAGAGGAGGCGATGGAGTAGAGGCGGGGCTTCAGCCGGTCGGCCAATTCAAGGAATTCCTCAGGCGTGTACTTGACTTCAAACTCGCGCATGATGTCAACATAATCACGGGTCCAAAGATAGTCTTCGATGGCCTTGGCGTCCACCGTGATGGCTTCAACTTGGGCAGCTGGGTCATCGGATGGGACCGAAGGGCGAAGGGAAGGGGGTGTTTGCTCATCGTCTGAAGCGGACCACGAGGCCTGGTTGCGGGTTCGCGAAACGATGCTCATCGAGATGTTCATGCCACTTGAGATCACTTTTTCAGCAAGGGATTGAACGAATTTTTTGTTCGCCATGTGAACCTCAAAATCCTTCTTGAGGGCTTCGTAAAGGGAGCGCTCGCCGTTGTGCGTGGTAACGGTAGCGTCTCTGTCCCAGCCTTGGACTTCGAGAAGTTCCTCAACGATGTGAGGTGGGTTTTCTGCGAGAACACCGAGGGCATCTCCAACCTTGTAATCCATGCCTGAGTCGCCCAAAGCGAACACGATGTGTCGGGTTTCCTTGCGCGAGCCCTCACCGTTGAGAATGTAGTTCTCTGTGATCTGTGTCATGTAGGGGTTTTTTGCGGACCAGTCAGCCATCTCCTCACCTCGTCCCACGGGGGATGATTTTCGCACTCAAGGTCGCTATATCATGGTTGGTGTTGCTTCACATCCCTGCACCAATGCTAGCAACCGATGAGAAGAAGAAGCACCGTGCGGTCCCCACAGCATGGCCCACCGCATTGAGATGTTGGGAACGGGCAACGCCTTCCTCCCGCACGGGCGCCACCATTCCTTTGCGCTCTTTGACGGGCACAACATCATCGACGCGCCCCCCACGGCCCTGGCCGGGCTTCGCCGCGCAGGCCACGATGTTGCTGGCCTGCGGACGATCTTCATCACCCATGTTCACGGCGACCATGTCTTTGGATTCCCATTTCTTCTGCTTGAACGCAAATACATCTCGGACCGAGAGGGGCAACAACCCTTGACCGTGGTCGGCACGCCGTTCGTGAAGGAACGGTTGACCCACCTCTGCAAGCTGGCCTTTCCCGGTTCGCTCGACAGCATGCTCGAGCACATCACCTGGGTGATGGACGATGAAGGACAGTTGGATGACGGGTGGCGCTGGGAGCGGTTTGAAGTCCACCACGAAGATGCTGTGGAACCCCATGGCTATCGCTTTGAACACGAGAGCGGTGCGTCCTTTGTGCACAGCGGAGACTCAGGCCCTTGCGAGACCCTTTACGACGCAATTGAACGCTCTCACCTCGCGGTGTTGGAAATGGGGTTCCCCGATTGGGTGCCATCAACCCACCACCACAAACCCATGGACATCGCAGCCCTTGCTGAGCGCTGCACAACGCCCTTGGGGATCACCCACACCTACATCGATGACGAGAGCCCGTTCCCAAAACTCCTCGAAGACACCGAGCCGGTCTTTCCCCCGCAGGTTGTGCAACTTCACGACGGTGATCTCATTGAGTGGAACGGGAAATCATGGGATTTCTGAGTTCAGCACCCGGACGAATTTTATTTTGGAAGGTGTTCATTTTTCATTTTCTGGCCTACCTTTATATCCGAAAGTGAGGCGTCCACTTCTTCCAAAATCAAGCCCTCCCATTTCTTCTCGTGGACAGGCATATAAGGGGGACTCGGACTCAATGGCAACATGGCGTTGAGTCGGCGAATGACTTCCTCGTCTTGGGTATAAATAAGGAGGTGAATTCACGTGGAAACCAACATCTTTGACAAGTTTGTTTCCCAGAAAACCCTCTTCAAAAACAAAGAACACCTTCGCCACAATTTCAGGCCCCAACGCCTCCCCCACCGAGAAGAGGAAATTGAGAAGATTTCCTACAACCTCTGGGAAGCCCTCAAAGGCCACATCCCAAGTAACATGACCCTCTACGGTGTTACCGGTGCTGGAAAAACAGCGGTCACCGATTACGTCTGCCATCACCTCCGTGCCAAAGGCGAAACCATGGGTCGCCAGGTTGAGTCCATCATGGTGAATTGCCGCCAAATTGACACGCAGTACAGGGTGTTGAGCCACATTGGAAACTCGCTCTTGGAGGATTTTGAGCAGGATGAAATCCCGTTCACCGGATGGCCCACCGACCGCGTGTTCAACGAACTCATTCGGCGCATGGACCGACGCGGCGGCGTCTTTGTCATCGTCCTCGACGAAATTGACCACCTCGTTCGCAAAGCCGGTGATGACCTGCTTTACAATTTGACCAACATGAATTCCTCACTCAAGAGCGCCCGAGCCTGTGTCATCGGCATCTCAAACGACCTCAAATTCACCGACTTCCTTGACCCACGGGTTCGCTCACGACTCGGTCAACTGGATGTGTTGTTCCGCCCCTACGATGCTGAGCAACTCCAAGACATTCTCCGCCAACGCGCCCAAGAGGGGCTTGACGCTGAAGCCATCGGACCGGGTGTCATCGAACTCTGCGCTGCGCTTGCCGCTCAGGAACACGGCGATGCACGGTGTGCGCTTGACCTGCTTCGTATCTCAACGGAAAAAGCCGAACAAGCCGGTGATGACGCAGTGAACCAAAACCATGTTCGCATCGCACAAAGCCAAATCGAATCCGACCAGATGACGCCGGTCATCGCCAGCCTCCCAAGCCAGCAGAAGCTCGTCTTGGCCTCTATTTTGCTCAACGAGCAAAACGGCCTTCGCAACGTCCAAACCGGCCAAGTCTACGACATCTACCGCCAGGCTTGTCAGCACATTCGTCAAAATCCATTGACGCAACGCCGGATTTCAGGTCTTATTTCCAACCTCGACATGCTCGGTTTGGTCACGGCACGAACCGTCAGTAAGGGTCGCTATGGACGGTCGAAGGAGATCAACTCCTGCATCCCCGCCAACGTTGACGCCAGAACCATCATGTCAACCGCCGAGGAAGAAATGCACGTGGTTTTCAACGCCAACTATCACCACCAAACTTCGCTGTGAAGAACCCGTGAACCTAACGGGTTGCTCTGTTCGGTGTGCTTAAATGCAGTACGCCAGTCGGCGAGAGCATGAGCGACGATGAAACCGGCCAAGTCGTTGACGGCAAAGTGCCCGTTTATGCTTCTGCCTTGGTCTTTCTCGGCGTTTGGGGTTTGGTCCTTGCCGCCCTGAACATGTTCAGCATGGCCCATCCAACATACCGTGTCTCGTGGGGCGGTTTGTTGACCTTTGAGGCCACCAATGCTGCCTTTGGCGACGCAAAGGACGGGTTCCATTTCGAAGTGCTCGGCGACACCATCTTCATCGCTGGCTGCATCGGCCTCATCGCCCTCGGCAGCCGAATCGTGAACGAACGCCACTCCGTTGCCGACTGGGCCAAGGGGTTGCTCATCAACGACACGTGGCCTGCTCTCAACGACCCAAGCCTCGGTGGTGGCCAACGCACCATGGCCGCTTGGTGTCTCTTGCTCGGCCTTGCTTTCTACCTCTACTTTGGCATCGCCCACCGAGGTTGGATTGACGTCGGCGTGTATTCGGTCACCATCGCCCTTATGGCAGCTGGATTCGCTTTGAACCATGCCAGCAGAGTGCCACCCGGTGATGAAAACATCGACTGAAGCACGATCTTCAACGCTTGTGGCCGTTCCGCCCGAGCAGGGCATCAACACAACCCAACAACAAGCCGTGCCAAAGCGCTACGCTCCACCGAAACGTCAACCATCGCACGCCAAACATGGCGATGAGTTTGTTATGCGGGGTTGAACGCATGACTTCACGGTTCACGACCCCAAGACGTCCACGCCAGAGAAACACTTCGTGAACCGCAAGCAAACCCAAGGACACGAGGAGCACCTTTCCTTCCCACGGGTCAAAAGGAGAACCGTCAACCGAAACGCTGCCTGATAACAAACCCCAAGCGAACGGAATACCCGAGATAAGGATCCCCAGCCAAAGAGGAAAAAGACAGAGCACCATCGTGGAACTGCCAAGGAAATCAAAACCTGGCCCTTGTCGTCGTCGTTTCGGATGATGGCGAACAATGCGCAGGTGCGCCCGCGCGTCTCGCTTTCGTTTGGCCAAAAAATGGGTTGCGCCCGTTTCTGGGACGTGTTTCACAAGAGCATCCCGTGCATAGACGATGGTGCCGCCTGCTTGGATGAGGCGAAGACTGACCTCCATGTCCTCAGCGTGGTACCAACTCGGGTCAAATCCACCCACTTCCATCAACGCCTCGCGATGAAACATGGAACAGGGTCCGTTGGCCAAACTGGTTCGTCGGGGACGAGCACGGTACTTGGCTGCGATTTCCACCGAACGAAGCCGGCTCACCAAATCGTTGGCCTGCTCAAACACGGTTCGTCCGGTGACAGCCACAACCCGCTCTTCCTCGGAAAGCGGTTGGATGTTGGCCACCATATTGGCCACCCAATCCTGTTCGGGGCGGACGTCGATGTCCGTGATGGCGACCCATTCACCGGAGGCTTGCTCAACGGCCCACTGGCGGCCGGCCGACAGACCAAGGGGGGGCTGGTGGTGGACGGTCAATGGAAAACCTCGTTCCCCTTCCGGGTCGTGGTAGGGGGAAAGAATCGCTTCTGCACCGTCGTCAGAACCATCGTTGACGACCAGAATTTCGATGTGGGGGTACGTTTGGTTGAGAAGGGCCTCCAAACACCCCTCAATCCAATGAGCGCCGTTACGCACACATACGGAAACGGAGACCTTGGGCTCCGCCACTCAAACCACCTCGAACAATTCCAGCAGACGACGACAACGTGCTTTCGTTTCAAGGCTGCTCGGTTGAGCCACCACACCAACGCCGGGCTGGCCGTAGAACACAACCGCATGGAGCGGAACATGAAGATGGATGTACAGCGGCGCCAAATCCTCCTCGCCGTCAACCACAACCACGGTGGGTTCCTCAAGTTGAGCAGCCTGGGCGATGACCGCCTTGAGTTCGGGCGTCAGCACGCCTGCAGGGTTGGATGCTTCCAGAATGTGGGTAAAGGCTGAACAATCCACCTGCTCTTCTGCTGCTAAGGCTGTGCGTTTGGTTTGCCCGTCGATAAATCCCAAGTCTGGAACGATGTCGAGGGCCAAGAGCGTCGAGACCGTCACATCACCAACGGCGATGAGGATGGATTGGGAGGTGTCAATGTCTTCCAGTGCCGCCCACATGGACACTTCC